>CAJURI010000043.1 GCA_910588795.1 uncultured Duncaniella sp. | reverse complement strand
AAACCAATATCAGTAAACATACCAAACCGAGTCAACCATTTTCAGGAACGGACATTTCAATTACTCCACCGCATAATTTTAATGCTTCGTACACTGTCATTCAGCATTTTTTTCGTAATTTTGCAACTCCTACCACATATCAGCAGAAGCACCGAAGCACGAGTCAAAGGCTTTTAGCCCCCGGCTTATGTGCTTCGGTGCATTGTGTTTGTATGTGGTAGGATACTGCAAACTAAGCCGGGGGCTTTTTCTATGCCTCCGCTTTGTAGGCGAGTCAGAGTCGCGTTATCATCATATCGTTAAATTTAGCTTGATAGTTCAGCGTGTTTGTGCGCTGGCGTATTTCCGCGCCCCACATTGGTGCCGCTTCCCGGTACTCATCAGCGAGCCATTGGCAGAGCTCGACAATCTGCGACTTGTCGCTTGTGAAATAAACGTATTTCGTACCTTTAAGCAGCCGCAACACGTTCAGATAGTCGGTCAGCTTCCAATAATTCTCATACATTCCGCACTCTGTCGTAAGATACGGCGGGTCCATGAGGAACAACACACGTGGATTGTCACGGTGCAGGTCAAACAGATCCTGGTAATCAAGATGCACGACTTCCAGTCCGTCCAGATAGCCGTCAGTGCGGTAGTCACCGCTGTGGACGCGGTTATACATCGTGTGTCTGCGCAGTTCGTCCAGGCTCTTGGCCCACTTGCCGGAGAAAAGCAAGGAGCGACCTATTGTAAGAATATCGGCATAGCCATTTTGTTTCTCATGGTCGTGCACTATATCCAGGACGTCGGCGCACTGCCGGTCTGAGAGGCGCTTGTTGGGTTCAACACCAGTTAAACACTCTTTAATTGCCCTTAAAATTCCATTGGTCTGCTCCACGGCCGCCAGTCTGTCGACATAGCGGTCGAAGTCGTTGTACACCACCCGGCACCCCGGGAGCACCCTTTTTGCCGTGTGCGACAGCAGCCCGGAGCCGCCGAAAAGGTCCACCACCGTATCAATCTCACCTACTGCCTGCTCCAGCACCTCGATAAAGGTCCGGAGGAAATAGCGCTTCTGCCCCATGAAGGGAAGCGGCGCGCATTTGTAGATCCTATCCATTTACAAAATCTGTTTGACCATATTAAGTTTTCATACAGTGAAACATGGCCTATCAGGATAGCCTGTCTTGAAATCGTACGCCTCTATATCCTCCTTGGACCGGAGCCCCCTTATCGCTGCTGCATGCTCACGTGTGACATTGTTGCAGTCTACAGTATAGATCTCAATCTGTCTCAGGATTCCTACAGCCTCTGTAATCGGCATGATAAAACGGTGATCGCCGAGCCATATGCTCGTCTCGGTCCTGCCGCTTTCCTGCTCCACCGATATGGAGTTCATCAGCCCCACACGCGTAGCCTTGTCAAGCCATCCGGAGACACCTCCGATGCTGATCGTGTTTACAGCCGAAGAGCGGTCGTACTCCTCCAGCTCTTGGAGTTTGATAATCCTGAGTTCTTCGATAGACGGCTCATACATCCTGAGGACAGGGATCCCTGTCTCATCCTCCAAAATTAACAGCCCTCCATCCTGCCCTTCCAACAATTCTTTGTAATACTCCATGGAGATCTCTACACCTCCATCAACCGGTTTGCTATAGAAGCCATCCCTCCAATACATATTGTCGCCTTCCATTTTTTGTAACTTCCATTTTTTGTAATATGTCTGTTATTAACCTTTGCCGACAGCTATCCAAAAGAACCTTTCCTTGTTTTTTTGGTTGGCTGACACTTTAAAACTGCCTGCTGATTTGTTGCATATGGTTCTGCCGACATAATATGTCTGATATGAACTGTCAGCAGTGGTCAGTATTGAATAAGAGGTGTCGACAAATGAGTGTGGGAAATATATGGTCTGTACACCATAGGCATCCTGATTATCAGACGGGTGCCCCCACTGTATTAAAAATCCGTCATGAAATCTGTAATAGCCGTTTTCAACAAGCTGTTTTGATAGAGCCTCGTGTTTATGGCTGTTTATCACTCCCGTCAGGACCGCCTCAATTGCCGCCTTTGTCACTGTGGCGTCACTACCTTTGGGCCCCCTTATATTAACAGCCGCGGGGTTTGTGAGTCCACCGTTGTTGCTCCATGTCAGATTGCCGGACGAGTCCACCACAGGTGTGAACACAGCCCCCTTGTCTCCTTTATCACCCTTGTCTCCTTTGAGGTCCTGGAGCTGGGATGAGAGCAGATAGTCCCCCTTAGGCTGATAGACAGAATCATGGTTGTGGCTGCCATCAGCCTTGCTGTTCCATGTAGACTTCTCGGCATCCGTCACAAACCTGTGTGACGCGTCCCCAGTCACCTGTGCTGCCGTATGCGTGTGCGTTGCCGGCGCGTAATTGCCTTTAGGCTGATAGGTGGAGTCATGGTTGTGGCTGCCACCTGCCTTACTGTTCCATGCAGACTTCTCGGCATCCGTCACAAACCTGTGTGACGCGTCCTCATTCACCTGTGCCGCCGTATGCGTGTGTGTTGCCGGCGCGTAATTACCTTTAGGCTGGTAGGTGGAGTCATGGTTATGTCCAGATGGCGATGCTCCTACCTGTGTGGCAGTCACCTGATGCGGATTGTCCCTGCTGCTGATATGTGAGATTAGCGATGACACCGCCTTCATGAGTTTACCGAAAGCAGATGACAGCTTCTCTCCGCTTGACAGGTCTGTCAGAGACGGTGCCACCGTGTAGGTGGGTGTCTGGTCATTTGTCGCAACATTCGGGACATTGCCGAGCCCGACTTGCGATTTGTTGACACGGTGTGGATTATCGGTGTCCGAGACATGCATACGTATACCCAGCTCCAAAGTGTCTGCCCTTCCATCGAGCGAGTCAATGCTCATCTGCTGGTCCCTGTCCGTATCATGCAGTGCTGAGATCTCTTTGTCCTGTGACGAGTCCTTCGTATGGATGACCTCAACTTCGGCATTCAGTGAATCAATCTCCGTTTGTTGCCTCTCATTCTCGGTCTCCAGATCCTCGATACACCCGGATATATTGTCAAAACGCTCATCCGATGTCTTCTTGTGCGTCTCATAATCTCCCTTTAGTTCAATGTGTTGCCGTTCCAGCTCATGCCCTTCCGAAGCGACATACTTGCTGTTGAGCTGCTCCGCTAGCCCCTCCACCTGTATTACGGGGATAATGCTTTCCTCCTTGTGCACGTAGCTATCGAGCCAGTCGGCGAACTGCTCCTCCGTCGGGTACTTCCCACGACGGAACCACGCTTTTAGCTGTGCTATTGTCCTTATTGCCATAATCTCGGGTATTTATTTATGTCTACTTAACGCGCATTATGTATGCCAGCACATAATATGGGGGGCGGTTCTCGTGAGCTTCACCCTTGCCATAGTCCAGTGTGTTTATCCCATGAGGTGAACACTCGAATATTGTTGTGGCATTAGGCCAGGAATTGCTGCCGTGCCCTTTCCAGTCTCCGCTTCCCCCTTTCCACAGCATCTCCTCATGGCTGTGACGGGGTATTGTCTCCTCCGTGAGCGTCACTTTCTTCAGTCCGCCGCCGGTCCCGGGGCTCTCATAGTCCCGGTCACTGTCATGGAGACCGACAACGAAACGTCCCCTCAGGTCAGGTACCCTGAAATAACCATCCTGGGTCGTGTACCTTACGCCGTTCGCGTTTACCGCAGTGTTGAATGTCGAGCCAATGGCATTGAACAGCTCCGGATGATCGGACTTCCTTAATGGCTGTCCGTCACATAGCACATAGCCTTGTGGCACCCGGGAACCGGCCCACATCTGGACTATCCCCAACGGTGCCGGCTGAACGGCCGCCAGCTCATTGCGGAGCGACCGGTTCTCGTCCATCAGTCCCTTTATGCTCTTAATGTCTGTGAAGCTCTCCCAGGTGTAGTTTTCCTCTCCTATGCCGGGCGCAAGACTCCGGCGCGTGTAGGCTTTCGGGTAGTCCGTATTATTGGCACTTACCGGGATTGCTTCTTGTTTCACATACATGCCGCTTGTGGTCGGTCCGCCATCCCAGGGCAGAACCTCACCCTCCGGCGCGTTCTTGGTCCTTACGAATACATAGCCAGCCCCCCTGCGGGTCCCCTCGCTGTTGGGCTCGCAACCCCAGAGAACCACACGGTCGCCTCCTATGTTGCCGGCAATGGCTGCAAGTGCCACCAGTTTTTGCAGATAGTCCAGCGTCTCGCAGTCCAGAGGAAAATCTTTGTTTGCCTGTGTCAGAAAATTACCTAATATTTTGTCCATTGTCATTTATGGTTTATAGCGTAGCGTTTGCCCGCCAGTTTATACATGTTCAATATTGCCCGTAGTCTCGTTTCCGTCTCGGCCGTCCACAGTTCCTCCGGCACCGTCACCCAGAAGTCATAACCGCTCGTGCCGTTGAATCCCTCCCGGTGTATGCTCACCGCGCCCGCGCCTCGCCGCGGCACCATCACCCACCGGTCCATATCGCGAAGCCATACCGCCGCAGCTTCCCGGTTTCCGACACTGTCGCTGTCCTCTATCTCTATGCGGCGCAGTCCCGGGTCAAACTCATCATTAAGTGCCCCGCACAGCTTGCACACCTGCCCGTTATGTCTCAGCCGGTAGCTTGTTGCGCTCCTGTATGCGCGCAGCTCCTGGAGCAAACGCCCCAGCGGGCTGACCCCGGCATATATCAGAGCCCCGGAAAGCGGGCGCCGTAGCCACGTCGGCAATGTCAGCAGCGCCAGCCGCTTGATATTTACGTTATAGGTTCTGTCAGCCTTGTTCGTCATACGCTTTCATGTTTACAGTTATCGCCCCTGGTCTGAAATAGCCCGCTGCGGGGGTCAGACGCGCGTTAATCTGTGTCGTTGTACTCTCGTTTACGGCCTGCGCGGTGCTACCCCGCAACTCCACTATTTTCACCCCCTCTACCTCTTGCAGGCGGTCAACGAGGGCCATATTCGTATATTCGCCGTTAAAAGGCAAATTCTCAATATAATCGCAGATCACATCACGGCATGCGGTTTGAACAACGGCAGGATCCAGCATAGCATTGTAGTAGATATCCACAGTACAGTCGAATGTATCCGCCTCCATATTCACAAGTGCGGTGCGCACGCCGGCATCCTTAATCTCGTTTATATAGGCTTTCAGCTGCTTTTCCTGTTCCGCTGTTATCGGTTTGCGCACTCCGCCACTCTCTCCGGCTACTTTTATTGTCAGCAGACTGGCATCCTTGCTCTCCATAGCGACCGCATGTTTTACGACACACGCCGCCGCTATATCCCCCTCAGTCATTCCGGTAGTGTCGTATGTGTCGCTGTCCTGTTCAAGCTCGTGGCCTGCCATGAAGCGGAGCACCTTATCGCGGTACCATTTCGGGCGGTGGGCTATAAGTTCCTCCAGTTCCGCCGTTACCTCCGCTTTGTGCCTGCTTACAAGCTGCTCGACGCTCCAGGCACAGACCGCCCAGACATAAAGCAAAATATTTTCAACACTTGCCGCACCGAATATGTCGCCGAACTCTGAGCCCGGGGTAAACCCGTACAGTTCCGCCGCAGACTCATTGCGCATAAACTCGCGTGCGATCTCTGTTTTAATTTCGTTAATATTGCGTGCCATTTTACTACTCATTTAATAGCTGTTTAATCGATTTTTAATCGCTCTGCCTAAGCAGAGAAATGCTGTTTAACTCACGATAAAATCTATTTCAATGCCCATAAAGCCAATACCGCCGTAAGGGCAAGCCGCCATATCTTCCGGGCTTATTTCGGTTGCCGGCTCCACCTTGTGCGCCTTGTAAAGTTCAACGGTTCGGGTGTCTCCACCCTCCACCGGTACCGGAACTATCAGCACACTCCCATCCTCCAGCCGGTCGGTTATGCTCATACCGTTAGCCTCTGCCAGTGCGAGCACCGTTTCAATGTGTCCGCCCGTTTGCAGGGCAATATCAAGCAGTGTTTGCCTCTCTTTCGCTGTCGTTCTCATCGTTCTATGCTGATAGTTCCGTCAGTCTCCATTACTACACGCTCACAATCGACCCCGCAACCGCGTAACATCTGGCGAACCTCACCGGGCCACATTACATCGGGCTGACCGGCGCGAAGTCTGCCGGCTTCACCGCCTAAAAGGGGGTGCTCCTTAATGTCTCCGCGCATGGTGGTGACAACCGCCTCGGCGGTTTGCCCCTCGGTGTCTCCAATCGCTATGCGGCCGTGTTCGGTCAGCAGGTCGCCGGTGATACTGTCAATTAACATGCCTTTCATCGCTGTTGTTATTTTTTCGGTTGCTCATAATCGGTGCTGAATATCTCGTAATCTTCATCGCTGACCGCGCTAATTTCAACTACCTGATAATTGGCTTCTGTCATTTGGCTGAGGGAATAACTTCTAATCACAAGCCGCCCGATATTCAAAGCGTCTAAAAATTCGCTGTGAACTCTCAGAGCCTCATTTGCTTCCAACAGCTTGCGAACTTCCCGCACCTCATTGGTCGGCCATTTATCGGCTATCTCTCCACCCTCGACACATTGCAAGCCCAGCACGATATTAACCGCCCAATCGCCGGCGTTTATATACTCTTTCACCGTGCCGTCTCTACCGGTCAGAGCCGTGCTTATAATCCTATGTTCTCGGCTGGCTGCTGCCACTGCATCGGCAAATGTCAGCCCCACGCCGTTTTCTCGCTCCAGTCTGAGGGGGCAGAGTACCCAGCGCCCCTCCCAATATTCCGGGTCGGTGATAGGCTGCCCAATCTCGTGCACGGTTATGCCGTCACGCTCAGGACTTCCGCCCAGTTCCTTGAAGCGTATAAGTTTTTTAGCCATGTGCTGCCCCCAGCTCATAGCTGCAAGATCTATGCTGACAGGTAATTTTTTACCTCCTAAGCTCGGTTGTGGAATTAGGCTCATGACATTGCTAATTGTGTGTCGTTTAGCGCCCCCATAAGGGTCTCCAAAATAACAGCCTTGACCTTTTCGGTACTTTCGCCGACAGTCGCGGTGTGTATCTCGAAGCGCTCGACAAGTTTGTCAATATTTACAGTTATGTTTCTTATTTTTCCGCCTCCGTCACTGCCGGATCCTTTGCCGCCTGTTCCACTCGCACCGCTCAGAGTGTTGCCGGTGGGGTTGACTTCCGGAACAGTCACCCCCGGAACCGTCGCACCGCTTCCGTTGGTTGTTGGCTTGTTTCCTTTGGGACTCTTTTTGCCCTCTTTTTGGGCGGACTCTGCCATTTCGGCATTGTAAGCCTCATTAAACGCCTGACCCACCTGTTTGCCGTAGTCACTGAAACCGGCTTTTAACTTTTTCAGGGCTGCATCTATTCCGGAGGGGGATAAATTGAACGCTGCTTTTATCAGGTCGCCGATTGCTCCAAAAGTGTTTTTAGCAAGTTCGCCGATACCGGTAAAACAAGCCTTGAACGCCGCCCATGTCCCTTTGAGCACTGCCCGGAATTTAGCCGACGTGTTCCAGAAGTAAGCACCTATCGCTATCAATGCAGCAATGGCCGCAGCTATCCAGCCAACAATCGGAATGCTCATAATTGCGACCGAAACGGCGCGACAAGCTGCCGAGGCAGTAGTGGCAAAAGTTCCGAAAGCTGTTGAAGCAATGCCGGAGAATGTGGCGGACGCTGTGCCACTCGTCACAAGTGACAATATGAGTGCGCCCAGACCTTTCAGAGCGTTAAAAACTCCTACGGTGGCAAATCGAATTAACCCTATTGTTGCGCGTCCCATATTACCGATAAAGCCCAGTGATACCATGTTGGTAGTTGAGAGTGTGCCGTTCATCAGCGCGAAGTTAACGCCGGCTGCACGAACCCAACCCACAACACTGCTCCACATACTTGCCCATTTGAGATTTTTAATTAACAGCATTAGTCTCCAGCCTGCTGTAAGTAATGGGGCAAGTTGAGCAATCGGCACAAGTGCAGAAGTCAGGACACCGCACCATAACGAAAAATCGCCGGTGGCTTGGAATATGGTAATTTTGAAGTCCTCAAATTGTTGGTTTACTCGTGCCTGTCGCTCGGCATAGCTGTCCATGACAATAGCGGCCTGCTCGGTCGCGCTGTTGGTTCCAGTTACGGCGGTCGTGAAGTCTTGCAGGCTTTCGGTGCCTTGTATAAGGGCACGGGCGGCGTTGGCATTTTCCACACCAAAGAATTTTGACAACAGCGCGGAGTCGTTAAGCATCGGTTTCAGCATCTCGAGGCGCTCTTTAAGGCTCTTGGAGTTGTCGCCCAGAGCCACAACATCAATGCCGGCCTTTTCAAGCTCCTCCCGTGCCTGCTTCTCGACGAAGCGGCCTTTGCTGAGCTGGCCCAGAACGTTTCGCAATGCGACACCTCCCTCGCTGGCTTTTTTGCCCGCCTTGTCAAGTACCTGGATTGCGGCGTTTGTTTCCTCGAAGCTCACATTTGCAGCCTTGGCAGCCATACCGCACTGCTGGAGCGCCGCGCTTATCGCCGGAAGTTCCGCCGATCCTGCCTGTCCGGCTGCCGCCATTACGTTCATCATGCGCGCCATTTCCCCGGCTGCCGCCGTCGGGTCCTCCATGCTCACCCCGTACTGGTTCATCGCCGTGGTAAGCACCTGAGCCGCCGCCACGCCGTCCCCGCCCATCAGCTTGCTGGTCGTCTGTATGCAGTCGCCCATCTCCCTGAGCGCGTCCGGGTATTTGCCCAGCTCCGGCGTCAGCTGCGAGAGCAGCAGTTTGTAACCCTCAACCGCCACGGCGGCGTCAGTGCCGAACGCCTTTGCGCTCTGCCGCGCGAATGTCTCGATCTGTTTCAGACCCTCGCCCGTAACGCCAGCAACAGCGCTTAAATCGTGCATCTGGCTGTCCAGCTTTATGCCCGCACTGCTCAGACCGCCTATTGCCTCGCTTAGGTTCCGCGCCATGTCCGTAGCGTATGAGAACGTGGCAAGCGACGCAGCAAAACTGCGCCCGCGACTTTCGGCGACCTCCGCCCTTGCGGAAAATTCGCCGGCCGCTGCGCTCATGCCGCTTATCTGCGCCACAAAATTGCCGCCTATCCTAAAAATGTAGTCAAATACGCTTGCCATGTCGTTTTTATTCGCTATATTTGTAGCACCTTACCAAAGTAACAAGACCATGTTTACCAAAATAATCATATCAGTTTTGGCCCTGCTGTGGAAACTCTTCGTAGTCCTTGGCTTTATCGGCTTGTTCATCTGGCTGTGGCGCGGGTTTCGGAGCATGGTTAAGGGCGACGGCCCTGGCTCGCTGCCCTGGCTTTAGGGCTTCTCTCCGAACAATGACGCGATAAGTTCTGCCCGGTTCCGGTTCCTCCATCGCTCCAGCCATAGTGCCTCGCAGTAGAGCCGCGCCCATTCCTCCTCCGTCTCAATCTTTTCAATATCAATGTGCAGGTTAGCCCGGATCAGGGCGCACCCCTTGGCGAAGCCGTCCTCCTCGTCAGACTCCGCCAGTGTGTGCGCCTCTACAAGTTTTTTATTAGACCCTGGAAGCCGTTGAGCACTTCACCCAACTTCTTTTGAACAGCCATGAAGAGCAGCGCATCGGTGCGCAGTTCCTTACTACCGCCCAGCCAGCAGTTGTCGAACATCACTTTACCGGCTTCCACTTCGTCGCTTTTTGCAACCTTGGTTACAGCCTTGAGAGTCTCCAGAGTGGGACGCTTGAAATAGCCGATATGCACCTCGTCGCCGTCCTGAATTTCAACTGCGAAACTTTTGCGGTGCTGAGCCTTGAAAGCGTCAACCTGTGCTTCGGTCAAATCGCCGTTAAATACTTTAGGGGTGTTGTTAACCTTTTCCATGCTTTTTAATCGGGGGTTAAATGGTTTTTTAATCGATTTTAAATCGCTCTGCCTAAGCAGAGAATAACTGTTTAAGTTTGATTATTAGTGACCGTTAAGGGGGTCAGCCCTTAACGGCCTTAAAAGGGTGCGAAATGGGGATTATGCAGCTTTGCCCCATTCGATATGTGAGGGAACGAGCGGAAGTTCTACCTCCTGCCCGGTGTCTCCCTCTTTCCACTTGCGAGTATTGCTTGAAATATGGCAGTTGCGGATCTTGTCAGTTACCACGACCCCATTTTCAGGCAAATAACTCACCTGTATTTCAATGGGTGGGAGGTCTTGCAGTCGTCCGTTCACGCTCTGGGATTGAAGCGCCACAACTTCCTCGTGGTAGAGGGTAATTTTAGCGGAGGGGGTTATACGTCCTTTTGCACGTCCCACCGGGTGACGCCCTGCGCCCCACTTGTTAACGATTTCCTGCTCATCGCCATACTCCACACCTGTAATGCCGGTAACAGGCACACCGCCGACAAGTACGACAATATCAGCCCACGCAACTAACATGCCGTTAACCATAGGCACGCCGTTTTTAATGCTTACGTTCATTGCTTTTGCCTTTTGTGTTTAGGTTATACGGATTTAGCGAACCCGATTTTAATTCTCACATGTCGCATAACCGGGACTGCAACATTCTTGATTACGAACTCTACCAGGCTGGTGCTTGCGACATCCTGCTCCGGGTCTATCTCAACTTTGTAGCCGCTAAGTTCCCCGGCTCGTTCCATAGCCTCGAGGGCTTGGTTTGCCACAGTTTCCAAATGCGCCACGGTATAGCTTGCCAACTGTCCGGTGGAAGCGTCAACATATACGTTGCCGCCGAGTTCCGGCTTTACGTATGTGCGTATGCCGCGCACAGCCTTATCCATAGTTCGCACGCTCTCAATGGCTGCGTAGTCGCTGATTGCGGAGTCCATTGTGTGGCTGTCATTCATATAGCTTCCGGCTTGCCCGGTATGAGTGATAAAGAACAGATAACGCGCCGTGTCAAGTGTCTCGAGCAATGCTTTATCCACATCGCGCAACAGTGTACCGTCACCGAAAGCCGGGAGACTTACACCGGTGGGGAACTCTTTGATCCATGCAATACACTGGTGAACCTTTGCGCTGCTAAGCAAGCCCATAACGACACCCAGACCGCTGACGCTTGCTTTCCCGGTGTTGGTCTTGTCGTTAAACAGGTCTGCTCCTTTGCCGCTTCCTGCCTGACCTATCACCACGCTGACGCGGCTTTTATTCTCACCCGCAAGGTTAACCGGCATTGTGTTGAGCGTGCCCACTTTCGGGGCGTACACGACAGACAGTTCCGCCTCCTCCCCGGCAAGTGCGTCCGCGACACCCTGCAGGGCCGTGAGGTCGTCACCGCTAAGGGTGCGGTCGCCACACCATACGCCGATCTGACGGATACGGCCGGCCGCAAAGTTCTGCACTGTCTTAAGCTCGGCGAATGTCTGGGACTCACCCTGCGGCTTCTCGAAGATCGCCACATACAGGCTTACAGCCGGGTTAATTCGGTAAAGTTCGCTGAGCTGATAGTGAAGCACACGCACGCCCCAGCTTGCTGCATCCTCCTTAATACCCGCAGCCTCCGCCGCGTCAATGGTGCTGAGTGGCTGCACGTGGTCGGTTTTGAACGCGGCCGGAATATCTGCCGCCGGAAGATAGACCACAAAACCGGTTATATGGTCCTCACCGGGCAGAGACTTGGGGACATTGCCGTTCTGTCTCTGTATATTCAGACTTGTTGCCATTACGCTTCCACTTTTAAGGGTACTGCCGAAAATCCCAGACTTTTGCCGTGGTTTCGGGCGTCATTTTCCTGTTTGAAACACTGGCCGTCGGCTGTCACCCATACTGCCGGGAGACTGTGACGCCGGCACGCTGCTTTACCCACAGCAGTAAGGGCGTCAGTTTCCGCCTTTGCTTTGGCGCGGGCTGCTTTCAGTTTTGCGACCAGTTCCGGCTCGGGCTGGTTCTTGCCTTTGCCTGACTTTTTCGCCGAAGCTGTCTCTAAGGTTGCCGCGACGTGTGCCATCTCCTCCGCAGTGACGGCGCCGGCTTCATTAATCGTTGCCAGATTTTCCGCTGCGATTTCGGCTGTGGTCTTTTCTTTTGTTTCGTTGCTCATATCTTTTTACGTTTTAGATTATATATTTTCCACCCTGCTACTGACAGGATCAGAACTGCAGCCAATATCAGGGTGGCGACTTTCAACCGTTCCCACAGGCTCGGGGCTTTGGTAGCTGTTACCGTCACTTCGTCAAGCGTGCCGCCGTCAATGGTCTGCACCGCTTCGGTTTCGGTCTCGGCTTTCTCCTCGGCGGTAATATCTGCCGCCTCATTACTCTGCTGCTCCTCGCCGTGGGTCTGCCGGATCTTGGCTTTTAACGGTCTTTGTCCGGTGTCCGGGTCGGGTTGCTTTTCAGTGTCGTAGACCTCAATCTCCGTAACCGTCAGCCCCCGGGTTTGGGTCTCCCTCGTCAGGGTCGCCTCTTGGTGTTGGGTGTGCACCTCGCAACCTTTGGCGCTCGTCGTCACATGCTCCGTTGTTTCCGTCCTGGTGTGCTCCGCGACCTTTCGGTGTGAGCAGCAGCTCGAATTTGACAGGGCAGCTATCAATATGACGACAGCCCCAAATGCGCTCCAGTGCGTTGTTGAGTCTTTGCACATCTTTGCGTAAGTTAGTTATTTCGGCTTTGAGCGGCGGCACAATACTTTCCATCAGTATGTCCGCAGCCTTTCGCACGTTTTCAAGCTCATTGCTTTTGACCTCTGCGAGCTTATTATTCATTTCAGCCCTCAGCGTCTTAAGTTCAATGCGGTATTTAGTGCGCTCCAGTTTGCGGCCAACCCATGCCCCTACGGGACCAGATACCGCCGCAACAAGCGCCGATACTATGATTGTTATTATTTCGCCGCTCATTCATTGTTCCAATGCTTTGTCGGCTGCGCTCGGCATAGCCGGAGCAAGCTCCGCTCTGCTCTCACTGGCACGACAATTCATATTGTTACTGTTTAATACCCACTTTTGTGAGCCATTTTTTTACATCGAAGCCGGGGCACGGTTTATTAGCAAATTCGTTATGACCGTGAACAGTAGCGCCGGGGTATTTCTTGAGAAGTTCTTTAACCAACTTTACAAGCGTAGCCTCTTGTGCCGGGGTTCGTGTGTCCTTCCCGATATTTTGCCAATTCGGGGTCTTACGTGGCGGACATCCGCCAACGTAACACACACCGATTGACCGCGTATTATGTCCGGTGCAATGCGCTCCGGCCACTGCCTCGGACCGCCCGGGGCGGATTTCCCCGTTTAGTCCGATAACATAGTGGTAGCCTATATCAGAAAAGCCACGCGCCAAATGGCTTGCTTTTATCCGGGTATTTGAAAACTCCTCACCCTCCGGCGTTGCCGTATAGTGCAGAATGATTTCATCGACCTTGCGCTTTCCGGGTGTCGCGCCCATAGCTGCAAGTGTCTGCGTTCCGGCTATTCCGTCAGCCGTTAACCCCTTACGCTTCTGAAACTCCTTGACGGCTTCCTCGGTCAACGGTCCGAAAATACCGTCAGGTATGAGGTTTAACCGCTGTTGCAGGGCTTTTACCTCCGCGCCTCTGCTTCCTTGTTTCAGTGTAGCCATAGGTTTTTTACGCTTTTGCGCTGACTATTGACGCACGACAGTTTGTCTCAGACAAAGGCAGACAAATGCCGTACTGGTCAAAGTTAACGAGGTTGCGGTGGTTCTGAGGGTCGTTCTCGGCTTTACTCCAGTAGAATGTTGTTGAGCCTGCAGCTTTCATCATTCTGCCGGCATAGAACGCAACGGAGCTCTGCGAGTCGGTCGCACCGGGAACAGCACCCCATGCAAGTTTTTTACCTGCCGAGTTGTAATAGGGTGTGCCGTCATATTCGTAAATGTCAAAACCATACAAACGGCCGATTTTGCCCTCGGTCTGGTTAATGTTGTAATGGTCTTTGAAACGCTGCTCTGTCTGGAGCAGGTCGTTCACATGGTCGGAACAGAGCACCAGCACGCGATCCTGCTTGGGTATACCCATTTTGTCAAAGCTCCTTTTGATTGCCAAAAGGTCAGCCGAAGTCATGAGCTTGCGACCCTCTACAGCTTCGCCGGTAGTGAAAAGCACAGGCACGCCGGTTTTATTCTCATCCGGGGCAATGGCGTGTATTGCACGCTGACCGAACGCCTCGACCAATACATCGCGGTGGCGTTCCTGAACGCTTGCCATTTTGTCGTAACTGATAGCGTGCAGCTCATCATTGGTCACAGGGGTTGCCTCGGTTGTGAACTTGTCAAGACTCACAGGCTTGTCCGCATCCTCCAGAGCAGTAACAGGAATTGGGTAGGTGGTATTATTTACAAGCACCGTGGGGTCACCGCCGATTTCAACGAAGTGGATAACGTCGTTATTTACATACTGGTTATAACTGCGGATTCTTGCAAGCCAGCCCCACGACTCCAGGGCGGTGCGGAACTGTTTGATCTGCTCACCGGTCCATATCTCTTTGAGGACACCGGCACGGAATGAACCCGCGGGGGCTGCCTGACCTAATGCAAGTGCCAGAACATTGCCGGCGATTGCTCCGGTTTCAGGGGCGCAGCCGATTGCCACAGCACAGGTAGCGCCGGCGGCGGCATTGAACGCAACGGCCATAATCATGCAGCTGACTATGCCGAGCAGCTTCTTAAAAAAATTGCTTTTCGATTTCATTGCTGTTGTTGGATTGTGTTTATAGGGTTTATTTAATCGCTGAGGGGCGGACACTCTACGCCGTACTCTTCTTTATACAGGCGCATATATTCCGCGGGCTGGTCTTTGCGCAGTGCTATGAGCTCGCTATGCGGCACTTCGCTTAACTTGGTGTATTTCTTAGGCTGTTCAGCTGCACCAGGCGCACTCTGTTTGCTCAGGTTCAGGGTGTCGGTGGGCTTCTGCTGTCCGGGCATCGCCTTGAATGTGTCGGCGAGCATTTCTGCGCCGGCTGCTTTACCGAGCTTAATGTAATGGTCACGCTGCGCCGCCAAAATCTTTTTGTCGGCAATAGCCTGATCCACGCACCGGGTCACTGCCGCAAGTTGCAACGTCTCTGCGCTGTCCGCCTTGGTTTTCATCAGCTGGAGCGCGGCTGTTATCTGCTCGTCGCTCGCATCCTCGGGAAGTCCTAAGAGGATTAACTGGTCTTTGTTCATCGCTGTTTTTATTATTTTATTATTGTTATTGATTTCCTCCCCCTCGCCGGGTTCATTCTCCGGCGCGGGCTTGGGTTCGTTCAGTTTCAAGAGCGGAAGTGTCGGGGCATCCTCACCGGCGGCGAGCTTCAACTGCTTGCCGTCTGCTCCACAGAGTTGCAGGGCTTCATCATTGCCGCCAATATCCACAATGCTAACCTCGATAAGTTTGCACCGTGTCACCGTTGCACGTGTCTGCCCTTCCAATGCTAAAGCCGGGTCTGGGTTCACTTCGGTAGGCTCCAGGGCTGCCGAAGCCATGCGCAAAAATCCGCTTTCCCATTTGCTCTCTATCTTCCGGGCAAATTCATCGTTTTGGTCAAATATCGGGGTGCCTATCAGCTTCCCCTCCTCAACTCTGAGGTTGTCAATTTTGCCGATAGGCATTGACTGACCGTCGAAAGCACGGCGGTGCATCCATAGCAAAACCGGGTTGCGCTTGAACTGCTCCAGGTCTATGCCCGAAGTCAGCACACGCGTGCCGTAGCTGTTTACTGCCTCAGTTGAGATTATTACTTCTTTCATTGTAGTTGTCTCGTTTCACTTATCGTGCTTGCCACGCTTTGTATTTTAAAATATTAACTCTCGCAAAGAAAATGCCCGGGGCACTTAGGGGCTTGGTCCGGAGGTGGTGGGTGTGTCCCCTGTGCCCGGGGCGGTTGTCCTAATCTTTTTTACCTTGGTGGCGGAGGCAGGACTCGAACCTGCGACCTTTGGGGAATGAGCCCAATGAGCTACCGGCTGCTCTACTCCGCTAATCGGCTTGCCGCTTTGCTATGCAAAGAATGTATTTAAGTCGTTCAGCGGTGCAAAGTTGAGCATTGTTCACAACCCTAACAAAAAGAGTGTAAAAGTTTTACACTCTTTTTTACCATAGCACTTTTTTACCCCAACTTTGCAGTGTGAATTATCGTGCAAACCGAACGCAGAGCGGAGTTTACTCCTGCTATGCTGAGGTGCCGCCGATAATGCGAAATATCGAAAACGCCCCCGCAGTGTGGGTGTTAACTTAAATTCTCGGTTTATTATGAATGGCAACTAAAACCAAAAAGGAACGCGAACAGCAACGCGAACACGCGCGCCTCCTATATATGCAGGGGGAGCCTCAGAAGTCTATTGCTGAAAAAGTCGGCGTATCTGCTCAGACTGTCACAAAATGGGTTGCGGAGGGTGGCTGGGAACAGGCACGAGCCGCCGCCAACATTACGAGACAGGAACTGGTTAATAAAATTTTTAACTCCATAAATGTGTTACTGGAGGATTTGGCAAATGACCCCAGCCCGGAGAAAACAGCCGCCAGCGCTGACAAACTTGTGAAGTTTGCCGCCACTGTTGAACGCCTCGACAAAAAAACTTCCGTGGTTGACATTATAGAGGTATTTATGGCTTTCAGCAAATGGCTGCAATATCGTATGAGCTTCGACCCGAATGTCACCCCGGAACTGCTCAAAACCATTAACCATTATCACGACCTTTTCATCTCTGAAAAATTAAAAGAGTCTTTCTAAAGTATGACAAAAGCGGAATTAAAAAAAGCGATTGAGGAATGGAAACAGCACTGCGAAACGGTGCAGGCTGCCACTTCCATTAACATCATAGAATCGCCGGCACAGCGTCTCGCGCGCATTGCCCGGCTGCGCTCTGATTATACCGCTTTCGTTGATTACTATTTCCCACACTGGACTATTAACCCCGAAACCGGGAAAGCTACCCCTTGCGCTAAATTCCACATTGACGCGGCCAATAAGATAAAAGCCAACCGAAACCTCAAAGCCGGTTTTGTCTGGCATCGTGGTGCGGCTAAGTCTACCAATATGGACGTATTTGTCCCTATGTGGCTAATGTGTCAGGAACGCCGCGAAATTAACGTTATGGTCATCGTCGGCAAGTCTGAGGATAACGCTAAAACTCTGTTGGGTGACATTCAGGCGGAGTTACAGTACAACCAGCGTTATATTGCCGATTTCGGGGAACAGTACAACGCCGGATCCTGGGAGGAGGGAGAATTTGTAACGCAGACGGAAGTCGCATTTTTTGCCCGTGGTCGCGGTCAGTCTCCGCGTGGTCTGCGCTACCGCTCACACCGTCCGGATTACATCGTTATTGACGACCTCGACGACGACGAACTGGTGGAAAGTCCGGCGCGTGTCTCTAAGCTGTTCGACTGGGTGCGCTCGGCTCTGTTCGGTACTCTCGACGGTGGGCGCGGCCGCTTCTTTATGGTCGGTAATATGATTGCCAAAAATTCAGTGCTGGCGAAGTGGTGCGATATTAAGAGCGTACACGTTACCCGTGTAAACATCTACGACAAAAACGGCGATATTTCCTGGGCTGCCAAATGGACCCCGGAGGAAGTGCAGGCAATTGCCGACGTCGCCGGTTATCGTGCATTTCAAAAAGAATACATGAATAACCCGATAATTGAGGGTGCAGTGTTCCGCAACGAGTGGATCCGCTGGGGTAAGCGCCCTGCCTGGTCTAAGTTCTCGGAAATTGTGCTTTATATCGACCCCAGTTTCAAAGGCTCAAACAAAAATGACTTTAAGGCGGCGAAACTCTGGGGGAAAGCCGGGACTCAGCTCTGGCACCTCCGTGCTTTTGTCCGTCAGTGCTCCGTTGCCGAAATGGTACGCTGGTGTTACGACCTTTACGAATGGGCGCGCGCTCAGGGTATCGCCGTGCGCTGGTACATGGAGGCGAATTTTATGCAGGACACCATCCTCGATGAATTTATGCGAGAGGGTGAACTTCGCGGCTACCAGCTCCCAATGACCGGCGACAAGCGCAAAAAGCCTGACAAGTTCCAGCGCGTTGAAGCTGTTTCGCCACTGTGGGAGCGTGGGTTCGTCTATTACGACGAGAGCCAGCGAGACGACCCCGATATGCTCGCCGGCATCGACCAGACCCTCGCATTTGAAAAGGGTATGCGCGGACACGACGACGCACCGGACGCCGACGAGGGCGCTATATGGATTTTACAGAGAGATACCCGACAAAAGAAAATTGTTTCATCCACTTCAATAGGGTTGCGACCTAACGCAAAAAATGTATCATGGTAATATTTGAATACTTCCGCGCCCTCCTGTTCGACTGGCGCAAAAAACGCGCGATCCGTGAAGCTCAGCGCTCCGCTGACCTCCACCGTAAAAAATTCCTGGTGCTTGTGCTTCATGGGCGCCCGGTCTGCGTATCTATGCAGGGCGTTAAAAAAATGATCCGGCAAAAGCGCCTCCCCGGCCTGACTGCCGAAAAAGCCCGCGAAATTGCAATTTATGAAGCTATGCCCAAAACTTCCGGCCTATGTTCCTGACTCTTGACGACTACCGGGGCGTGTGCGACGAATACGAGCTCAAGCAGATTGGAAAAGGCGCGTGCGTTTGACCCCTTCGGGCACGCGGGATTTGACCCCTCGGGCAAAATAAGAATGACCCCTTAAAAGTCCTGGCGGCGGGGGTCAATGTTATTTTACCTCATTTGGTTTGTCAGGCTTTTCTAGCCTTCAGTTTGCGCATGCTTTCTCCGGACAGCTCGATTGTGTGCGCCGAGTGTACTATACGGTCGAGGATGGCATCGGCCACAGTCGGGTCACCGACCATGTCGTACCAGCTTGAGGAAGGGTACTGGGAGGTGATGATGATCGATTTGCGCTCGTTGCGGTCTTCGATTATGTCGAGCAGGATCGGACGCTCCTTCGCGTCAAGGGGCACCAGAAAAAGATCGTCGAGGATGAGCAGCTGACATCGTTCGATTTTCTTGAGCTCGGGCTCAAGATTGTTCTTGACTTTTGCGACCTTTAGCTGTCCGAGCAGTTTGGAGGCGTTGGCATACAGGGTGCGTATGCCACGTTTGCAAGCCTCATGTCCCAGTGCGCAGGCCAGGAAGCTTTTACCTGTGCCTGATGATCCGGTGATGAAGAGATTCTGACCGTTTCGGACGAAGTCGAGTGTCGCCAGGCGCTCCATCTGGTTGCGGTCGAGCCCCCGGTTTGTGGCGTAGTCGATTTCCTCGAGATATGCCTTGTAGCGGAACGCCGCGTTTTTTGTCAGGCGCATTACGGCGGCTTGCGCGCGCCAGTCCCATTCGCGGTGCAGGAGCATCGACAAGAAGGAATCCGGAGTCATTGACTGTGCGGTTGTTCCGGCAAGGCTTTCGCGGAAGGCCTCTGCCATTCCGTGCATCTTCATGCGGTTCATCAGGTCCAGCGATGTTGTGTTCTGATCCGGCTGCCGGGTCGCCGGTGCGGTTTTATCGATTGTTTCCATTGTTGTAAGTCTTTTCGGTTTCATTATTGCGGCTGTAGTATTCGCGGCCGCGGATGTTCTTGTGCATCGGGGCAGGGGCTGTCGCCGCGGGGCCTGAGACCCTTCCGTCCTCATCTGGCAGGAAATCGGCGTCATCGCCCTGTTCAAGTATCTCTTTCACCGCCTGATATCCATACACGGCCTTCATCGACGCACAGGCGCAAGCGGCCACAAGCCTGTCGGCTCCATATTTTTTCTCCAGCGACAGTATGCCGCGGCAGCTGCTGAAGGATTTCGGCGGATACTGCATCATGGCATCCACTTCGTGGAGGTAGTCAAGAACGATGTTGTCCATTTCAGCGGCTCGCTTGAAGAGTTCCTCCAGATCCTTGTCATACGGGCCGTAATGGCCGGGCAGGTTGTGTTCCTTCTTCCATGAGTATGTGTAGGGTATGTCGCAGCGGTCGTGTGTGGCCACGAGATTGAGGCCGCAGTAGATCTCAACCGTGTCCGCGTCATAAAGGATGACCACACGTTTGCCGACATGCTCGCGCGGCACGCTGTAATGGTGCTTGAACAGGGAGACATAACAGTTCTTGCCCACTGTCATCAGCTTTCGTTCCTTGATGACAAACGGTTTCTCGGGAAGGGGACGCAGGAAGTCCTTTTCGCCCTGCAGGAACATGTCTTTACGCGACATATTCCTTCCTGCCATCAGCCTTTCGTTGAAGTCGTGCAGCGATATGTGAATCGCCGTGTTCAGTTCGTCCAGCGACGGGAAGACCATCCCCTCTATGTCAAGATACACTGACTGGTACAGCTGCTTGACGGCGTTCTCGACAAGGGCCTTGTCTTTGGGATGGCGGACCCGCGCGGGATATACGGCGCATCCGTAATGTTCGGCGAAGGCCGCGAACTCCTCGTTGATCACAGGCTCGTTCCGGTCGCTGGTCTTTACCGCCGCCTTCAGGTTGTCGGGCACGATGGCGGCCGTCACGCCTCCGAAGTACTCAAATGCATTCTGACAGGCCTTGATCAGGTCTTCCTTCCGTTGCGACCATACCGCCTCGCAGTACGTGTAGTGGCTGAACGGAAGGATGGCGACGAACACTTCCGCTTTCTTGACCTCTCCCGTCATTCCGTCCACCACTTCCAGCTTGTCTCCTGCGAAGTCGACATACATCTGGTCGGCGGCATAGTGCTCGACGTGCCCCACAACCGTGGTGTGGAACCTGTACTGCCGGACGGAGCGTTTGAACACGGACTCCTGAAAGCCGTCGGGATGCTCGCTTCTGTACTCGTTGAAAAGCTTGCGGACTGTCATGCCCTTGCGGGAAAGCCGGGCGACATAGCCCGGTATCAGTGCGTCAAGTTCCAGTTGACGCTGCGACGGCTCGCGGTGACGGAACTCCGTGCATCCGAACATCTCACGGAGATGCTCTTCCGAGAGTTCAAGCAGCTGTTCGGTAGTCTTGCCGCTTGAAATGAACAGCCGGACATACTTGCGTACGGTGTTGCGGGAAAGATGAAACGTGTTTGCCGTCTCTTTTATTCCCATTCCGACTGCATAACATCGAAGGATGTTTTTTAATTTTGCAATCATATTCTGGAGCAGCGGCGTAGTTCCGTGGCAGGGCTAACCGAATATCCGACAGACTCGGT
>CAJURI010000042.1 GCA_910588795.1 uncultured Duncaniella sp. | reverse complement strand
CCACAATCCGACGCTCTAACCAACTGAGCTATGCTCACCATCTTTTGGTTTTGCGGTGCAAAGTTAGATCATATTTTTTAAATCTCCAAATATTTTCTGTCATTTTTTCAAACGAAAAATAATTCGTACCTTTGCAGGTACACTTGACTCCACACGATGAAAAATATACGCAATTTCTGTATCATTGCCCATATTGACCACGGCAAGAGCACTTTGGCTGACCGTCTTCTTGAATACACCGACACAGTGGCCGGTAAGGATCTGCAGGCCCAGGTGCTTGATGACATGGATCTGGAACGCGAACGCGGCATCACCATTAAAAGCCATGCCATACAGATGAATTACCGCCTTGACGGTGAGGACTATGTGCTCAATCTTATTGACACTCCGGGACATGTGGACTTCTCTTATGAGGTGTCACGCTCGATTGCCGCATGCGAGGGCGCGCTTCTCATAGTGGATGCGTCCCAGGGGATACAGGCGCAGACGATCTCCAACCTCTACATGGCTATAGACAACGATCTTGAGATAATACCCGTAATAAATAAGGTGGATCTTGACAGTGCCAAGCCCGATGAGGTCGAGGACCAGATAGTGGATCTGCTGGGCTGTGACAGGGACGACATAATCCGCGCCAGCGGAAAGACCGGTATCGGAGTGCCGGACATCCTGAAGGCTATTGTGGAGCGCATACCTGCTCCTGTGGGCGATCCGGAGACTCCGCTTCAGGCTCTTATTTTCGATTCCGTGTTCAATCCATTCCGTGGCATCATAGCTTATTTCAAGATAGAGAACGGCACGATACGTAAAAACGATTTCGTGAAATTTGTCGCCACAGGCAAGGAGTACAATGCCGATGAGATAGGTGTGCTAAAACTCGATATGAAACCCTGCGACACACTGTCAGCCGGAAATGTGGGGTATATAATATCAGGCATAAAGACCTCCAAAGAGGTGAAGGTGGGCGACACCATCACTCATGTTGAGCGTCCTTGCCGGGAAGCCATAGACGGATTCGAGGAGGTGAAGCCCATGGTGTTTGCCGGAGTCTATCCCATAGAGACCGAGGATTTTGAGAATCTTCGCTCTTCACTTGAGAAGCTGCAGCTTAATGACGCCTCGCTGACATTCCAGCCCGAATCATCCATGGCCCTCGGGTTCGGATTCCGTTGCGGATTCCTCGGGCTGCTTCATATGGAGATCATTCAGGAGCGTCTCGGGAGAGAGTTCGACATGGATGTGATCACCACCGTGCCTAATGTGAGCTATCGTGTCTATGACAAGCATGGCAATATGACCGAGGTGCATAACCCGTCAGGCCTTCCTGACCCGACACTCATCGATCATATCGAGGAGCCTTACATACGGGCGTCCATAATCACGGCAGCCGATTTCATAGGCCCGATAATGACACTCTGTCTCGGCAAGCGAGGCGAGCTCGTCAAGCAGGAATATATATCCGGCAACCGTATGGAGATGATATTCGACATGCCTCTCGGAGAGATCGTGATAGACTTCTATGATAAGCTTAAGAGCATATCCAAGGGCTATGCGTCGTTTGACTACCACCTCCATGATTTCCGCGAAAGCAAGCTTGTGAAGCTCGATATACTCCTCAACGGGGAGAGTGTCGATGCCCTCTCTACGCTTACGCATGTTGACAATGCTGTGACGTTCGGAAGGCGTATGTGCGAGAAACTTAAGGAGCTGATACCACGTCAGCAGTTCGACATAGCCATTCAGGCTGCGATAGGTGCGAAGATCATAGCCCGCGAGACCATCAAGGCGGTACGCAAGGATGTGACCGCCAAGTGTTATGGCGGAGACATATCGCGTAAGCGCAAGCTGCTTGAGAAGCAGAAGAAAGGCAAGAAACGCATGAAGCAGATAGGATCGGTCGAAGTGCCTCAGAAGGCATTCCTCGCAGTGCTTAAACTCGATTGATGACAGTATGTCGTCTTTTGGGAATGATATTGTACTGTGACCGCCATCTGCATCCGGCCGCATGTCAGAAAAAAGAATTACGGGGGCTGTGTTGCCCCCCTAAGAAATTACCCTTGCTACGACTCTCTGTGGCAAGGGTTTATATTTATACTCGGGCATTAAATAACGGGTATTATAATATAAAGTGCTTCGTATGTGTTTTGTGGGAAAGTATAAATCCCTCGCAACCTGGATGGTTGCAAGGGGATATTTTGTGCGCATGAAGGGACTCGAACCCCCACGACCTGAGTCATTAGATCCTAAGTCTAACGCGGCTACCAATTACGCCACATGCGCGGGTCAATGCTTTTATGTGTTGCAAAGGTAAGGTTATTGCTTGAATTGTGCAAGCGGAAGGGTGAAAATTTATGTTATAAATCATGTTTTGGGCAGTTTTGGCAAAATTTGTGCGATTTTGTGAGGATTTCCAAAAATTTGTTTATAAATTAGCAGTCTGAATCGATCATCACATTATCCTATCTCCCAATTATGGAACTGAATGACCCCATCCTGAAGCCTGAAGAGGTAAAGGATACCACCGTAAATCAAGAGCCCGAGCCTGCGGTCGAGACCGTGGCTGAAGCTGGGGCTGAAGTAGTTGAAAAGACTGAGCCGTCAGTGGTTATGCCTGAGGCTTCCGTGGAATCTGCGGAAGCGGAAGTCATGGCTGATTCCGGACAGACCGTTGAATCGGAAGCTGAAGCTGTCCCGACAGAAGCCGGGGAACGTCCCCGTCACCGTAATCTCTCGAAAGACGAGATCCTTGACGAGGTGCGCCGTATATCGGTGCTTGACGCAGCAGACATATCCGCAGAGGAAATTTCGCGTCTGAAACAGCAATTCTATACTCTGCGTAATGAGGAACTGCGTGCAGAGCGTGAGAAGTTCCTTTCTGAAGAAGGGAATAAGGCCGAAGATTTCGTTGCGGCATCCGATCCGGTAGAGGAGACATTCAAAGATCTCCTTGGTGTCATCAGAGATAAGAAAGCCGCACAGCGTGCAGCCATAGAGGCAGAACAACAGTCCAACTATGAGCGGAAGAAGGCCATAATATCCAAACTCGTGGAAATGAGTGCGGATGCTGACAACGTAAACCGCGTGTTCCCTGAAGTGCGTGACATGCAGGCGCAGTTTAAGGAGATAGGGGAGGTGCCCCAGCAGTATTCGAGCGAGATATGGAAAAGCTATCAGGATGCTGTGGAGAAGTTCTATGATCAGCTTAAGATCAACAAGGAACTTCGTGACTATGATTTCAAGAAAAATCTTGCCGACAAGGAGGCTTTGGTTGCTGAAGCAGAGAAGCTACAGTCGGAGGAGGATGTGATAGTTGCTTTCAAAAAGCTTCAGGAGTTTCATGACCAGTGGCGCGCCATAGGCCCGGTGCCCAAAGAGGTGCGCGAGGAGATATGGGGAAAGTTCAAGGACCTTTCCACATCCATAAACAAACGTTATCAGGATTTCTTTGTTGAACGTAAAGCCAAAGAGCGTGAGAACGAGGATGCCAAGACTGCGATATGCGAACGTGTCGAAGCTCTCGACTTTTCATCGCTCAGCACATACGCGGCTTGGGACAGTATGACCAAAGAGTTTATGGAGGCCCAGGCTGACTGGAAGAAACTCGGTTTTGCTTCTCGCAAGGCCAATGCCGAACTGTTTGCCAGATTCCGCGCCGCATGTGACAAGTTCTTTGCTGCCAAGGCAGTGTTCTTCAAGCAGATGAAGGATGTGCTTGCCACTAATCTGGAGCGCAAGATTGCCTTATGCGAAAGAGCTGAGGCTCTCAAAGACAGCACGGACTGGCGTGCGACTGCCGATGAGTTGACACGCATGCAGAAGGAGTGGAAGACCATCGGTGCGGTGGCCAAGAAATATTCCGATCAGGTGTGGCATCGCTTCCTTGCCGCATGCGATTACTTCTTTGAGCAGAAAAAGAAGAATACTTCCGGCACAAGACGCAATGAGCGTGCCAATCTGGAGCAGAAGCAGGAGATAATAGAGAAACTGAAAGCTCTGGATGCCAATACGCCTGAGCGTGAGGCCGCGATCAAAACACTCAAGGATCTGCAGGCCGAGTGGCAGAGCGTGGGTCATGTGCCGTTTGCCGAGAAGGATGCTATATATGACGCATACAGGGCTGTGGTAAACAGGATATATTCCAAGTGGGACAATGCCCGGCGTGACTCAAGGATGGAGTCGTTTGAAAGTTCATTGTCAGAAATTGGCGGCGACACCAACCGTCTATATCGTGAGCGCGAGCGGCTGCTGAGGATATATGAGCAGCGGCGCAGTGAACTCAACACATATGAGAACAATATGGGATTCCTTTCGGCCCGCTCAAAGAATGCCGATTCGATGCTGCGTGACATGCAGCGCAGGATGCAGCGTCTGAAGGATGACCTTGCTGAACTTGAGACCAAGATAAAGACCATAGACAGCAAACTCTGATAGTTGCTGTATCTTAAAAATGTCATAATCAAGACAGGAGAACAGGGATGGAATGATCCTGTTCCCCTGTCTTTATGCTACGAAACGTAAATGTCAGACAGAGAGACGATTGACATAGCCGGCAAAGCCAAAGCCATGTTAGGCCGATTCTATGGTTACAGCACATTCCGTCCGCTGCAGCTTGAAATAATCACGGCGGCGATGTCCGGACATGACTCTGTAGTTCTGATGCCTACAGGGGGAGGCAAATCCATATGCTATCAGATGCCGGCTCTTCTGAGTGACGGGGTGGTGGTTGTGGTATCCCCGCTTATAGCTCTCATGAAGGATCAGGTCACTGCGCTCACGAGCAACGGCATACCTGCTGCGGCTGTGAATTCCATGCAGACCGAGGAACAGAACCGGGATATACTGGAGCAGCTGTTCAGCGGACGTGTGCGCATACTTTATATATCTCCGGAACGGTTGCTCATGGAGATTGACCGCTGGTCACGTGATCTGAGGATCGCGCTCTTTGCCGTTGATGAAGCCCACTGTATCTCTCAGTGGGGACATGATTTTCGCCCGGGCTACACACAGCTCTCATGCATAAAGGCTCTCTATCCGGGTGTGCCTGTCATGGCACTCACTGCCACCGCCGACAGGCTTACACGCGAAGATATCGCCTTGCAGCTCAGACTTGACAATCCACGGCTGTTCATAGGTTCGTTTGACCGCCCCAACATATCATTGCGGGTGATGACCAATCCCGGAAAGACACGGCGTATCAATTACATATGCTCTATGATCGACCGCTATCGCAGTGACGCCGGCATAGTGTACTGTCTCAGCCGCAAGAGTGCGGAAGAGACGGACAAGCAGCTGAGCGGACGCGGATATCGGTCCGTGGTATATCATGCCGGGCTTTCGGTAGCTGAGCGCAATCGTGCGCAGGAACTGTTTATCAACGGAGAAGTGCAGGTGGTGTGTGCGACGGTGGCGTTCGGCATGGGCATAGACAAGAGTAATATACGCTGGGTGGTGCACAATAATATGCCCCGCAATATCGAGAGCTATTATCAGGAGATAGGCCGTGCAGGACGCGACGGAGCTAAAGCCGAGGCGGTGATGTTCTACTCATATGCCGACATAGCTACCCTTCAGAGTTTCGTCGATGAGAGCGGCCAGCAGGCCATCAATACTGAGAAGCTTACAAGGATGAAGGAGTATGCCGAGGCTTCGTTGTGCCGCCGGCGTATTCTGCTCAGTTACTTCAATGAAACTTTCGATCATGATTGCGGCAACTGTGACGTGTGCCTTAATCCACCTGAACGTATTGACGGCACGGTACTCGTCCTGAAGGCTTTGAGTGCGATAGTCCGTGTAAACGGTATGGCCGGTATCACCATGCTTATCGACATATTGCGTGGTGCAGCGCGTCAGGAACTGATACAGAAGGGCTATGATAAGATAAAAACTTATGGTGCCGGTCGCGATCTGAGTTTTGCCGAGTGGAACGCATATATATCCCAGATGATTCAGCTCGGTCTGATCGACATTGCCTACAACGAGGGCAATCATCTGAAGATCACAGCATATGGACGCAGGATCCTTGATAGCCGCGGGCCTGTGACTTTGGCCAGATATACCCCCATTGAGCGTAGAAACACACGCCGCAAGTCGGCCGCAGAGCCAGAGGAGATACAGCTGTCACCGGCCGAACAGCTTCTGGAACTGCTTAAAGGCGTCAGGGAGAATATCGCTAAGAAGGAGCAGGTGCCTCCATATATTGTGCTTACTGACAAGGCATTGCTTGAGATGGTCAGGACCGAACCTATCGATATGGAGAGCTTCTCCAGAGTCGAGGGTGTGGGTGAGCGGAAGACCGTGAAATACTGGAAACCTTTTGTCACTGCGATAAGAAAATTCAAAGGTATCCGGGATAAGCTCGGCACGGGAATGTCGCAGGAGGAGACTCTTTTGCTTCTCAATGCCGGCTATGATGTCAATGCCATTGCCGAGGCTAAGGGTATAAAGCCCATTACCGTGTACGGTCATATAGCCGATCTTATATCCAATGATAAATTGTCGGATTTCTCATCGGTGATAACCCGTGAGCAGTATCTGCGCGTTATGGAGGTGGCAAAGAAAAATCCCGATGATTTCTATACGATTCTTGCCGGGGAGATGCCGGCTGGACTGCCGAAGGTCGCTGTAGCGATAAGTGATTTTCTTCTCAGAAAGAAATGCAATTCTTAGAGGCTGTTTTTTTAACGACCTTCTTAATATGCGGCATAATAAGCCGATGAATATGATTGAAAAATTTTAATTGATTATGAAATACACTGATAATCCAGCCGATGACTCGATGAAATGGCGCGTTCTCGATTCAGAGTATCTGTCGCGTCGTCCATGGCTCACTGTGCGCCGTGACACTGTAGAGCTGCCTAATGGAACCGTACATCCCGAATATTATGTGCTTGAATACCCTAAGTGGATAAATGTGATAGCCATAACCGCTGAGGGGAAATATGTGATGGTGAAGCAGTATCGTCACGGTCTTGGAGTTGTGGCCACAGAGCTTTGTGCGGGTGTAGTGGAGGAAGGGGAGGACCCTATGGAAGGTGCCCGACGCGAGCTCCTTGAGGAGACCGGTTTCGGAGGCGGTGACTGGGAGCTGTCAATGGTGATTTCAGCCAATCCGGGCAACCAGAACAATCTCGCTTATTGCTATACGGCCAGGAATGTTGTCCGCATTGGCTCTCAGCATCTTGACGCTACTGAGGATATTGTCGTATGCCTGTTGAGCGAGGAGGAGGTGCGTGAGATGCTGATCACTGATGACATAAAGCAATCACTTATGGCTGCACCTCTGTGGAAACATTTCGCAATGATGAAGTCAGGGATCTGAGGCTATTTTTTCCAGAAAGTCGGAGTGAACAGCAGCAGCACTGTGAACAGTTCGAGTCGGCCGATAAGCATTATTATCGCGAGTACCCATTTCCCGGCGTCAGGTATTATGGCGAATGTGCTGCCATAGCCTGTCACTCCTGCGCTCAGACCGGTATTGCTTATGCATGTGAAGGCTGAAAAGAATGCGTCGATGAGCGGCAGCCCCATGGCTGTCAGAATTATGCCTCCGGCAAGTATTATCAGTACATAGAGGCATAGGAATGCTATGACCTTTGACACTGTCTCGTGAGGTATCACTTTGCCGTTAACGCGTACGGTGAGAATGTTGTTGGGGTGTATGCACCGTTCGATCTCATTGCGGCAGTTTTTCAGCATGTATATGAGGCGGTCGAGTTTTGCACCGCCGCTTGTTGAGCCTGCACAGGCTCCGAAAAACATCAGCAGAAATACTATAGAAAGGACAAACGTGCCCCATGAGCCGAATTCCGGCACTTCAAATCCTGTTGATGATATCATGGAGACTATCTGGAACAGTGGGTCCAGAGTGATTGATTTCCATGATGTCATCTGCCCGTTAAGCCATATCGACAGGGCGAATATGACATAGCATGAGGCTATGACTCCGATGTAGGTGCGGAACACATCGTTGTTCCACACTGTCCGGAAATCCCTGTGTACCGCCCTGTATATAAGCGAGAAACTGACTCCTCCTATAAACATGAAGAATGTGGCCACCGCCTCGATGTAATCGCTTTTCCATAAGCCGAGTCCCTCGTCGGATGTCGCAAACCCTCCGGTGGACATTATGGAGAAAGCGTAACACAATGCGTCAAACCCTTCCATAGGCCCTGCTATAAGTAGCATAAAGAGTATGACGGTCAAGGTAATGTATATGAGCCACAGGCTTTTCGCTGTCTGGGATATGCGCGGCCGGAGCTTGTCGTGTGTGATGCCTGTTACTTCGGCATTGAACATCTGCATCCCTCCGGAATGGTTGAGCATAGGGATTACAGCCAACGTGAAAAGTATGATTCCCATTCCACCGATCCACTGCATGAGCGAACGCCATATCACTGCTCCGTGGCTTAGATGCGATATCGATGTCATGATAGAGGCTCCGGTGGTGGTGAAGCCCGACATAGCCTCGAAGAATGAATCAGACACACTGAGCGGCCGGTCCTCCATCAGGATGAATGGAAGCATTCCGAATCCCGAGAATAATATCCATATCAGGGCTGTGAGAAGAAATCCCTCACGTTTGCCCATTGACGGAGTCGACGGATGTATGGTGAATGCCATGGCTCCTCCGGTGACAGCTGTCACACAGAATGTTATGAGAAAACTTTTCCAGTCGTTCTCTCCATATATAAGGCAGGTGGCAAGCGGTACCAGCAGAAACACCGATTCGATTACAAGCAGGAGTCCGATGATGCGGAGCAACACCGGGAAATTGATGGTCGGGAAATATTGGTTGAGCTGCCGTACGCGACGAGTCATTGCATTCAGAATTTTTTATGAGAAAAGTTTCTCCACTTTATGGATCACGCCGTTGAGGGTGAACACTACAACCCGGTCGCCCGGATGTATTGTGGTGTTTCCGCTTACGAGCTGTCCCTTGCCGTCACGTATCAGTCCGGCGATTGTCATATAGTTTGAGAGCCGCAGATCCTTGATGGGGGCGCGGGTGATTTTTGAGTCTTCTTTGGCTACTATTTCGGCAACCTCTGCATCGGCAAGTGCAAGACACTTTGATGTGGATGTGTCGCGGTCGAGCAGCATCTGGAATATGCGCGATGACGCCAACAGTTTTTTGTTTACGACTGTTCCTATATTCAGTCCTTCCGCTTCCGATATGAATTGCAGGTTTTCTACCTCGGCTATGGTCTTCTTGACACCGAATTCCTTGGCGGTCAGACACGTGAGTATGTTGGACTCGCTGCTGTCCGAAATGGCTATGAAGGCGTCCGCATCGCTTATGCCGGCATCGCTAAGCACATCCGTGTCTCGTGCGTCGGCGTTGATCACCAATGCATCGGGACATTGCTCGGATAGTTTTATGCATTTTTCACGGTCGGGGTCTATGATCTTGAAATTGAATTTCCCTTCCGTCATCTGACACAGCTGCCTCGCTATGCGACTTCCGCCCATGATTATGACATCATGTATGCGCCGTTCTATTTTTCCGCAGAGAGGTATGAGGTTGTCTACATGCTCGCGGGTGGTCATGAAATAGACTATGTCGTTGGATAGCAGCTGGTCGTCACCTCCGGGTATGATGGTCTCATGATTGCGTTTTATGGCCGCAACGTGAAAATCATGTATGGTACGTCCGAGATCTTTCAGCAGCTTTCCTATAAGTGGGGCACCGTCACGCAGTTTCACACCCACGAGTATTAGCTCGCCGTCATGAAGCTCAAACCAGTGGCGCACCCAGTTGTGTTTCAGGGCTGTGATTATCTCGAGGGCGGCAAGATATTCAGGGTATATCAGGTCATCGGTGCCTATTGAAGCGAAGAAGCTGCGGTTGTCGGGGTCCTTGAATTCAAAGTTGTCCACTCTTGCCACAGTTTTTTCCGCTCCGAGGCTTCTGGCTATCGCGCATGCCACGATGTTGCGTGTCTCAAACGGGGTCACGGCTATGAACAGGTCGCATCCTTCCACACCGGCCTGCCGTAGCGTCTTGAACGATGTGGGCCGTCCCTGCACGGTGAGCAGGTTATAGTTGGAGTCGAGCACGGCAAGCTTGGAGCTGTCCTCGTCAACTACAGTTATGTCCTGTTCCTCGCGCGAAAGAAGTTTGGCGAGGTGTGAGCCAACCTCTCCGCAGCCGGCGATGATTATTTTCATTTGATAACGCTCTTTATTGTTGTGTATATCCCCTCGGTGTCATATCCGCAGAGTTTATGCAGCTGAGCAGGGGTGCCTTGGGGGATGAAGCGGTCCGGGACACCCATTCTTATTACCCGTGGCATGGCTTTGCCGTGGCTGTCGCCGGTGTTGATGTGATCCGCGAGCCATTCAAGTACGGCTGATCCCATGCCGCCGTCGGCTATTCCGTCCTCGATTGTTATTATCGGACAGTTCTTGCTGGCTACTTCCTCAAGTATCTCTGAGTCGATAGGCTTCACGAAGCGCATGTCATAGTGCGCGATGCTTAACCCCGTGCCTTCTTCGGCGCGCCTGATTGCCTCAGCCGCGTCATCGGCTACGGTGCCTATTGTCAGGACCGCGAGGTCATTGCCGTCCTTGAGGCGTTCGCCCCGGCCTATGGCTACGGGATCGGTGGTGCCTGACGGTGTGGCTTTGGCCCTTCCTCTCGGATAGCGGATCGCTATTGGCCCTTCAAGTGTCAGGGATGTGTACATGAGCCTGCGCAACTCGTCCCCGTTGCGTGGCGCGGCGATTGTCATCCCGGGAATGGTGCGGAGATATGCGAGATCGAACACTCCGTGATGTGTGGGACCGTCTTCGCCTACGAGACCGGCACGGTCTATGCATAATGTCACAGGCAGTCCTTCGATGGCTACATCATGTATGATATGGCTGTAGGCACGCTGCAGGAAGGAGCTGTATATTGCGACAAAGGGTTTAATCCCGTCTTTGGCAAGTCCGCCGGCAAATGTCACTGCGTGACCTTCGGAGATACCTACGTCGAATGTTCTTCCGGGATATTTTTCAGCGAGACGGTTCATGGATGTGCCTGATGGCATGGCGGCCGTTATGCCTACTACCTCGGGGTGGGAATCGGCGATCTCCACGAGCGTTTTGCCGAAAATGTCCTGATATTTTGGCGGTTGTTCGGGCGAGGATACCAGGCGTTCGCCGGTGTTGGGATTGAAGATGCCAGGGGCATGCCATGTGGCAGGATCCTTCTCAGCCGGAAGGAATCCTTTTCCCTTGACTGTGCGCAGGTGAAGAATTCTTGGCCCTTTGAAGTCTTTTATGTCATTGAGGACTTTCACCACGGTTGCCACGTCGTTTCCGTCAAAAGGTCCGAAATAACGTATGTTCAGCCCCTCAAAGATGTTCTGCTCATGATTGAGCAGTGATTTGAGGCTGTTGTTGAACCGTGTGATGCGGCCTTTGACGGTGTCAGTTATCAGATTGTATCTCCTGAGTATTCCGGCCAGGCCGTATCGGAGGTCGTTGTAGCCTTTGGAGGACGTGAGATGGGCGAGATATGAATTGAGCGAGCCAACATTCCGGTCGATCGACATGTCATTGTCGTTGAGGATTATGAGCAGATCGGAATTTGAGTTGGCTGCGTTGTTGAGCCCCTCGAAAGCGAGGCCGCCGCTTATCGAGGCGTCTCCTATCACTGCCACAACATTGCGGTGGGGCTCATCTTTGTGGATGGATGCCGCCACAGCCATGCCAAGACCTGCTGATATGGAGTTGGAGGCATGTCCGGCTGTGAAAGTGTCGTACTCGCTCTCTTTGGGAGACGGAAATCCCGATAGCCCTCCGAGAGTGCGGTTTGTGATGAATGAGTCACGGCGGCCTGTAAGTATCTTGTGGCCGTAGGCCTGATGCCCGACATCCCACACTATGCGGTCATACGGCGTATTGAACACATAGTGGAGAGCTACCGTGAGCTCAACGGCTCCCATCGACGATGCGAAGTGCCCGGGATGGGAGGAGAGAGAATTTATCAGGAACGAGCGTAACTCGGCGCACACCTGAGGCAGCCGCTCTGCCGGCAGCTTGCGCAGGTCGGCTGGCGAGTCTATTGTGTCGAGAAGCGGAGTGGCGGTGGCGTCAACGTTCGTCTTTTCCTTTTCCATTCTTGATATACTTCTTATACAGTGGAGCCCACACGACAATGCCTGACGCTATTATCACAAACAGCACCCACAGTGTGAATGGCTGTGAGGATATCACCAGATAACACAGCACCAGCCACAGAGCTGCAAGAAATATAAATCGGATTTTGTATTGTGTGGACATTTTTTCTATAGGATTAATATCCTGTGTATGAGTGTGGTGATAGTCGGCGGAGCTCTTCCTTTACTTCAGTGCTCACATTGAGTGTCTCAATGAATTCTGCAATGCTTTCGGCTGTCACATGAGTATTGGTGCGGGTGAGAGCTTTGAGTGTCTCGTAGGGTTTGGGATAGCCTTCGCGCCGCAGTATTGTCTGTATGGCTTCTGCAACTACGCTCCATGTGTTGTCAAGATCGTTGTCTATGGCTTCGCGGTTGAGCAGTAACTTGCCGAGGCCCTTCATTGTTGAAGCTATGGCGATGAGTGTGTTGGCCAAAGGTACACCTATGTTTCGTAGCACGGTGGAGTCGGTGAGGTCGCGCTGCAGGCGTGACACCGGGAGCTTTCCGGCGAGATGTTTGAACAGCGCGTTGGCAACACCGATGTTCCCTTCCGAATTCTCGAAATCGATCGGATTGACTTTATGAGGCATTGCCGAGGAGCCTACTTCGCCCGCTTTGATTTTCTGTTTGAAATATTCCATGGATATGTACATCCACATGTCGCGGTCGAGGTCAAGTATGATATCGTTTATGCGGGCAAGAGCATCGAAGAGTGCTGCAAGATTATCATAGTTGGATATCTGTGTGGTGTATTCCTCGCGCTCGATTCCGAGTTTTTCGCTCAGGAACTTTGCTCCGAATTCACGCCAGTCTATTTTTGGGAAAGCGCACAGATGAGCGTTGAAGTTGCCGGTGGCACCGCCGAACTTTCCGCTTATCTTTATGGCGTCAAGCATTTCGAGCTGGCGGTGCAGGCGGTAGCTGAATACGCGTATCTCCTTGCCGAGACGGGTGGGGGAGGCGGGCTGGCCGTGGGTCTTGGCAAGCATGGGGATGTCATACCACTCTGTGGCGCGTGCCTCGAGATGGTCTATCATCTCGACGAGCCGGGGGCGGTACACATCGCGTATGGCATCGGATATCGACATGGGCACCGCTGTGTTGTTGATGTCCTGTGATGTGAGTCCGAAATGTATGAATTCCTTATATTTCTCCAGCCCGAGGATGTCGAAGCGTTCCTTGAGGAAATATTCTACGGCTTTTACATCATGGTTGGTCACGCTTTCGATCTCCTTGATGCGGGCTGCGTCCTCTACCGTGAAGTTGCGGTATATGTCGCGGAGTGTCCCGAACACACTGTGATCAACAGTTGCCAGAGGTCCTAAAGGTATTTCGCAGAGAGCTATGAAATATTCTGTCTCCACTTTTACGCGATAGCGTATCAGGGCGTATTCCGAAAAGTATTCATCAAGACGTTCGCACTTGTTGCGGTAACGGCCGTCAACAGGTGAAATGGCTGTAAGCTCGGTTAGATTCATTGTGTGCAGCGTGTTATTTTATGAATATTTCTGCAAAGTTAATAAAAAGTAGTGACATAGAGCGTGCCGCAGGGCAAATGTTGGGCTTTGGATCCGGTTTTTGTCCATGATAGTTCATGATAAATGGGATTTTTTTGAAGGATTATGTTGTATAACATACTAATTGTTTTGTCGACTATGGTAATATGTCGTAACTTTGGTGCGTTCAATAAGTGTAAAAGCTACACTTATTGAACGCTTCTCGATAATAAGCCATTATAAAGATCAGAATCTAATCACATTATATATTAAAATAACAGACAACTTGACCATGAAGAAACATAGTCTTATGGCAATTGCTGCTATCGCGACAATGGCGATGGTATCCTGTAATGGAAAGCAGAAAGCAACAGAAACTCTGATTGCGGGACTCAGCCCTGAGAAATTTGCGGCTGAAGTCGACGGGAAGCCCACTGCTCTGTATTCAGTGAAGAGCAGTAGCGGTATGGAAGTGGCTATCACCAACTACGGAGGCCGTATAGTGGCCCTCCAGGTTCCTGATCGCAAAGGCGAGATGTGCGATGTAGTGCTTGGATTTGACAGCATACAGGCTTATCTGCCTGAGAACAATCAGACCGACTTCGGTGCTTCTATCGGCCGTTATGCCAACCGTATCGACCATGGACGCATTGTCATTGACGGTGATTCCATACAGCTTCCGGTGAACAATTTCGGACACACGCTTCACGGAGGGCCCACAGGATGGCAGTACAAGGTGTATGATGCCGTCCAGCCCAATGATTCCACTCTTGTGCTCTCCATTGATTCTCCTGACGGAGACAATGGATTCCCGGGCAACGTCAAGGCCACAGTGACCTATACTGCACTCCCCGGCAATAAACTCGACATAGCTTACTCAGCGACCACGGACAAGGCGACTGTGATCAATATGACCAATCATTCATATTTCAACCTCTCAGGCGATCCCATGAAGCCTATTACTGACCATACACTCTATGTGTACGCTTCCAATTTCACGCCTGTCGATTCCACTTACATGACCACCGGTGAGATTCTTCCTGTGGAGGGCACTCCCATGGACTTCACTGTGCCGCGTACAGTCGGTGAGCAGATTGACAATTTTGAATTTGTCCAGCTTAAGAACGGCAATGGCTATGATCACAACTGGGTCCTTGACTCAAAGGGTGACATGGACAAGATCGCGGCCACTCTGTATTCACCCGAGAGCGGCATAGGGCTGAGCGTATATACCGACGAGCCCGGCATTCAGGTCTATTCCGGTAATTTCCTTGACGGGACTGTGACTGGCAAGGGTGGCAAGGTCTACAATCAGCGTACAGGCATAGCCCTTGAGACACAGCATTATCCCGACTCTCCCAACAAACCTGAGTGGCCTTCGGTGCTCCTCCGTCCGGGCGATACTTACAAGAGCCACACTATGCTTTCATTCTTCGCACTGTAATTCAACTGTTTTATATATTAACCTTAATACACATTAATAAATAATGGCTTCACTTGACTGGATTGTCATTGCTATCTTCTTCCTGGCCCTCATAGGTATCATTGTGTGGGTGATGAAGCAGAAGCAGAACAACGCCGCCGACTATTTCCTCGGTGGCAAGGACGCGACTTGGATTGCCATAGGTGCGTCGATTTTTGCTTCCAACATTGGTTCGGAACATCTTATTGGCCTTGCCGGCTCCGGAGCTTCGTCCGGAATGGCTATGGCCCATTGGGAGATACAGGGATGGATGATCCTTCTTCTCGGATGGGTATTCGTGCCTTTCTACACACGCTCAATGGTGTACACTATGCCTGAGTTCCTTGAACGTCGTTTCAATCCTCAGTCACGCACCATTCTCGCCACCATATCACTTATAAGCTATGTGCTCACCAAAGTGGCTGTGACTGTATATGCGGGTGGTCTTGTATTCCAGCAGGTGTTCGGTATAGAGGAACTTTGGGGAATAGATTTCTTCTGGATTGCTGCAATAGGCCTGGTGCTTCTGACAGCTCTCTACACCATATTTGGTGGCATGAAGTCGGTGCTTTACACATCAGTGCTTCAGACACCGATACTTCTGCTCGGATCTCTTATCATCCTTGTGCTTGGGCTTAAAGAACTTGGAGGCTGGGACGAGATGATGCGCATATGTTCAAGTGTAAAGGTCAATGAGTATGGCGACACTATGGTCAATCTCATACGTGACAACAATGATGTACAGTATCCTTGGCTTGGTGCACTTATCGGTTCTGCAGTGATAGGATTCTGGTACTGGTGTACCGACCAGTTCATCGTACAGCGTGTGCTTTCAGGCAAGGACGAAAAAGAGGCGCGCCGCGGTACCATTTTCGGAGCATATCTCAAGCTTCTCCCTGTATTCCTGTTCCTCATTCCCGGAATGATCGCTTTTGCGATACATCAGAACTCCGTAGCTGCCGGCGGTGAAGGATTTCTACCGATGCTTGCCAACGGTAATGTAAATTCCGATGCCGCATTCCCGACACTTGTGGCCAAGCTTCTCCCTGCCGGTGTGAAGGGCCTGATAGTCTGCGGTATACTTGCTGCCCTTATGTCATCGCTTGCATCACTCTTCAACTCCTCGGCTGCACTCTTCACAATAGACTTCTATCAGCGTTACCGTCCGAACACCAATCCTAAGAAACTTGTGCGCATCGGCCAGATCGCTACAGTGGTCATAGTGGCCCTCGGCATTCTTTGGATCCCCGTGATGCGTTCGGTAGGCGATGTCCTGTATCTCTATCTTCAGGATGTACAGTCAGTGCTCGCTCCAGGTATCGCAGCCGCATTCCTGATAGGCATATTGTGGAAGCGTGCCACAGCTCTTGGCGGCATGTGGGCTCTCCTTTCGGGTCTTGTCATTGGACTCACCCGTCTTGCAGCCAAGGTATATTACAGCAATGCCGGCGTCCTCCCCGGTGGTGACGGAAACATATTCCAGAGCGTATTCTACGATTGCAACTGGCTGTTCTTCTGCGGATGGATGCTCGTGTTCTGTCTTGCAGTGGGTGTGATCGTGTCTCTGTTTACCAAGGCTCCCGATCCGGAGAAGATCCAGGGTCTGGTGTTCGGAACATCAACACCCGAACAGCGTGCCGCAACACGTGCAAGCTGGGACAAATGGGATGTCATAAATTCAGTGATCATTCTCGGTATCACTGTGGCATTCTACATATATTTCTGGTAAAAGAATGCCTGACATATAGGTAGTAAAATATACACTGGATTTTAGATATATGTATTACAGCGAAAACCCACGGTTCTTTGTGGCTGTCGACTGCATCATATTCGGACTGGTTGACGGTAAGCTTTGTCTGCTCCTTACCAAGCGCAGGTTTGAGCCGGAGAAAGGCAAGTGGTCCGTCATGGGTGGATTCGTTCAGGAGAATGAAAGTGCCGATGACGCTGCCCGTCGTGTGCTCAATCAGCTCACCGGACTGGGGAATGTGTATATGGAGCAGGTCCATGCATTCGGTGACGTCGACCGTGATCCGGGCGAGCGTGTGATATCACTGGCTTATTTTGCCATGCTCGGGCCGGATGAGTTTGACGCCGGACTGCTTGCGGAGCACAATGCCGTGTGGGTGCCTATCGATGAGATCCCGCCCCTCGGGTTTGACCATCCGCGCATGGTGCAGTGCACCCTGCAGCTCTTGCGCCGTAAGTTCTCCTCTGAGCCTATCGGGTTCAATCTGTTGCCGGAATATTTCACCCTTTCGCAGCTGCAGACCCTTTATGAAACCATATTGGGCACATCGATCGACAAACGTAATTTCCGCAAGAAAGTGGCTGAGATCGATTGTATCATAAAGACCGACCTTATAGACAAGACAGGCTCACGGAGAGGCGCATCGCTGTATAGGTTTGACCTGGCAAAATTCAATGCTGTATCAAAATTCAAAATCTGATTAAATAATCATTATGCTTGAAGAACTTAAAGAGAAAGTATATCGTGCCAATATCGATCTGGTGAAACACGGGCTTGTGATTTTCACATGGGGCAATGTCTCGGGCATTGACCGTGAGAAAGGCCTCATGGTGATAAAGCCCAGCGGTGTTGACTATGATGTCATGACACCCGATGATATGGTGGTTGTCGATCTAAAGACCGGCGAGAAGGTCGAGGGCAGACTTAAGCCCTCGTCGGACACGCCCACCCATCTGGCTTTGTACCGCGCGTGGCCGGAGATCGGCGGTGTGGTTCACACTCACTCCACCTATGCCACAGCATGGTCACAGGCCGGGATCGATCTTCCCAACATAGGCACGACACATGCCGATTATTTCCACAAGGCTATACCGTGCACTCCTGACATGACAGAGGATGAGGTGAAGAATGACTATGAGCTCGAGACCGGAAACGTTATAATAAGACGTTTCGAGGGCATGAATCCAATGCATACGCCCGGCGTGCTTGTGAAGAATCATGGTCCGTTTGCCTGGGGAAAAGATCCTCACAATGCTGTCCATAACGCTGTGGTGATGGAACAGGTAGCCAAGATGGCGTTTATTGCCTATCAGGTGAATCCGCATCTCACCATGAACCCTCTGCTCATAGAGAAACACTATCTGCGCAAGCATGGTCCCGGCGCATACTACGGACAGTGATTCAACGCAGGCTGTCGATAATAGTTTTTTTGACGATTTTATTACTGAATAACTTTTACAACTATGTACGAAAATTACGAAATATGGTGGGTCACAGGTGCCCAGCTTCTTTATGGCGGTGACGCTGTTGTCGCCGTGGATTCTCACTCAAAGGAAATGGTGGACGGTCTGAATAATTCAGGCAATCTTCCTGTAAAGGTGGTCTACAAGGGCACTGCCAACTCATCTCATGAGGTGGAGGATATCATGAAGGCAGCCAATAACGATTCACGTTGTATCGGCGTCATCACCTGGATGCATACATTCTCTCCTGCCAAAATGTGGATTCATGGCCTGAAGGTGCTTTCAAAGCCTCTTCTCCATTTCCATACCCAGTACAACGCCGAGATACCCTGGAAGACCATGGATATGGATTTCATGAATCTGAACCAGAGTGCCCACGGCGACCGCGAGTTCGGTCACATATGTGCACGCATGCGTGTGCGCCGCAAAGTCGTCACCGGCTACTGGAAGGATGCCGAAACCCAGAAGCGTATAGCCGTATGGCAGCGTGTGTGCGCTGCATGGGCCGACTCTCAGGATATGCTCATCATCAGGTTTGGTGACCAGATGAACAATGTCGCTGTGACTGACGGTGACAAGGTAGAGGCTGAGATACGTATGGGATATCACGTCGACTATATGCCTTTCAGCGAGGTGATGCCATATTTCGATGCTGTGAAGGACGAGGATGTCGATGCTCTTGTCGCTGAATATTTCAGGCTTTATGCTCATGACAAGAAACTCGAGGACAAGGCCACTGTAGAGTATAGGAAAGTGTGGAACTCGGCCAAGGCTGAGCTTACTCTCCGTGCCGTGCTAAAGGCTAAGGGCGCAAAGGGATTCACTACCAACTTCGATGATCTCGGAGACGTGGATGTTGAGAATAACGGCCGCGGTTTCGACCAGATACCCGGACTTGCATCGCAGAGGCTCATGGCCGAGGGATACGGATTCGGAGCGGAAGGTGACTGGAAGTCTGCAGCTCTCTACCGCACTCTGTGGGTAATGACCCAGGGTCTGCCCGGCGGATGTTCATTCCTTGAGGACTATACTCTCAACTTTGACGGCAAGAAGAGTTCCATCCTTCAGGCCCATATGCTTGAGGTATGCCCCCTCATCGCCGAGGAGAAGCCGCGTCTTGAGGTTCATTTCCTCGGGATCGGATACCGCAAGAGCCTCACAGCACGCCTTGTGTTCACATCCAAGCCCGAGAAGGGTGTCACAGCTACAGTCGTTGATATGGGCAACCGTTTCCGCCTGATTGTCAACGACGTCGAGTGCATCAAGTCCAAGCCTCTTCCCAAGCTGCCTGTGGCATCGGCTCTCTGGATACCTATGCCGAGTTTCGAGATAGGAGCCACTGCATGGATTCTTGCGGGAGGCACACATCATTCATGCTTCTCTTACGACATAACTCCTGAATACTGGGAGGATTATGCCGAGATCGCAGGTATAGAGATGGTGCATATCGATAAGGACACCACTATCGAAGGCTTCAAGCAGACTTTACGCATGGGCGAAGTCTATTATATGCTCAACAAATCACTGTATCTCTGATGGATGCCAAGGCCACAATCGAGCACGGCAAAGCCATATTGGGCATTGAATTCGGGTCGACCCGTATCAAGGCTGTGCTTGTCGACGAGGATAACCGTCCCATAGCCCAGGGCGTGCATGACTGGGAAAACCAGCTTGTAGGAGGTCTGTGGACCTATAGTACTGAGGCTATATGGTATGGTCTGCAGGATTGTTATGCGCATCTGCGTGAGAATGTCCGTGCAGAGTACGATGTGGAGATCGAGTCGCTTGCCGCTGTTGGCATAAGCGCGATGATGCATGGCTACATGCCTTTTGATGACCGGGCTGAGATACTTGTGCCTTTCCGCACATGGCGCAACACCAATACCGGCCGTGCCGCTGAGGAATTGTCCAGGCTGTTTGTGTTTAATATACCTCTGCGTTGGAGCATTTCCCATCTCTATCAGGCCATTCTCGACAAGGAGCCTCATGTGAAGGATATAAAATATCTCACAACCCTTGCCGGATACATACATTGGCAGCTGACAGGTGAGAAAGTGCTTGGAATAGGTGACGCTTCGGGCATGCTTCCCATTGACTCCGAGACCATGGACTTCTCTGCTGAGATGGTGAAAAAGTTTGATGCCCTGGTGGCTCCCGAGGCTTTCCCATGGAAACTTGAGGACATACTTCCGAAAGTACTTGTGGCCGGTGCCGATGCCGGTTATCTTACGGAGGAGGGCGCACGCCGTCTCGATGTGTCGGGCCACCTTAAGGCCGGAATACCTTTCTGTCCTCCCGAAGGGGATGCCGGGACTGGTATGGTTGCCACCAATGCCGTGCTGAAGCGCACAGGCAACGTCTCGGCCGGCACATCGTCGTTCTCGATGATAGTGCTTGAGAAAGAACTCTCGAAGCCGTATGAGGTGATCGACATGGTGACTACTCCTGACGGATATCCCGTAGCCATGGTGCATTGCAACAATTGCACATCCGACCTCAACGCATGGGTCAATCTGTTCAAAGAGTACCAGCAGCTGCTTGGTGTCCCTGTGGATATGAACGTGGTGTTTGGAAAGCTCTACAACAATGCGCTCACTGGTGATCCGGATTGCGGAGGTCTGATGTCCTACAATTACTTCTCAGGGGAACCTGTCACAGGGCTTACCGAGGGGCGTCCTCTGTTTGTCCGCTCGGCCACCGATAAGTTCTCTCTTGCAAATTTCATGAGGGCAAACCTTTATGCATCGGTTGCCGTGCTCAAGATAGGCAATGACATACTCTTCAATGAGGAGCATGTGCAGGTGGACCGTATCACCGGTCACGGAGGTCTATTCAAGACCCCGGGGGTAGGTCAGCGTGTCCTTGCCGCCGCGCTCAATTCGCCTATCTCTGTCATGGAGACTGCCGGAGAGGGCGGTGCCTGGGGCATTGCTCTGCTTGCAGCTTTTGTGGTGAACAACCGTAAGGGACAGTCGCTACCGGAGTGGCTTAACGATTGCGTGTTCCTTGGCAATGCCGGGACCGAGATTGCTCCGTCACGTGAGGATGTCGAAGGCTTCAACAGATACATCGAAACATACAAGCGCGGTCTTTCCATAGAAAAGGCTGCTGTGGAAGCAAAGTAATCAATCACTGATAAATTAATTGACCATAGTCCCATAGATCTGTTATGCATGCATTTACAGCTATGTGATTATGGTCATTTTATATAGGCCTATGAATAGAACTCTTTTAATGGCAGCTGCCATGATGGTATCTGCCCAGTCAGTAGTAAGTGGGGGGATTTCTGACCACGGCTATCCGATCAGCCCGGTCCCCTTCACGTCAGTTAAGGTTAATGACACGTTCTGGAGCCATAGGCTTGAGTCGGCACGTACCACCACGATCCCTCTTGCATTCAGAAAATGTGAGGAGAGCGGCAGATATGAAAACTTTATCAGGGCTGCCAGTCCGAGCGAATCCTACAAAGTCGAGGGCTTTCCTTTTGACGACACGGATGTATACAAAACTATAGAAGGGGCAAGCTACATGCTGCAGACTTATCCTGACGAAAGGATGGTGGCATATATCGACAGTGTGCTCGCTATAGTGGCAAAGGCTCAGGAGCCTGACGGTTACCTCAACACATCATATACAATGAATCCTAAGCATCCTCACAACTGGATGGGCCCCGGAAGATGGGATAGGGTAGAAGAACTCAGCCATGAGTTCTACAATCTCGGACATATGTGTCGCGGTTTTTTTGAAATGGCAAGAATAGTTTTTTTGAAACGGCAAAAA
>CAJURI010000041.1 GCA_910588795.1 uncultured Duncaniella sp. | reverse complement strand
CCCTGGTTGGCAAGCCATTTCTCCTTGAAGTCGCGGCGCACGAAGTTGATGAACTTGTTCTTGAGCTGTGTGCGCATTGCCCAGATCTCCTCGTCCTTGACCTTGAAGATATTCTCCCAGGCCTTGGGGTCGCTCTGGTGATCGAACACCTGACTGCCGAGCTTCTCGGTGTAGAAGGCTTTCCATTCGCTTGCGGCCCATGTGGGCATGTGCACACCGTTGGTGACGTAGCCTACATGGCTTTCCTCCCATGAGTAGCCTTTCCATACTCCGGCAAACATCTTCTTGGACACTTCGCCGTGGAGCCAGCTCACACCGTTGGCTTCCTGGCATGTGTTGAGTGCGAACACACTCATGGAGAAGCGGTCGTTGCTTCCGGGGTTTTCGCGTCCCATGTCCATGAGTTCCTGCCATGAGATGCCCAGAAGGGCGGGATACTGCTGCAGATACTTGTGGGCAAGACTTTCGTCGAAGTAGTCGTGTCCTGCAGGCACGGGGGTGTGGACGGTGTAGAGTGCGGATGAGCGTACGAGCTCGAGTGCGGTGTTGAAGTCGAGGCCTTTCTCCTGTACGTAGTCGGCAAGACGCTGGAGGTTGAGAAGAGCGGCATGTCCTTCGTTGGCATGGTATATGTCGGAATGTATGCCGAGCTTCTTGAGGGCGAGTATACCGCCTATTCCGAGCAGGTATTCCTGCTTGATGCGGTTCTCCCAGTCGCCGCCATAGAGCTTGTGGGTTATGGGGCGGTCAAACTCGCTGTTCATGTCGAAGTCGGTGTCAAGGAGATAGAGGTTCATGCGCCCTACATTCACGCGCCATATATGGCTGTAGATGATACGGTCGTGATAAGGCACTTCAAGTATCATCGGGTGTCCGTTCTCCTCTGTGACCTGCTCTATGGGGAGCTGGTTGAAGTTCTGGGGCTCATAGTTGGCTATCTGCTGTCCGTCTACGCTCAGGGTCTGTGTGAAGTAGCCGTAGCGGTAGAGGAAGCCTATGGCGGTCATGTTGACACGCGAGTCGGATGCTTCTTTGATATAGTCGCCTGCGAGCACACCGAGACCGCCGGAATAGATCTTAAGGCAGTTGCAGAGGCCGTACTCCATGGAGAAATAGGATACGGAAGGAATGTCCTTGCGCATGGGCTGTGCCATGTATTCCTGGAACATCTTCCATACGTGGTCGATGCGCGCCATCATGTCCTTGTCGGCCATGATCTCCTCAAGACGCTCTGACGGAAGCTGCTGGAGGAGCATCACCGGGTTCTCTCCGGTGGCACGCCAGATGTCGTGGTCGAGGTCGCGGAACAGGTTCTTGGCTTCACTGTTCCACACCCACCATAGGTTGCGGGACAGTTTCTCAAGTGATTTCAATGCTTCCGGGAGCTGTGACTTTATGGTGATGTCGCGCCATACCGGGGCATTGGTGTTACTTACTGGTAGTTTCATATCGAAATTATTAAGTAGTGACGTTGGAAATTAAAAATACGGATGTATCAGATGCGTTTTGAAGCATTTGACAGGGCTATTGAGTAAGCCTCGTCGTAGTATTTTATGAATTGCGCCCACGAGGCCTTTGCGGCAGTGTCCATTGCTGCCTTGCGTATCCTGGCCATAGTGCGGCTGTCGGTGCATGTGAGATATTGTATGGCGTGTGCGATATTCGATACCACGTCATGGTAGTTGGAGTCGCCGCGGCCTATGACATTAACGCCGCACTCCTCGAAGTAGTTCTGTGATGTCTCCAGCACCCATTGTCCGAATCCTGAAAGGCTTGTGGTCACGGTTGGAACGCCGAATGCCACGCTCTCAAGCGGAGTGTAGCCCCAAGGCTCGTAGTAGGACGGGAATACGGTGGCGTCGGCTCCTATGAGCAGGTCATAGTAACTGCGGTTGAATATGCCGTCTGAGCCGTTAAGGTAGCAGGGCACGTATATCACTGTCACGCGCGGATCGATGTTGCAGAATCCGAGTGAGCGTGTGCGGCATATCACGGCGTCGCTGTCGGGGTTGTTGAGCCAATGGGTCAGAACAGGCTCTTCAAGCGGAGTTTCAGGGGTTGTGTCAGCCGATATGCGTTGCTGAAGATCGGCGCGAGGCTCTTTGGACCATGCCGGTACCATTACATAGGCGATTATCTTGCGGCAGGCGTCCATATTGCGGAGAGCTGATGCCATGTCGAGATATACGTCGAGACCTTTGTTGCGGTATTCGCATCTGCCTCCGGTTATCACGATGAATGCGTTGTCGTCGTATCCGGCACCTGTGAGTGCGTTTGCCGTTTTGATGAGCGATGCGCGGGCTTCGGCGCGTGCGGCGTCAAACTTGGATGCTGCGGGGACAAAGTTCTTCTCGAATCCGTTGGGAGTCACCACATCGGGGCGGCGTTCGAGGAGTTGCTCGCATTCGCTGGCCGTGATCTCGCTGACGGTAGTGAATGCATCGGCCTGATGTGCCGCTGCTTTTTCAAGAGAGTGTTTGGCCTCCATGTTCAGTTCGCGTGCCATCTGATCGCCGTTGTAGCCGCTCATATAGTCGTAAAGCGGTTTGTTGTTGCCGCATATGCTGCGCCCTATGCTTGTGGCATGGGTTGTGAATACGGTGGCCACTCTCGGCATCTTCCATTTAAGATAGAGGAGCCCCATGCCTGTTGTCCATTCGTCGAAATGGGCGACGATCGTGGGCATGACTTTTTTCTTGCGTCCGCGGCGGGGAGCTTCAGCTGTGGCTGGGGAGGCCTGTCCGTAGCCTGAGAGGATTATTGATTCGATCACTATGCCGGCGGCATGGGCGAAGGCGCACCCTTCGTCATAATCGCCATAAGCATGCAGTGAGTCTACGCCGAAACGTTCCCACATCTCGCCGTAGAATTCATCCTTGACAGCATACATGCCGTCAAACTTTACAAGTACAGCTATTGGGCGACCGGGTATTTCCCAGCGTCCTACCCTTACGCTGACGCCTTCAGGAAGTTGTGCGTTTTTGGACCATTTTGATAGACCAGTGACGTTACATTCTGTAAACCATGGGGACGGATTGGCTTCTGACCAAACGTCGGGACCGATAAAGACTGTGGTGTCTTTGCTGATTTTCTGGAGAGTTTTGGCTTTTGTGGAGAGAACTGTGTAAATGCCTCCAATCTTGTTACACACTTCCCAACTTACTTCAAACAGCAGTTCGGGGCGTTGTGTAGCAGGTTTAATGTCCATTTGTCTTAGAAATTATCGTTTCAAGGTGCAAAGGTAAGAAAAAATCTCCGAACGATAACATAAAAATAAAAATAAATGCTCACAGTCACGTGGTTATTAACAATTGGTGCCAACATGGCGTGTTTGTCAGTCATGTCCGTCTCTGTCTGCAAGTCCTTATTTTTCGGTCATAGTTTTTGGGGGTAGCTCGCTCAGATATTCCGCAAATGATCTTCGTAGAGTTGATGCGTCGTATTTGCTCTTCCATTCATCGAAGGCTGATTTGCGTAACGGAGTCTGGTCCTTCTGTCCGTTAAGGTAAGGATGTATGCGTGCTATGAATTCTTCAGAGGTGGGATTCTCGGAGAGAAGTATGCCTGTGCTGTCATTGACGATCTCGTTTGTCCCTGGAACATCCATCCGATTACTGGTATTCCATACGACAGAGCTTCGCAAAGTGTTATGGGAAGTCCTTCGCATCGGCTCATAAGCATGGCCCAGTCAATCGGTTCTGTCCGGTATATGCTGTGTATCTCTTCGTTACAGAGCATGCCTTTCAGGTCGATGGTGAGATTGGATGGCAGTTGCGTCGGTATTGATGTCCGCAGCAGGCTCATGCACGGACCGTCACCGGCATGTATCCAACGGAATCTTAATTCAGGCATGTTGCGGGCTAAATCTATCAGTAATGTCAGATTCAGTGTGACACGCTTGTTGTCGTCTACGCGTGAGCATGAGAAGAACGTGACGGCATCCTCGGAATTGCTTGGGTATGATATGACATCGCGGATAGGCTTTTTTGAACCGAGGATGCGCAGTGTTACTTTTGATGTAGAGTCCCCGGAGAATTCATTCTTCAGGAACTCCTGTCCGCCTTTGCTTACCGCGAACAACTTTGTCATTCTTTCGAATGCCAGTTTCCTGTATTTATGGATTTTGAGAACTCCTTGGGTTGGGTATATGTCGTGTGCGTGGGCTCCTGACACAAGAATGCCATGATCAGGTGGAAGTGCCAGGGCAATGGCTTCTGTGATGTGGTCGAACCAGAAGGTGTAGAACACTGCGTTGTCGCAGTCTATTGAATGACGCTTTATAATGTCTTTTAGATTGCTCCCTATGCGGTGGCGGTTGATGGCCATTGACCATGCGGCAGGAATCTTTTTGGCTGGGATATGGGTGAGGCTTTTTACAAGCTGTTTCAACACTGAGGGATGGAGTGCTGAAGACAGCTTGCCTAACGGATGCCTATGGTCGGTTGATAAAGCCTGGATGTGTCGACAGTAACATTGGTGAATGAGGAAAGGTCTTTTAGTTCTCCTTTGCTTATCTCAGGGATGATTATGACTCGCCGGAAACAGCTGCACAATTCTTCAATCTCACTCATTACAAACACGGATTCTGTAACCGCGTCATAAGGGAATAAGGTGGTGAAGAGGAGCAGGTCTTTTTTCATCGGCAGGTATTACTGTCGCGGCTTGCCGGCATTATATGCCGGTCACATGTCGCGTGCGATTATGTAGTCAAGAAGCGAGAGGAGCGGTGTGGTGTCGACGTCGCCCAGTGATGACAGTACGGCGGCGGCCTCGTCACGCAGCCGCATGAGTGTGGCGTCGGCATACTCTATGCCTCCGGCCTCGATGGCATAGCCGATCAGTGTGGCTATTTCTTCGTCCGAGAGCCTGTCGTGCGACACGAGCTCATTCATTTCCGCGCAGCGCGGATGGCCGGTGGCATTCAGCGCGTATATGAGCGGAAGGGTGACTTTCCCTTCACGGAGATCGTTGCCTGTGGGCTTGCCGAGCGAGTCGGAATGGAAATAGTCGAATATGTCGTCCTTTATCTGGAAACATTGCCCGAACAGCAGAGCGAACCTCCGCATTATATCGAGCTGCTCCGGGGTGGCGTCGGAAGCATATGCGCCCATCTCCACGCAGGCCATGAACAGGGATGCGGTCTTGTGGGTTATGATTTCAAAGTATGACTCTTCCGATATCGAATGGTTTGTGGCGTTGTTGATCTGGTCCATTTCACCTGTCGACAGGAGCCGGCCGAGCGACGCTATGGTGTTGACAGCCCTGAGGTCGCCCGTGGTGATCACAAGCTGGAGCGCGGTTGACACGAAGTAGTCGCCCACGAGCACGGCGATATGGTTGTCCCACATGGCGTTTATTGTGGGTATGCCGTGGCGTGTCGAGGACTGGTCTATGACATCGTCATGGATGAGCGAGGCGTTGTGGAGCATCTCTATGGATGCGCCCGACGATATGACACGGTCCGGGTCGCCGGCTCCGAGTATGCGGGCTGTGAGTATGACCATCATGGGGCGAAGCTGCTTCCCTTTGTGGCTGAGATAGCGTCCGATCGCCTCGTTTATGAGGGGGTTGGATGAACTGAGCCGTTCGGCTATCAGCCCGTTCAGCTTTTCCAGCTCGGGCGCGAGTGAGCGTCGTATGGAGTTAATGTCGGTCATAACGGAGTGCAAATTTACAAAAAACTTCCGTAAAATGGTCATATTTCAAAAAATTAAGTAAAAAACGCAGGAAGCAGGGCTTTTTTACATGATAATTGAGTAACTTTACAACCCCAAACCCCAAACCTTATGGAGAAGCGACTCTTCCTTCTGGATGCTTACGCGCTTATTTACCGCGCATACTACGCCCTCATACGTTCGCCGCGTTTCGCCACGGCGACAGGGTTCAACACGTCGGCGATATTCGGGTTCTGCAATACGCTTGAGGATCTTCTTCGCAAGGAGAATCCTACCCATCTGGCTGTGTGTTTCGACCCTCCTCACGGTGCGACGTTCCGCCATGAGAAGTTTGAGGCTTACAAGGCCCAGCGAGACAAGCAGCCTGAGGATATAACTCTTGCGTTGCCATATATAAAAAGGATCCTTGAGGCTTACCGCATACCGGTCATAGAGGTCGACGGATATGAGGCTGACGATGTGATAGGGACGCTTGCCACGCGGGCTGCCGCACGCGGGTATGACACGTACATGATGACTCCCGACAAGGACTACGGACAGCTTGTGGGGGAACATATATATATGTATCGCCCGGCACTGAAAGGGGAGGGGTTTGAAGTGAGGGATGTGGCGCGTGTGTGCGAGCGTTACGGCATTTCCTCTCCGCGTCAGGTGATCGACCTCCTCGCTCTTGAAGGTGACGTATCCGACAATATACCCGGATGTCCGGGTGTCGGTGAGAAGACTGCCAGGAAACTTATAAGCGAATTCGGGAGTGTGGAGAATCTTCTTGACAATACAGACAAGCTGAAGGGTGCCATCCAGCGCAAGGTGATCGAGAACGCTGATCAGATACGCATGTCGAAATGGCTTGCCACCATATGTACCGATGCGCCTATCGACATAGATGTCGATTCTTTGATCAGAAAACCGCTTGATCCCGACAGGCTTATGGAAATATACCGGGAGCTTGACTTCAAGTCGCTCATGGGGCGTCTTAAAGCCCAGATCGCTTCCGGTAACGTCTCCGCCGATACAGGTCCGACGTCTGCCGCATCCTCTACAGTCACGGAAAGCGACGGAAGCGGCATGGGGTCTCTTTTTGATTCACCGTCAGAGACGTCAGATGCGGCAGCCTCCGGAAATTGCGAGGTGAGGCATTACGAGATTGCTGACAGTCCGGCCCGTATAGCCGAAATCATGGAGATGGCATCGTCACATAAGACAATAGGAGTGGCGGTTTATGCCACGGGAGAGGAGGCTATGGCTACGAGGCTCGAAGGGATAGCTCTCAGCTGGGAACCTTGCAGCGGTTTCTTCATTCCTTTCCCGGTCGGAGAGTCTGCCCGCAGGGAGGTTGCCGAGATTGTAAGTCCGCTGTTTGCCGGGGCGTCTCCGTTGATGGTGGGCCTTGATATAAAACGCGCTATCCTTTTGCTCAGGAATGAGGGTATAAGGTTCGACTCGCCATATTTTGATGTCTCTGTGGCTCATTATGTCATAGATCCAGAGATGAAACACGACCTTGCCACCATATCGGCCAAATGCCTTCACATGGAGCTTCAGGGGGTGGCATCCGATGCCCGGGCCGGACATCCACGGTCGTCACTGCCTGCCGATGAGGCTATGGCGCGTTATTGTGAAGAGGCTGACCTGTCGCTGCGCCTGCGCCCTGTCCTCTCGTCAGAGGTGGCTGAGCGAGGCATGGTGAAGCTTCTCGAAGAGGTGGAGTTCCCGCTGATACGTGTGCTTGCCGATATGGAATGGACCGGAGTGAGAATTGACCCTAAGGTGCTTGTCGATCTGTCCGCTAAACTTAAAAGACAGGTGAGCGAACTCGAACAGGATGCTTATGACATGGCGGGAGGCCCGTTCAACATCGGATCTCCGGCACAGGTAGGCATGGTGCTTTTTGACCGTCTTGCCATAGACCCGAAGGCGAAGCGCACGGCGCGAGGATCCTATTCCACAACCGAGCAGGTGCTTGAGAAATATGCTGCAAAGGTGCCTCTTGTAAGCCTGATCCTTAAGATAAGGAGGCTCAGAAAACTTATCACCACATATCTTGATGCGCTCCCGGCTCTTATAAATCCGAAGACCGGGAAGATTCACAGCTCCTTCAATCAGACAGTCACTGCCACAGGCCGCATATCATCGGCGAATCCTAATCTGCAGAACATACCTATACGCACTGATGACGGCAGGGAGATACGCAGGGCGTTTATCCCTGATCCGGGTGATATGATAATGAGTGCCGACTATTCGCAGATAGAGCTGCGTCTGATAGCTGATCTAAGTGGCGACAGGGATATGATTGAGGCGTTTCTTTCAGGTGACGACATACATCGCATCACTGCCTCTAAGATCTACAAAGTGCCTCTTGCGGAGGTGTCGGATGATCAGCGTCGCCATGCCAAAACAGCCAATTTCGGGATAATCTACGGCATATCGGCATTCGGGCTTGCCGAACGTCTCGGCATACCGCGTGCTGACGCAAAGAAGCTTATCGACGGTTATTTCGCCACTTATCCCCATATCAGGGAATATCTCGACCGAGCTGTCGAGGAAGCACGCCGGCAGGGATATGTGACCACCCGTATGGGCCGCCGGAGATATCTGCCTGAGATTAATTCGAGGAATGCCGTGGTGAGAGGGTTTGCCGAGCGCAATGCTGTCAACGCCCCTATCCAAGGCTCTGCGGCGGATATAATCAAGGTGGCTATGGTGAGGATACATGATGAGATGGAGAGGCGCGGCATGCGTTCGCGCATGATCATGCAGGTCCATGACGAACTCATATTCAATGTTGTCCCTGAGGAGCTTGATGAGCTGCGGCAGCTGGTTGTGTCAGGCATGGAGGGTGCATATACCGGCGCGGTGCCGCTTGAGGTCGCTGCCGGTGTGGCGGCCAACTGGCTGGAGGCGCATTGACAGTGTGTGTATGGATTTTGCGGAAACACAATTCAATTTATAAAAACAGTAATCCCCCAATATATGACCTCGGAAGAGAAACTTGCTATTGAAGAGAAGGTTGTCACGATGCTCAAGACGGTGTTTGACCCGGAGATCCCGGTCGACATCTATAATCTCGGGCTTATCTACGGCATAGATCTTGACGATGAAGGCAACCTGCACATTGACATGACCCTTACGGCACCCAACTGTCCGGCGGCCGATTTCCTTGTTGACGATGCGCGTATCAAACTCGAGAGCATCGAAGGGGTAAAGAGTGTGGATATACGTATAGTCTTTGAGCCTGAATGGAATAAGGACATGATGACTGAGGAGGCCAAGCTCGACCTCGGTTTCCTGTAGTGTCACGGCTTCTTCCTGATCCTATGTCATGCGTGATCTGACCTATTTTATAAGTGACCTGCATCTCGGAGCCGGGTATATACCTGACCACCGCGCCCATGAGCGTAAGGTAGTCGGCTTTCTGCGCTCAATAGAGCCGAGGGCCAAGCGCATATATCTACTCGGAGATATACTTGACTACTGGTGGGAGTATAGGGATGTGGTGCCGCGTGGCTTTGTGAGATTTTTCGGAGAGCTTGCCCGCCTGTCGGATGCAGGGGTCGAGATCACGTGGTTCAAAGGGAATCATGATGTATGGATTTTTGACTATCTGCCGTCCGAGATAGGACTGGAAGTCCATGACGGGATTATGGTCAGAGATATTGACGGAGCACGGTTCCTTATGGAGCATGGTGACGGGGTAGGGCGGTTGCCATGGACGTTCAGGCGTCTGAGGGCTCTGTTCAGGTGTCGTGTGGCGCAAAGGATGTTTGCGGCCATACATCCTCGATGGACTGTAGGGTTCGCACATGCATGGTCGTCCCACAGCAGGAAGACGGGAGGGTATGTCCCTCATGACGGAGTGGGCGAGAGCCTTGTCGAGTATGCTGAACAGTACAATGAGGAAGCTGTGAGGGCAGGTGCCCCACGGGTGGATTATTTCATATTCGGACATCTACATACCCTTCTTGAAAGGACTATCCCTGACGGGGCGAAAGTGGTGGTTTTAGGTGATTGGATATCGAAATTCACATATGCCGTATGGGATGGAAAATCTTTGAAAACTGAAAAATATTCAGATTGAAACCCTGACGGCTTATATGTTTAACGTATTTTAACTGATGTGGTTTGAGTAATTGTTATATTTACAATAATCTATGATATAGGCGTTTAGGTGCGTAAGTATGGTGCCTGGAAGATTATGCTGACAAGAAAACATGTTGGATAACATAAAAAAAAAATTCCTCATCCACGAAACTTGCTCTACCTTTGTGCCACGAACCTAAAACAATCTTTTTTACCTTAGAAATTGTACCTATTGGAAACTCATGAAAAGGGGCTGCGTGAAGCAGTTCCTTTTTATTTTTTGTTCACATATTGTCAGATATGATTAGCATCGTGTGGCATTTTTATAGTGAAATGTGTAAATGTCTTTTCAAATTGAGAGTTATGCTTAAAAATGATTAACACTGTGGAGATTACGGGAACTGTATGGTGGAAATTTGCGAATTATTCAGTATCTTTGTGAGCTTTTGGAAAACATTACAATTCTAATTTTAGAGATATACCATATTTTACTACAGGGAAACATGAGATTTAGGCAAATTCTATTAGGGACTACATTGGTTGGAATGATGGCTGCAATCCCTCTTGAAATGTCGGGCTCAGCTGCGCCGGACAATGCGAGAAGTTTTCTTTTCTTCGGTAAAAAGAAAAACAAGAAAGTATCTGCAGATAATGAGACCGGTCAGGAACCGGAAAAAAGTTCCTATGATAAGATACTTACCGACACGGCTACCGTGACAAAAGGTATGTTCAATGTCATACACAACGGAGACAATTACTATTTTGAGGTGCCTCGTGCTCTCATGGGCCGTGACATGCTCATCGTCAACAAGCTTGTGCGCGTGCCCCGTGAACTTAATGATGCCGGTGTCAATCGTGGCATAAACACGAGCAACCAGATGGTGCGTTTCGAGCTTGAGGACAAAGGTAAACGCGTGATGGTGCGACAGTCGCGCCCGCGTCCCGTAGTGGATCCGGCCGACGCCATAGCCCGTTCGGTAAGTGACAATTATATTGATCCGCTCATAGCGACGTTTGCTGTGGAGGCTTATAATGCCGATTCCACGGCGGTGGTCATAAAAGTCAATGACTTCTATAACGGAAACAAGTCCACTTTCGGAGATGTGTTCGGTGACATAAATGTGGGCACATCCCCTGTCAGCGAACTGTCGAGGATCGTCAACATAAAGGCTTTTGAAAACAATGTGTACGCGCTGTCGGAGCTTACCACCAGGGTAGTGGAGCCAGGAGGTACCGTGAACCTGACTGTCGAGGTGGGATCCTCGCTGGTGCTCCTTCCGGAGAAACCGATGACAGGGCGTTATGCAAGTTCGCGTATAGGCTATTTCACTGAGGAACTGCTTAAATATTCCGATGATCAGCAGCGCGTAGGCAAGGCCAACTATATAACCCGCTGGAGGCTTGAGCCACGTCCGGAGGATATGTCCGACTATATGGCGGGCCGCCTTGTGGAGCCTGTCAAGCCGATAGTGTTCTATATCGACCGCTCTACTCCGGTCAAATGGCGTAAGTATATCCGCAAGGGGATTCTCGACTGGCAGAAAGCCTTTGAGATGGCAGGATTCAAGAATGCCATACAGGTGCGCGATTTCGCCGAAGGCGAGGAGGCCGATGAGGATGATATAAATTATTCAGTGCTCACGTATGCCGCATCAGCCAAGTCAAATGCCATGGGCCCGTCGATCACTGACCCGAGGTCAGGAGAAATACTTGAGGCCGACATAATATGGTGGCACAACGTGCTTGATATCGTGCATGACTGGATAATTGTCCAGACAGGGGCTGTGGACCCCCGTGCGCGCCAGCTCAGGCTGCCGGATGAGCTTATGGGTGACGCCATGCGTTTTGTTGCCTGTCATGAGGTGGGCCATTCCCTCGGTCTCCGTCACAATATGATAGCGTCCAACTCCATTCCTGTCGATTCGCTGCGTTCCGAACGCTTCACATCCACGATAGGAGGCACAGCCGCTTCGATAATGGATTACGCCAGGTTCAATTATGTGGCCCAGCCGGGCGACGGCGTAACCAAACTGACCCCTGACCTCGGTCCTTACGATATGCTTGCCATAGAGTATGGCTACCGCTGGTATCCCGCCGGTGACCCTGACACCGACCAGAAGCATCTGGAGCAGCTCCTCTCCAATTATGACCATCCATTCTACCGCTACAGTGAGGCACAGGACTCACGTGATGCCGTAGACCCGCGTGCCCTCACCGAGGATCTCGGTGACAACAGTATAAAGGCGGCACGATATGGAATTGCTAATCTCAAAAGGGTGGTGCCTGAAATCGTGAAATGGACCACAACCGGAGAGCCGGGACAGAACTACGACGAGGCTTCCAATCTGTATGGATCGGTGCTCGGACAGTGGAACCGGTACATGTATCATGTGATGGCCAACGTAGGAGGCATATATATCGACAACACTACAGTAGGAAGCGGCAGACCCACCTACACATTCGTAGAGAAAGAACGCCAGCGCGATGCTGTGAAATTTCTTGTCGAAGAGGCTTTCAGATATCCTGAATGGCTGTTTGACGCGGATGTGACCAATTATACCTATGTGGTTCAGAACACCCCTCTCGGCCGTCGCGAACAGGCTCCGTCCTATCTGCTTTCCAACTATCAGAGCTATCTTCTCTGGGATCTTCTGAGCAATGACCGCCTGGTGCGCATGCTTGAGAACGAGGCTAAGCAGGGCGACAAGGCCTTTACGGCTGTGGAGATGACCGATATGCTCCACAAGGGGATCTTCAGGGCCACGATACAGGGTCGTAACCCCGATGTCAGGGAGCGCGCCATGCAGAAGAATTATATCGATGCCCTCATCATAGCGGCATGCGAACGTCAGGGCGTGAAGGATGGAGTCGCACTGCATCATGAGGAGGACAATGGCCTTCTTGCATCCCTTTCCGGGCATGACACCGACCTATGCTGCCACCGACATGCTGCCGGAGAGCAGACCACAGGGTCGCGTACACTCAATTTCTATGGATCGCAGGCCAACCGTGTCTCGGACGCCATATCCGTGAAGCGTGGAGAACTTATGCGCGTGCGCTCGCTTCTCAAGACACGCCGCAACACAGCCGACACAGCGTCACGCTACCATTACAATGACCTGCTTATGCGAATCAACACAGCTCTCGGGCTGCCGTTGGAATAGATCAGCAAATAACCTAATAATCTTTTTTATCAAGAGCTTAATGAAGAAAAAAATTATATTTAACCTTATAGCCCTTATAATCATGGTGATGACCTCTGCCTTAACGGCATATGCCGGAGAGCGCACCATCACCGGCATAGTGCTATCGTCGGATGATTCAGAACCGCTGATCGGGGCATCTGTCATGGTGTCACAGACTCAGTTGAAAGAGGCGGGAAGCTCCCTCAGGACACTCGGCGTAGTCACCGACATAGACGGAAAGTTCACACTCACCATACCCGATGGTGTGAAATCAATCGAATGCCGCTATGTGGGCTACAATCCGCGCACCATAGAGTTAGTGCCCGGGCTTGATGACTACAAACTGCAACTCGACAGGGCATCCGAAGTGCTCGGAGATGTCGTGGTCACCGGCTATCAGAACATTGAAAAGAGAAAGCTCACAGCCTCCATAACAAAGGTTGAGCTTGACGACAGCAAGATAGGATCGGTCATGACAGTGGACCAGGCACTTGCCGGTCAGGTGGCAGGTCTGTCAGCCATCGCTACAAGCGGAAGCCCCGGTGCGCCGATGAAGATCCGTATCCGTGGCACATCATCGCTCAACGGCACCCAGGATCCTTTGTGGGTGATTGACGGCATACCTGTAAACGGCACCGAGGTTCCCTCGCTTGATGAACTTAAGGATATCGACAACCTGTACCAGTCCTCCATCGCCGGACTGAACCCTGCCGATATCGAGAGTATAACAGTCCTGAAGGATGCTGCTGCGACAGCAATATACGGAGCGCGCGCCGCCAATGGTGTCATTGTCGTGACAACCAAAAAAGGCCATTCAGGTGCTCCGGAGATAAGTTTCTCCACACGCCTCACATATTCTCCGCGTCCTGATATCGACCGCCTGAATCTGCTCACCTCCAGCGAAAAAGTCGATCTGGAACTCGCTCTTCTCGGCACTGATTACACTTACAGGGAGGATAAGGGCGGAGTGTCGCGCATACTCAATGCCGCCGGTATGATGCAGCTGTTCAAGTCGGACGGGTGGAACGCCCTTCCGGCCGATGTGCAGAACCGGATAAATGCTCTCCGCGGCATAAACACCGACTGGAATGACATCCTGTTCCGTGACACCTTCAATCAGGAGTACAATCTGAGCCTCTCGGGAGGAAACGACCGCGCCACATATTATACATCGCTTGGATTTCAGGAAGAGAACGGTAACGTGACCGGTGTGGACATGAACCGTCTGAGCCTTACGCTCAAGACCAACTACAATGTGTCGCGCCGTTTCAAGGTGGGGGCATCCCTTTTCGTCAACCATCGCAAGAACAATTCCTACATCACCGACAGTGACGGATTCTCCAACCCCGTGTATTATTCGCGTCGTGCCAATCCCTATCAGAAACCGTTTGACGAGAATGGTGATTATGTGTATGACACTGACATCCAGGGCAGAGGCAACGGAGTCCAGGAGTTCAACATATTTGAGGAGCGCGCCAATACAAGCCGCGAGCAGTCTACCACAGGCGTGACGGCTCTCCTTGATGCGAGCCTGCGCTTCACGGATTATCTGAAGGCCTACACGCAGATCGGTTTCCAGCTCGACAACTCCGAGACCCAGAGCTATGCGTCGCCCGACACATACGTAATGCGCAAGGAGTTCTATAACACTGAGATATATGACAAAGACAAGGGTGACTACGTTACGTTCCTGCCTGACGGAGGCCGCCATATACAGAACAAGTCCACCAATAAGCAGCTCACATGGAAAGCTCAGCTCGAATACAGTGACAGGTTTGCCGACAGGCACGAGCTTGAAGTAATGCTCGGCACCGAGCTTCGCAAGACCTGGTATGACTACTTCTCGAGCACAGCCTACGGGTATGATCCCAAGACGCTGATGAACAAGCCGGTGATGTTCCCTAATGAAGACTGGGCCAAACGCTATCCCCTGCATTCCGAGAGTGTCAGCGAGAATGCCTATGCCTCATTCTTCGCCACGGGCTCATACACGCTTATGAACCGTTACACACTCGGTTCGAGTGTCCGCTTTGACGGCAGCGACCTTTACGGCGTAGCCAAGAAATACCGTTTCCTTCCGCTTTACTCATTCAGCGGTCTGTGGCGTGTGAGCGACGAGCCGTGGCTGCGTGAGTCAACATTCGTGAACAATCTCGCCTTGCGTGCATCATTCGGTGTGCAAGGTAATATCGATAAGAACACCTCGTCATTTGTCGTGGGCAATTTCAACAATACATCCATCCTTCCCGGTGTCACTGAGGATGTCATAATTCTCGGATCGGCTCCCAACCGCCGTCTGCGATGGGAAAAGACCTATACCACCAATGCCGGATTTGACATATCGATCGCCGACAATGCCGTGACGCTTACCGGTGACTACTACCACCGTAAAGGCAATGACCTGATCGCCCTCAAGATGCTTCCGCTCGAGACCGGGTTCATGTCATATATGGTCAATTGGGCGAGCATGCGCAACCAGGGCTTTGAGCTCGGACTTGCCACTCGCAATATAGCCACACGCGATTTCCGCTGGACCACAAATCTCAATCTCGCTTATAATGAGAACACGGTCCTTCAGGAGACTGTGCCCGCCAATCAGACCACCCCGAGCCGGGAGGGTTACCCGGTGAATGCCATATTCGCCTACAAGACGGCCGGCTTTGATGATGACGGATATCCGCTGTTTGTCAACAAGCAGGGTGAGACAGTGACCATGCAGGAGTTCTTCAGGCTGAACGAGTACGGAGGTTCAACCCTTACTCCGGAGGAGCAGCGCGACCTCTATACCTACATAGGTTCGGGCGATCCTCTATGGACCGGAGGATTCATCAACAATTTCTCGTACCGCAATTTTGATCTCACAGTCAATTTCGCATTCAATCTCGGCATGTACACCCGTGTGCAGCCCTCCTACAGTGCCACACAGTTTGACCGAGGCATGAATGTCAACCGTGACATACTTGACAGATGGACGTCCGACAACAAGGGGGCCATGCTGCCGGGACTTATCCCCGATGCATGGAACACGTTCCACCGTCTGGGTGAATATATGTATCTCGATGATTTCCAGCCTGACGCTTTGCTTGACATATGGGTTAAAAAGACCAATTATTTCCGCATGCAGTCACTGAGGCTTGCCTATAATGTCCCTCCGCGTCTTCTCTCGCCGTTGCGCATGAGTGTTCTCACTCTGGCATTCGAGGCAAGAAACCTATGGGTGTTCGGATCAAGCTACAGGAATTCCCTTGATCCGGAGACTATGGGCAACCCGTTTGCCCAGCCGATACCCAAAACGTACACCCTGAGTCTTAACGTAAAATTCTGAGAATCTATGAACAAAACACTTCTATATACACTGATTGCAGCACTCACGGTCGTTCTGAGCTCCTGCGACAAATATCTGGACATAAAGCCCGTAGGCAAGGTGATTCCCACCACAGCCGAAGATTTCCGCGCTCTTGTCACACAGGCTTATTCCTATGTGCCGTCCGATCGTGGTCTGGCTTCGTTCCGCAGCGACGAGGTGTCGCTTGACCCGTCAATGTCGGAGTACGACATAGAATCCTATTTCGACATATGGGCCTGGAAGGATAATGGCGCGAACGCAAATACCGCCACCTTCTCATGGCGCAGTTTCTATCACGTCCTCTTCATCGCCAACTACGTGATAGAGTCGGAAGCGGCGATGACAGGCGGCTCCAATGCGGAGATCAGACAGATGGTAGGCGAAGCCTATATGCTCAGGGCCTATATGCATTTTGTGCTTGCCAACCTTCATGCACCGGCTTACACCAAGTGCGATCCTGCTACCACCAAGGCTGTGCCGCTCAAGCTCAGCAGTGATGTGGAGACATTGCTCGGACGCTCCATGCTCGGCGACATATACAAGTCGGTGACAGATGATATCGACACCGCTGAGACATATCTCAATGTCGACAGCTGGGAAACCGGCTACAATTACCGATTCAATAAGCTGAGTGTCGATGCGCTTCGCTCGAGAGTGTATCTTTACATGGGCAAGTGGGACGAAAGCCTTGCCGCGGCCAAGAGGGTCCTGGCTGTAAATGACAATCTTGCCGACATGACATCGGAACTGCCTAACGTGTACACTTCCGTAGAGAACATCGTGGCTCTTGAGGATGTGCTTACCAATAATTACGCCAGAGCCATGAGGGTTAACAGTGATTTTCTCGGCATGTACGGAAATGACGATCTGCGTCGTGACGCCTATTATGACACATCCTCGTCCTCCGGTGCCCGTGTCAGGAAAGGGGGCAGCAACACATATTCCTGCACTCTTCGTGTAGGTGAGATAATCCTCAATGCGGCGGAGAGCGCGTGGAATGCTCATGAGTACGGCGAGGCTGCCGATTATCTGCTCCAACTCCAGTCGGCGCGTTATACCCCGGCCGGATATGCCGCCAAGGAGTCATATGTCAGAGGCCTTTCGCCCGAAGCCCTGCTCGCAGAGATATATGACGAGAGAGGAAGGGAGCTTGCTTTCGAGGGGCACAGATGGTTTGACTTGCGCCGCACCACCATGCCGCGCATTGAGCGGAAGTTCGGCAACGAAGTGCATGTGCTCGAACAAGGCGACAGCCGTTACACCATTCCCATACCGACAGCCGCCATACAGGCTAATCCTATGCTGACTCAATAAAACGTATTGTCAGTAAGATGGTAAAATAATAGAAGAAAAATCGTATATTTGCACTTTCTTCACATACACATACTTACCATGATTAGAGAATTATTACTTACAGCTACACTTTCCATTGCTTTTACGGCTCCTATGACAGGTGCCGAGACTGTCACTTCACCCGACGGAGATATCCGTCTGTCGTTTGATCTGGAAAATGGCCGGCCTTTTTACACCGTCGACTTCAAAGGGAGGCAGGTCATAGCACCGTCGTGTCTCGGACTGGAACTTTACAGCGAGAACGGCCGCAACACTTTCAGCAGTCAGGGGGAGAAGGCCGCCGCAAATGCCCTCCTGCTGAATTCCGGATTCGATATTGTAAAGACTTTGCGTGACTCCGTGTCCGAAACATGGACTCCGGTGTGGGGTGAGGAGGCAGAGATCCTGAATCGATACAACGGCATGACTGTCGAGCTGAGGCAGCCGGAGTTTGACCGTGTGATGAACATCGAATTCCGTGTCTTTGACGACGGCATAGCTTTCCGTTACGACTTTCCGGCACAGCCTCATCTTAATTACTTCGTGATAAAGGAGGAGAAGAGCCAGTTTGCCATGACAGATGACCATTGGGCCTACTGGATCCCCGGTGACTACGATACGCAGGAGTATAATTATACCAAGTCACGTCTGAGCGAGATACGCGGATTATTCCCGTCAAAAGTCAACCCCGACAATGCGTCGACCACTACATTCTCGCCTACCGGAGTGCAGACATCGCTGCAGCTTAAGACCGACGACGGCATATATCTCAACATCCATGAGGCCGCATGCATCGACTACCCCACAATGCATCTCAACCTAAATGACACCACCATGACGTTCACATCATGGCTCACGCCCGACAATCAGGGCCGCAAAGGGTATATGCAGACCCCATGTGCCACTCCATGGCGTACGGTGATCATCACTGATGACGCTCGCGACATACTTGCATCGCGCATAGCCTACAATCTCAACGAGCCTTCAAAGATCGAGGACACCTCATGGATCAAGCCTGTGAAGTACATAGGTGTGTGGTGGGAGATGATCACCGGCAAGAGTTCATGGAACTATACCGACGATGTGTTCTCCGTAAAGCTCGGCGAGACCGATTATTCCAAAACCAGGCCAAACGGACGCCACGGCGCAAACAATGAGAAGGTGAAGCGATACATCGATTTCGCTGCCGAGCATGGGTTTGACCAGGTACTTGTGGAAGGATGGAACGAGGGCTGGGAGGACTGGTTCGGGCAATCCAAGGACTATGTGTTTGATTTCGTGACCCCCTATCCCGACTTTGATTTCAAGGCCCTGAATGACTATGCTCATTCCAAGGGTGTGAGACTGATGATGCATCACGAGACATCAGGCTCGGTGCGCAACTATGAGCGGCATCTCGACAAGGCTTACAAGCTCATGGCCGACAACGGGTATAATTCAGTGAAGAGCGGATATGTGGGCAACATCATACCGCGCGGCGAGTATCATTACTCACAGTGGCTCAACAACCATTATCTGTATGCCATACAGAAGGCGGCCGAAAACAAGATAATGGTGAATGCCCATGAGGCATCGCGCCCCACAGGCGTGGCACGCACCTATCCCAACTGGATCGGCAATGAGAGCGCACGCGGCACCGAGTATCAGGCTATGGGCGGCAATGACAAGTGGCACACATCCATCCTGCCGTTCACGCGTCTTCAGGGAGGCCCTATGGACTATACTCCCGGCATATTTGAGTTTGACCTGTCGAAATTCACTCCCGGCAACAACAGCAGGATAGCATCGACTATCCCAGGACAGCTCGCCCTATATGTGACCATGTATTCTCCATTGCAGATGGCGGCCGACCTTCCGGAGCATTATGAGCAGCATCTTGACGCGTTCCAGTTCATAAAGGATGTGCCTGTGGAGTGGGAGCGTTCGGTGTATCTTGAGGCTGAGCCCATGGAGTATGTCACCGTGGCGCGCAAGGACAAGAATTCCGACGAATGGTATGTAGGCTCTACAGCCGGCACTGCCGACCGCAAGAGCACCATATCGCTCTCGTTCCTTGATCCCGGAAGAAAATATGACGCCACCATCTATGCCGAGGCTCCCGACGCGAACACTGTGGATGGTCAGCAACGTTATAATATAACACATAAGACCGTCACATCAAAAAGCAAGCTCACACTTAACGCTCTTGCCGGTGGCGGATATGCAATTTCAATAAAACCGCTGAAATGAAGAAAAAATCCACACTCATCATGTCTCTCTCCGCAGCCATGCTGCTTGGCGGAGCTGTGTCATGCCGCACTGCCGGAGGGAATGCCGCATCCGTGGTGCCACCTGTGTCCATGCAGGGGCCGGAAGGGTTCGGAGCTTACATGAACAATCCCGGTCCTCAGGCGATTCCCAATGCACGCATCTACCGCACATCATGTGATGTCGATTCATATGTGCCGGTGACAGTCAATCCTGTCGACGGCAAACTTGTGTCCTATCCGTCGCCTGGTGATATCACCGGGGCATCCATGCCTGTTGTGCTCAGGGACGGATGGCTGCTTGACCGCAGGGGAATAAGTCCCGACACACGCTTCATACGCTACACATATTCGGAGTATCATGACTTGAGCCAGGCCCCGTCGCCTGAGGAATTGCTAAAAGCCATTATCCCCGATGCCGTGGTCACGGAGATAGTCTCTCTCCCTTATAAGATAGGCGAGGCTACCCCTGCCAGGGTTGACTCGCTGATATCGGCAGGGCTGCCGCGGTGCGAGGTCACCTATAAGAGAAAATAAGAACAGTAAATACCGATCATGTCACAATCCGAAGACAACAAGCAACGATTCTGCGAACTGCTGCGCTCCACCGGCCGCGAGAATATCGAATACGTTATAGAGGATCTTGAATCTTACGGCTTTTTTGACGCACCTGCGTCGGCCCGCAATCATTTCAATCATCCCGGAGGGCTTGTGGAGCACTCTCTCAATGTGTACGATGCCGCAATGATGCTCCGCGAGGGTATCATAAAGCGTCGTCCTGACCTTGAGAAAAAGCTTCCTGCCGATGCTGTGGTCATAGCGTCTCTGCTTCATGACGTGTGCAAGGCCGACATATACAATCTTGTCACACGCAAGCGCAAGAACGAGATAGGTGTGTGGGAGGAGACCCAGGAATATGAGGTCAGTTATTCCCACATGCCCATAGGGCACGGAGAGAAGTCTGTGGTGATGCTTCTGCGCATGGGGCTTGACCTTGAGGACGATGAGATATGTGCCATACGCTGGCACATGGGACCGTGGGCGGTGGATACTTCCTCGATAGAGCAGGACAAGAGTTACCGTCAGTCCATAGCGAATTCGCCTCTGCTTCCTCTGATCCACACTGCCGACACCATAGCGTCACAGATATTCGAGCGTGACGAGACTCTGTCAAGATGACAGACAAGGCTCTGGTGCCGCAGGCTTCAGAAGAACATGAATAAATACAGGACACCTGTTGTCGTTATGACGTGTTACCGTCAGTGACAACAGGTGTCCGTTTTTGTTATGTGGGTTGTTATGCTATGACCTTAGGCTCTACTGTTATCTTCCTAAGTTCTGCCTGTGTGGTCATGCAGCAGTCGTGTGTGTTTTTTGATGTATCACGGAATTCTATTCGTCAAGAGTACAGATGGATACTCGGTTCCAGCTCTCTTCTTTGAACATGTGTCCGATACCCTGTCCTTCAGCCTGGATGCGTGAAGCCTTGATGCCATACTTGCGGATGAGGAGGTCCTTAACTGATTCGGCACGTGCACGTGCGAGGCGTTCGTTAAGATCCTTGGGGCCGTCCTGTGATGCATACCCCTTGATTACGACTGTCGATTTGGGATTATGCTTCATGTAGTCGGCGATCATGACCACATTGGGAAGCTGGTCGGCAGTGACTTTGCTTGATCCGATCTTGAAGAACACGAAGCGTACGCTGTTGAAAGTAGTGTCGGCGACTACCTTGGCGGGCTGGTTCTGTGCTGCTGCGAGAGCTGCTGCGAGAGCTGCGTTCTCGGCCTGAGAGGCGGCGAGGTCGTCAGCGGCGGCTACTACACCTGCACGCAGGGTATTGACCTGATCGTTGAGGGCTGCAATCTCGGCGGAGTTGTCGGGAGGACATGTCACGCACTGGAAGCCGGGACCGAAGTTGTAGTTGAATCCTACCATGAGTTCAAAGCAGGCCCGCTTGGCGTTGAACTGTGTTTTCTCGCCTTGACCGGAGATGTTCCACAGTACATCAGGCTTTACAGCGATGCTGAAATTGTCGGTAACGGCGAAATTGATTGCCGCACCTGTCTTGGCGGCGATCCAGTTCTGGTCATGTGCGCCAGGGAAGAAAGCGTGGCCCCAGCCGATGCCGAGAACTGCGTCTACCCATGCCCTTCGTGGCTCACACTGGAATCCGCCGAAGAGGTTGTTCATGTTTACAGTTCCGAAAGCCCCGATGTACTGGGTGTCAAAAGCTGTGGGGCTCGGTGTGGTGTTGACACCCCAGGCTCCCTCGATGCCAAGTCCCAGTACAGGTGTGATCTGCTTTGCGACATGTATGCCATACTGGCTACGCATATTCTGGAAGAATGAATGTCCCTTCAGCGGTGTGGTGAGACCGGCGTCAAGGCCGATAGTCCAGTTACTGAGGAAAGTTGGTCGCTCGATGACATTCTGAGCGCCGACGGTAAGAGCACAACCGGCTAATGCGGCGGCGATTAAGACTTTTTTCATCGTGATTACAGTTAGTTGTTACAGAAATTTTTTGCTTTTTTGTTGAATACGTGGCTGGTCGGATAGGAGAGCCGGATTGACATATGTGTGGGGCAGTGAGGTGCCCAGTCTGGTCCGGGGGGAGATTCGACCTTCCGATTATACTAACAACCTCGCGGTTGAGAATGTTGATGCCGGCAATGCTTTTAACAGCTTTTTTTAGCCAATTTTTTGGAGCAGCGGCGTAGTTCCGTGGCAGGGCTAACCGAATATCCGACAGACTCGGT
>CAJURI010000040.1 GCA_910588795.1 uncultured Duncaniella sp. | reverse complement strand
TGTTGCTCAGGAACTTATAAATAAAGTTAAATTATAGTGTTGCGGAATTAAGGAACATTATAAATTCCGCATGAAAATCCCATCAATTATCTTAACACTGGCATTGCTGCTTGCAGGCCCGCTCACAGGATGGTCACAGGACTATTCCGGTTACTACACCGACCTCCCTGTGGCTGTAAAACCTGTCAGCCCGATATCCTTTCCCGAGCGCACTGCGTCCATCACCGCCCACGGAGCTGTGGGCGACGGCATAACCCTGTGCACAGCCGCCATCCAGCAGACCATCGATTCGCTCGCCGCCCTCGGAGGGGGCTATGTCAGGATCCCTGCGGGAGTATGGCTCACCGGCCCCATCGAGCTAAAGGACAACATCAACCTGCAGCTCGACAGGAACGCGATACTTTACTTCTCGCCCGACAAGGAGCTATATATCGATCCATCACCGAAAGCATCAAGGGTAAAAGCCTGCATCTCGGCCATGCGCTGCAGCAACATCGGCATATCAGGATCCGGTATAATTGACGGGAACGGCGCGCAATGGCGTCCCGTGAAACGCGGCAAAGTCAGTGACACCGAATGGAAAAACTTCAAGAAAATGGGTGGCACCGAACGTCAGGGCGGCTCGCTGTGGTATCCATGGGAGATGAAATCAGGATATCCCGACATTGCATCGACACCTGAAAAGCAGGAGAAAATGCGCAACGACCTGTTCCGGGTCAACCATTGCGAGAACATCCTCCTGACAGGCGTCACATTCCAGAACGCGCCGAAATTTCATGTACATCCGTTCAACAGCCGCAACATCATCATCGACGGCATCACAGTGAGGTGCCCGTGGAACGCGCAAAACGGTGACGCCATCGACCTGAGCGACTGTCATCAGGCCCTGGTGGTAAATTCCACCGTCGACGCCGGTGATGACGGCATATGCCTTAAAAGCGGCGACGCCAAGAAAGGCACCGACATAAACGGTGTGAAGGATATACTCATACAGGACAACACTGTGTACCATGCCCACGGCGGATTCGTAATAGGAAGCGAGGACATCTGCGGCATGGAACGTGTCGTGGTGCGCGGGTGCCGTTTCTCGGGGACTGACACCGGACTGCGCTTCAAGAGTGCCATAGGACGTGGCGGAAAAACCTCCGACATATACATCTCCGGCATAGTGATGGCCGACATAGTGAACGAGGCTGTAATATTCGAGTGCACATATGCCGACAGGCCAGCAGGCTCCAAGGACAGCGATGTGTCCGCACCGCTCAAAATAGAGAAAGTGCCGGAATTCAAGGACATACACATCAGTGATATCATATGCCGCGGATGCAGCACCGGCATAGCCGCATCAGGCATAGAAGGACTCGACTGTGTGCATGACATATACATCTCTGACTCCACCATATCCTACACATCCAAGGCTACCGACATCGACAGTGCCACAGCCGACATTTTCCTGAAGGATGTGCGCCTCGTCCGGATACATAAATAACCGTGGGGCATCCCATGGACACAAGCCATAATCCATGCGCCCGAATATTTCCATAGCAATATGCCAGTATTCGGGTGATTTTTTGTACTTTTGCAACCTAAAGCATACAATGTTGACAATCACATCCCTGATAACCCTTTAAACCAAAGCTGCAGGCAGTATAACAAACATGCGCAACATCATACTATTCGATCCTATAAAAGCACGCCAGGAGCTGCTCCCGCTCACCTACACCCGCCCGGTGGCCATGATACGGTTCGGCATAACCACTATGCTGGAAAAATGGCAACGCGCCATCGAGGGCACATACTCGTTCGAGACCCAGGATTATCTGAGCATAAAATACCCCTTGACCCTCTCACCCGACGGTGACGACACCCATATAGCCGCCAACATATGTCCTGATCCGGAACTCGTGGATGCGATACTCGCGCTCCGGCCCGAAGAATCGCTCATAACGGGCGACGGCACAACCATAGCATACCGCGGCAACGGTGAAGGCGACAAGATATGCTACAACGGCTCTCCGCTCGCCATCAACCGCATATGGGAGATATTCATGCTCAACGACGAGGCACTGCGCCGTGACTTCACAGCCCTGACCGCAGACCGCAGATCACAGCAGCTCAGCGACAGCTGCCGTCTCATAGGGGACCCCGCCAACCTGTTCATCGAGGAAGGAGCTGTAGTGGAAGGAGCCATAATCAATGTAGCGAAAGGTCCGGTATATATCGGGCGTCATGCCGAGATAATGGAGGGCGCATGCCTGAGAGGCCCCATAGCACTGTGCGAGCACTCGGTTATCAACATGGGGGCCAAGATCTACGGAGCCACCACACTCGGCCCGCACTGCAAAGTGGGCGGCGAGCTCAACAATGTGGTAATGACAGGCTACTCCAACAAGGCCCACGACGGATTTCTCGGCAACGCCGTGATAGGCGAATGGTGCAACCTCGGCGCAGGATGCACGGCATCCAACCTCAAGAATACCTACGGCTCTATAAAGCTATGGAGCATAGCCGAGGACCGCTTCATCAAGACCGGCCTGCAGTTCTGCGGACTTATCATGGGCGACCACTCCAAGGCAGGGATCAACACGATGTTCAACACCGCCACCATGGTCGGCGTGGGGGTGAATTTCTATGGGCCCGGATTCCCCCGCACATATCTCCCATCCTTCACACAAGGCTCTACAGCCGGCATGCACGACATGGACATGGACGCATTCTTCGAGACAGCATCCAAAGTGATGGCTCGCCGAGACATATCCCTGACCGAGATCGACAAAGAGATACTCCTCACCCTGCGCCAGCGGCTCTTTGATGTAAGCTGACAAAGCATTACGCGGACCTCTGCCAACGGTCACATACGACAAACGACAATATAACCCACTAAACCCCTCAGCCGGCGGCTGAAACGACACATGCCAAAAGTATCCGAACGCGGGACACTGATGCCCGCATCACCAATACGCCGTTTAGCACCTCTTGCCAACGCCGCAAAGGCCCGCGGCACCAAGGTCTATCATCTCAACATCGGACAGCCCGATGTCCCTACCTCACCCGAGGGACTTGCCGCGCTCAAGACCATCGACCGCAAGGTGCTCGAATACAGCCCTTCGGACGGACTTCCCTCGCTGCGCAAGAAGCTTAAGGAATATTACAAGCGTTTCAACATCGATGTGGATGTCGACGACATAATCGTGACCACCGGAGGTTCCGAAGCAGTGCTGTTCGCATTCATGGCATGCCTCGATCCCGGCGACGAGATCATTGTCCCCGAGCCGGCCTATGCCAACTACATGGCATTCGCCATATCGGCAGGCGCAAAGATCGTGACTGTGCCCTCGACCATCGACGAAGGATTCTCTCTGCCCAACGTTGACAAATTCGAGGAGCTGATCACCCCACGCACCAAAGGGATACTCATATGCAACCCCAACAACCCCACCGGCTATCTCTACACAATGAAGGAGATGCTGCAGATACGCGATCTGGTGAAGAAATATGACCTGTTTCTCTTCTCTGATGAAGTGTACCGCGAATTCTGCTACACAGGCGCGCCCTACATCTCGGCATTCCATCTCCCGGGCATAGAGGAGCAGGTAGTACTCGTCGACTCCGTGTCGAAACGCTACAACGAATGCGGCATCCGCATCGGGGCACTCATCACGAAGCACCCCGAGCTGAAAAAGAATGTCATGAAATTCTGTCAGGCACGCCTCAGCCCTCCTCTTCTGGGACAGATAGTCGCAGAGGCGTCAATAGACACATCACCCGAATACATGCTCGCCACATACAACGAATATGTGGAGCGCAGAAAATTCCTCATCGACCAGCTCAACAAGATTCCGGGCTGCTACACCCCCATCCCGATGGGAGCATTCTACACCGTGGTAAAGCTGCCTGTCGACGATGCCGACCGCTTCTGCCAATGGTGCCTTAGCGATTTCAGCCTCGACGGGGAGACTGTGTTCATGGCTCCCGCCTCAGGCTTCTACACCACGCCCGGAATGGGGAAGGACGAAGTGCGCATGGCATATGTGCTTGAGAAAGAGGAGCTCGCCAAGGCGATGAAGGTGCTCGCCGCCGCCCTTGAAGCATATCCCGGAAGGACAACACGATAACATCCGCACAGCAATGGACCGCAAAGATTTCGAGATAATGGCACCCGTAGGGTGCTACGAGTCACTTCATGCTGCTATCGAAGCCGGAGCCGATGCCGTGTATTTCGGCGTTGAAGGGCTCAACATGCGCGCCCGCTCATCGGTCAACTTCACCATCGATGACCTGAGGCGCATAGCATCGATATGTGACGAAGCCGGTGTCAAGACCTATCTCACCGTCAACACCATAATCTACGACAATGAAATAGAGAAATGCCACTCGGTGATCGACGCCGTAAAGGAGAGCGGCATATCGGCAATCATAGCGAGTGACATAGCCGCCATAAGCTATGCCCGCAGCATAGGTGTGGAAGTACACATATCCACTCAGGTCAATGTCAGCAATATCGAGGCCGTGCGCTTCTACGCACAATGGGCCGACGTTATGGTGCTGGCCCGCGAACTGTCGCTCGAACAGGTGTCGGCGATACGCCGCGCCATTGACGAAGAGAACATCTGCGGGCCACGCGGCGAGAAGATACGACTCGAGATGTTCTGCCACGGAGCTTTGTGCATGGCAGTGTCGGGCAAATGCTATCTGAGCCTGCACGAGATGAATTCAAGTGCAAACCGCGGAGCCTGCACACAGATATGCCGCCGAGGATACAGTGTCACCGACCTCGAGACCGGCGACCAGCTTGAGATCGAGAACAAGTACATAATGTCGCCCAAGGATCTCAAGACAATCCATTTTCTCAACAAGATGATCGACGCAGGGGTAAGCGTGTTCAAGATCGAAGGCAGAGCCCGCGGCCCCGAATACGTCGCCGTCACAGTAAGAGCCTATTCCGAAGCCATCCGTGCCATATGTGACGGATCGTTCTCCGACGACAAGATCGCCCGGTGGGACGAATCCCTCTCTCGTGTGTTCAACCGCGGATTCTGGAACGGCTACTATCTTGGTCAACGCCTCGGAGAATGGTCCTCGAAATACGGTTCGTCCGCCACAAAGGTGAAGCGATACATAGCCAAGGGCGTACGCTACTTCCCAAAACTCGGAGTGGGAGAATTCCTCATGGAGGCGGGAGAGCTGCATCCTGGTGACGAGATCGTGATAACAGGCACCGACACCGGCGCGATCATAATGACAGCCGACGAGCTGCGGCTTGAATATGACCCGGTAAAGGCAGTGCGCAAAGGTGACAGCTTCTCACTGAAAGTGCCCCGCAAGATAAGGCCGTCGGACCGTATGTACCTTTGGGAGGACACCGGTAAGGAATAAACGGCATCGCCATTCCGGAGGTTGTACATTTGTACGACCTCTTATTTTCCTTTCTGCGAAAAAATCAGTACCTTTGCGTACTATGACTGAGGATACTTTCAACAACGACGATTTATTCACCGCGCCTGAGGATACCGGCACAGACAATGACCTCGGCAGCACAACCGAAGCTGAAGCGGAGGTGACCGGCTACAGTGAGGACGAGATACGCACACTCGACTGGAAGGAACATATACGCCGCCGCCCCGGCATGTACATAGGCAAGCTCGGCGACGGTTCCAACTTCGATGACGGCATATATGTGCTCATCAAAGAAGTGCTCGACAACGGTATCGACGAATTCATGATGGGCTACGGCAAGCAGATCACTCTCGATGTGGAAGGTGAGACTGTGACCGTGCGCGACTATGGACGCGGCATCCCATTGGGAAAGGTCGTCGATGTCTCGTCAAAAATGAATACCGGAGCCAAATATGACTCCAAGGCATTCAAGAAATCAGTCGGTCTGAACGGAGTCGGCATCAAGGCTGTAAACGCACTGTCGACCGAATTCTTCATACGGAGCGTGCGTGACGGACAGGCCAAGAGCGTCAGATACTGCAGGGGCGAAATCATTGAGGAGAGCCAGCTTGAGAGCACCGATGATCCCGACGGCACACTCGTGAGGTTCACACCCGATGTATCGATATTCCGTGATTTCCAGTTCCAGGAAAAGTACATCGATCCTCTCGTCAAGAACTACACCTATCTCAACACCGGGCTTGCCATAGTGTTCAACGGCAAGCGGTTCATATCACGCGGAGGTCTTCTCGACCTTCTGCGCGACAATATGAGCGTAGAGCCGCTCTATGCCCCCATACATCTCAAAGGGGACGACATCGAGATCACCGTTACCCATGCCAATCAGCGCGGGGAGGAATACTACTCGTTTGTCAACGGTCAGCACACCACGCAGGGAGGCACACACCTCACTGCATTCAAAGAGGCCGTGTCAAGAACCATGAAAGAGTATTTCAAACGCGATTTCGACTATTCCGACATACGTAACGGCATGATCGCCGCAATATCCATCAAGGTGGAGGAGCCTGTGTTCGAGTCCCAGACCAAGACCAAGCTCGGCAGCCGTGATGTAGGCCCGGAAGGCCCGACGGTAGCGAAATTCGTGGGGGACTTCATTAAGACTGAACTTGACAACTATCTGCACCGAAACACCGACATAGCAGATGTCATACTGAAAAAAATACAGGAAAGCGAACGTGAGCGCAAGGCGATGGCCGGCATCACAAAACTTGCCCGCGAGAAAGCCAAGAAGGTGAACCTCCACAACAAAAAGCTCCTTGACTGCCGCGTCCACTTCAACGATCCCAAGGGTGACGAGGAGAAGAAACGGGCATCGTCAATATTCATCACCGAGGGCGACTCGGCTGCCGGATCCATCACCAAGATCCGCAATGTGGAGACCCAGGCGGTGTTCTCCCTCCGCGGCAAGCCCAAGAACTCCTATGGCGTCCCGGCCAAGATACTGTATGAGAACGACGAGTTCAATCTCCTGCAGGCAGCACTCAACATCGAGGAAGGGATCGACGGACTGCGGTACAACAATGTCATAATCGCCACCGATGCCGATGTCGACGGCATGCACATACGTCTGCTGCTCCTCACTTTCTTCCTCCAGTTCTTCCCTGACATGATCAAAAAAGGACACCTGTATGTGCTTCAGACCCCCCTGTTCCGTGTGCGCAACAGCAAGACAGCCAAGCGCGGCGGCCGCAGCAAAGGTGCCGCCAACGAGGAGACCTACTACTGCTACACCGACGAGGAACGCATCGCGGCCATAAACAAGCTCGGAGACAACGCCGAGATAACCCGATTCAAAGGCCTCGGTGAGATCTCCCCCGAAGAGTTCCGCGAGTTCATCGGCCCAGACATGAGAGTCGACCGCGTGACGCTGCGCAAAGAGGACGCCGTCGACGAGCTCCTCGAGTTCTACATGGGCAAAAACACCATGGAGCGTCAGAACTTCATAATCGACAACCTTGTTATAGAGGATGACTCACACCTCAACTCCGAAGAACCTCAGGAATAATCACAGCACCAATGACAATTCTTTTCCCAGGCTCATTCAACCCTTTCACCATAGGGCATGCATCCCTCGTGGAACGCGCCTTGCCGCTATGTGACCGACTCGTAATAGCCGTAGGGTTCAACCCCGACAAATGCTCGGCCGACAGTGTCGAGGACAGGGTCCGGACCATAGCCCGGATATATGAAGACAATCCGGCCATAAGTGTCATATCCTATTGCGGACTCACTGTCGACGCATGCCGGAAAGAGGGTGCCGGATGGATGCTGCGGGGGGTACGCACGGTGGCCGACTTTGAATACGAACGCAACCTTGCCGACATAAACCGCTCCATATCAGGGATCGAGACCCTGCTGCTATACTCACTTCCCGAACTCAGTTTCATATCGTCATCCATGGTCAGGGAACTGGCATCGCATGGACATGACATATCACAATATCTCCCATGAGAAAAATTCTATATACACTCATCATCCTGCTGTCAGTCACCGCTACCGTCAAGGCTCAGGTGGCAAGACTCACCCCCGAACGCAAGCTCGCCTTTGCCGAGCAGATCATAGCCGGCTATTATGTAGACACCATCGACACCACAAAAGTGGTGGAGGACGCAATAATAGCAATGCTCAAGGATCTCGATCCCCACTCCACATACTCCAACGCCGATGAGACCCGTGAGCTCACCGAGCCTCTCAACGGCAACTTCTCAGGCATAGGGATCCGCTTCCAGATGAACAACGACACTCTCTACGTGATAGAGTCTGTGTCAGGCGGCCCATGCGAGCGCGCCGGCATACTCCCCGGCGACCGCATACTCTCATGCAACGACACCGTGATATCGGGGGTAAAGATGCCCAACAGCAAAATACTCAAAGTGCTGCGCGGACCGCGCGGGTCGGAGGCTCGCCTCATGGTGACACGCAAAGGCACAGCGAAGCCCATCGAATTTGTCGTGAAACGTGACGAAATACCCCTCTACAGCATCGACGCCACCTATATGGTCAACGACAGCATCGGGCTCATATCCATATCACGTTTCGCCGGCACCACAACCGACGAGGTCAACGAGGCCATGAAAAAGCTCCGCAAGCGCGGCATGAAGCACCTCATCATCGACCTCACCGACAATGGGGGCGGATATCTGCGCCCATCCACCGAGATCGCCAACAAATTCCTCAACAAAGGGGATCTGATTGTCTACACCGACTCACCCAAGAACGGCTCGGCACGCTATGAAGCCACCGCAGACGGTGACTTCCCCGACGGACGTGTAGTAGTGATGGTCAACCAGTTCTCGGCATCGGCAAGCGAGATCCTTTCAGGCGCACTGCAGGACAATGACCGCGCAGTGATCGTAGGACGCCGCACATTCGGCAAGGGTCTTGTCCAGAGGCCATTCCCGTTCCCCGACGGATCCATGATACGGCTCACGGTGTCACGTTACCACACTCCGTCCGGACGATGCATACAGAAGCCTTACACCGACGGCGATGACGAGGACTACCGCATGGATATGGTCAACCGCTACCAGTCTGGTGAGTTCAGTTCCGCCGACTCCATATCATTCCCCGACTCGCTCCTATACCATACGTTGCGCCTCGGCAGACCCGTCTACGGAGGAGGAGGCATCATGCCTGACCGCTTCGTCCCGCTGGACACCACCTACTATACCGATTATTACCGCGACCTTGTTGCAAAAGGCTCCATCAACCATTACGCCCTCGACTATGTCGACAGCCATCGCTCCGAACTTAAGAAAAAATACAAGAAAGAGGATGACTTTGTCAGCAAGTTCAGCGTCACCCCGCAGATGATGCAGGCTCTTACCGAGACCGGCAAAAAAGATGGCGTGGAGTTCAATAAAGAGCAGTTCGACACATCCTACGACTATATAGCCACCGTGGTAAAAGGTCTGATAGGACGCGACCTGTTTGAGCAGTCGACCTATTTCCGAATAGCCAATCCCTGCAATCCCATATATAATGCGGCATTAGAGATAATATCCGATCCGACAAAGTACCGCTCATATCTCTCGAAACCATAACGCAAAAATCAGCAAAAACGGATGTCCCCCCGACGGGCCTCATCATCTGCCCTTGGTTGACGACTGATCAATATCGGCATCGGCATTCACAAGCTTCTTTGCCTCTTTCTTCTGTCTGCCCCACTGAATATTATAACGCACTTGCAGAAATGGCATAGGCGCGATGTTCACACGATAGTGAGTCTCATTCTTATTGTACCTGTTCAGAGATATAGACCCTCTGTCATACTTATTGAACGGACTAAGCACTCCTGCCGTAAACTCCCATTTATCGGAATTATAGCCCAATGATGCGATGGAAAAGGTCTCACCCCACGACAATGTCTCACCCGATAGCTCTGAGGCAGCTTTATGATAATGCAGCATGAACATAAAACCGTAGTGCTGGGCAATCGCATTTATATCCCCGCTCCAATTATGGTTATAGAGTTTATATCCTGTGCCTCGGGAGCGTTCGGCACGATATTGCAGCGAGCCACTTATCGAAAGCCACCCGGGGAGCACCTCGATCTGAGGAGAGAACGACACCAGAAGACACTGTGATCCCTTGCTGTTTTCATAGGAGGTGACAAGTCTGTCATCGTGCCATTGCAGATACGGAGCTATCGCGTCAGGGGTTGTCAATGCCTGAACGCCCAATGATCCGATAACCCTGGGCAGAGTGAAATTATAATTCAATTTGACTTTATAGGACGACACGGTCCTTAGATCGGCATTTCCCACTCTCCATTGGAAACCGTCAATCTGATGAGGGGCTATATTTGTCTGCGACAAGGATGGGGCAGTCTGCCATGTGGTGAAATTAAGCCTGAACTGGGATGAACTGTTCAGTCGGTAAGTAGCTGTGAACTGCGGACGCAGGTCCCACGAACTGTTACCCTGATCAGTCTCCTTTAAGTGGAATGATGTGTACTGGGCACCGATACCTCCGGTCAGAGACACTTTATTTATCCGCCTAAAACACTCGGCAAAAATGTACACCTTGTCCTGACGGTGATGAAACACCTCTCCGCCAAGATTCTCATAAGTGGAACGATTGCGATTGGCGGTATAGGACACACCTGACGTGAAACGCGCCATCTTCCAGTTCCTGATGTAATTGGTCTCCACTCCATAAGCCTGGTTTCTGTCCTTTATCGAGGTGTTGACATCAGTGATCACATCATCACCGGCAGTATTCTGCTCAATGTAGTCATGGAAAGAGTTGCCGGTATAGTACGAACCGTTTACGTCAACAGCTATCACCTGATTATGCCCTATATGCTGTTCGAGATATGCCGACACACTCGGATTCAAGCTTTTATCCCCCTGATACTCCCTGAGGTATATGTCACTGACACCCGAGCTAAGCGACATTACACCTTCCGTCATAGTGGCTTTCGGCCACCGCTTTCTCAGCCTGATGTCAACCCATATCACTGTCGTGTCAGGCTTGATGTAACTGTAATCCACCCTGCCGGATATATTAGTGTCATTCATATACCCACCGAGAGGGGTTTCGGTGCGTGTCACTGATTCGCCGTCGGGCTTTGTGAATGTCTCATGATATTCCCTGTAGGAACCGATCTTGTTAGTGAGTTTGAAACCGCCGGTCGCACCCCACTGCGATCGACCGGAATTAAGCTTCAGTGAACCTGAATAATCACCCCATGCACAGTTGAGCGACGGCATACCCTTTGTCATAAGCGAGCCACCAAGCGTAGGATTCACCACAACGAAATTCAGCACTGCATAAGCGTTTCCGTATCTCAAACCGGGATTCTCAATCCACTCAACCCTTTTTATGGTCTCGGGAAGCAGGCTCTGAAGCTGCTGCACTGTGGCGACGCGCCCATTTATTCGCACCTGCACCTCCTGGCTTGACGAAGTCACCGACCCGAGCACCTCATTCACTGTCATAGTCGGTATCATAAGGTTACGCAGAAGCTGCATCCCATCCTTTGAGTTTTTGACTGCGGTCCGTGACGGATAGAACACATCCATATCGGCCTTGCGTATCACTTTCGGAGCACTCACCACAATCTCGTCAAGAGCCTGTGCCACAATCGAATCGCCGGTTGCCGGCTGCTGAGCCATAATTGTCAGCACCATCAGCATAAATATAAGAAACGTGATAGTTCTATTAAACATATCCTCTGATTTTAAGAGTGTAACAACCGTAGGGACATAACACATACGCCCCTACAATCGTAACACAAAAACTATAATAAACCTTAACGCTTTATCTTTCCGCCAGACGATTTGTTCTCGCGCACCTTACCGCACACAAGCTCCCTGATCTTTATATCACCGCCTGACGATGCGTTCATGTCGGCTCTGTCGGCGCGACCTTTCACCGTGATATTCGCCCCCGATGACACATTGGCTTTCACGGAGCTGACATTTACAGCCTTAAACTCGATATCGGCACCCGAACTTGCATTCATCGACAGATTCTTAGCTTCGAATCCTTTCACTTCTATATCACCGCTTGAAGATGCATTGGCACTGCAATTACCGCACACCATACCGCCATCCAGTTCAATCTCGCCTCCTGACGAAGCCGAAAGTTTAACATTCCCGCCACCTATCGCCAATGGATTCCTGACCTTTATCTCGGCACCCGAGCTCACTGAAATGTCACCTACTGCCGGAGCGTAGACTGTGACCTTGACATGCTTTATGCAGTCACGTTTCAGAATCCGGCTCCAGAACCTACGGTTCACAGTGCCTATCCTAAGGGTACTTTTGCTGATATTCACATCCACAAGCCGGATCTCGTCGGCCGGACCGGACACCGATACACGTCCGGGGCCTTCGCCCGGGACATAGAGCACATCGATCCCACTTGACGCATGCAACCCGCTGATGCGCCCTTTGATGTGCACGGTACGCTCTTCAGCCACCGCTATCATGACCGAAAGCACAGTCAAAACAAATATAAGAACTCTTTTCATGATCATATATGCAATAATGTTTCACCACCTATATTGAGCAAGACCACGGCACCGACTATCATAAGCACCTCTATTACCATCAGGACTATGATGCCGGTCGTCGACATCTTTGGAGAGCGGAACATCGAAGAGAATCCTGCCCAACACAGACATATGGCAGGAAGCATTACGGCAAACAGCACCAATGCAATCCCCCACCCTTCAAGATAAGGTGACGACAGCGATATGTCCATGGCGTCAAGCAAGGCACCGCTTGCACCGAAGAAGAGACAGCACATCCCTGCGATGATCACAAGCCCCACAATCCCGGTGGTGGCCGCGATTATCGCGCCGGCTATTCCAAGGATGCACACTATCACCTTGCCGACGATAAGGAACACATTGTTGATGAATTTGGCGAAACCGCTGCCTGAAGGCACCGGAGCAGCCGGAGGGACCGTATTGTCGATCACAGTCTGCCCCACATTATCCACAGTCACAGGCTCGCCGCGCATCTCGAGTATCTGGCGCGGAGTGCGGGCGGGAGGTATCACCATCCAGCATATGAGATAGACCATGATCATTGCCCAGAACAGATCGAAGCGGCACAGTGACAACGTGAGTACGACAGTAAGAATCCTGAGCACTGTGACATCCCAGCCAAGATACTGCCCAAGACCGGCTATCACGCCGCCAAACACCTTGTGGCGTTCATCGCGGAAAAGTTTCTTATGCAGCGGAGGAGGAGGAACGGAGCCTGCTCCGGAAAAGTCATGCTGACCGTCATCCGCACCGTGGGCCGACGATCCCCATGGAGCGGGATCGGGACGGTGGCTCTCGGCCTGAGCGTCGTTAACGAATTCAGCCTCTCCTGATATCTCCTCGGGACGCCCCATCACACCGATCACATTGTTGACATCCTCGAGCACTATGACCTGCGGGCCTCTCCCGACACGCTGCTCGAAATGCTCCGATATACGGCACTCTATGTCGGAGACTATCTCCTGCCCCTCTTCACCCGGGAACGCCTCCCGAAGCTGTGACAGGTAATTCTGAAGAAGCTCATATGCATCCTCGTCTATATGGAATATTTTGCCGTTGATATTTACGTCAAATGTCTTTTTCATTGCGGTAGGTATTTATTGGTATAGTCGGATTGTAGAATTGAAACCGAGGCTGCGATCTCGTCCCATGACTGCTGCAGCTGCTCCAGGAACTGGTGTCCCACCGGAGTGATCGAATAGTACTTGCGGGGAGGGCCCTGCGTGGACTCCTCCCAGCGGTAAGAGAGCAGCCCGTCATTCTTGAGCCTTGTGAGAAGAGGGTAAAGAGTACCCTCCATCACGATGAGATGAGCCTCCTTCAGGCGGGCTATCATCTCCGAAGCGTATGCGTCGCCACGCTTGAGGATCAGAAGCACGCAGAATTCAAGCATCCCTTTTCGCATCTGTGATTTTAGGTTATCAATGTTCATAACTCATATGATTATTGTTTTGCATTGCAAAGTTAAACACTTTCCATGGTACTTTGCAATACATAGTACTAATATTTAACATTATTTTACAATACGTGCATGATTAAATCATGTCCCACAGCTGTATATTCCCAGCCAATACACTTTGGAATATCTGTCAAAAAACTAGTACATTATTCCCCTGACCATGATATCATCTCCGATATATCATAAAAAAATTGTAACTTTGCAACTGAATATGAGCCGGGTATTACTGATATTATCAATCATGCTGCTTACAGTCGCCCCACGTATGGCGGCATGCGGGTCCGTGACCCTTGAAGCGGACACAGCCAAATGTGATACCTGCTGCGACAATGTCGGCTGCACCTACTGGATAAAGCAGATCATCGACAACGGTTTCCGCATCCATGACCCCAACGTGTGTTATCCCAAGTTTCCCCGTTTCTGCCTAAATGTGTACAACTGGGGTGACCGCACATTCAACTCCTACGACCGCAACTACGTGGTAGGGACAGGGAAAAACTGGAAACTTCAGGGGAAAAGCTACAACTGGATGGAGACCTCCATGATGTTCTTCCCCAAAACCGAAGTGAGCATGCACTCCGATCTTTACAGCGATGCCGGTTTCTCGCTCAGCTTCATGGCTGTCAGCGTAGGATACATGTGGAACACCAACAAGCTCTTCTCCGATCCTACCAACAGGCGCACCTTCAGCTTCGACTTCACATGCTCGCGCTTTTCCATCAACTATCAGTCGGTATCCTCCACAGGTGGCATGATACTCACACGTTTCGGCGACTTCAACGACGGCCACCACATACGCTACAAGTTCTCCGACTGCTCCACTGAATCAAAGACATTTGACGCATACTGGTTCTTCAACAACTACCATTACTCGCAGGCCGCGGCCTACAGCTACTCCAAGTATCAGCTCCACAACGCCGGCACGGCACTCGTGGGCTTCAACTTCACCGAGCAGCACATGCGCATGAACTTCAATGCACTCCCCCCTGAAATGCTCGAGCACTCACCGCTTGACAACAATCTATACTCCCTCGACTACCGCAGCTACTGCGCCATGGGTGGATATGCCTACAACTGGGTGCTCAAGCCCCGCCGATGGCTCATAAACGCCACCGGCATGGCCGCCATAGGCTACAGGCAGCTGTTCAATTCCGAAGAGAACCGCAAAGCGCGCACCCAGCTCGCCAACAATTTCCGCATCAATCTCGCGGCGGTCTACAACCACCGCGCACTTTTCGCCGCATTCACCATGCGTGCCAACGGATTTCTCAACTACAACACCGGCGACATGACCCACTTCAACACCATCCTGTCGTTCACAGCCGCAGTGGGCATGAGGTTCTGACTCCATTCATCCCAGACACACGGCAAGAGAGAAAAGTATGGCATAAAGCATCATGAGGCACGCGGTCATGCCCAGCAATGGATTCAGAGCCTTGCCGCGGCCGCGCACAAGCCTGACATACAGCACCACGTGCAGCACAAGATACAGGCACGGCAGCAGCCATCCAATTCTTGCCGCAGCCACCCACTCGGGAAGAGTGAGTATCACAGCCATGAATCCGTTGGCAAGATACAGGCTCGACATGCCTCGCCGTCCTATGCGCACAGCCAGTGTACGCTTCCCCACAGCCCGGTCATCCTCCATGTCACGGTAATTGTTGACGATGATCACATTCGCGCCCATCATGCCGATACCCACTGACGAGGCAAGCAGCCACCAGGAGAAAGGACCTCCCATGAGCATATACGTCAGAGTCACAGGCACAATCCCGAAAAAGAACACTACAGCCACCTCTCCGAGACCGTGATGCGACAGTGGATAAGGGCCCGTGCTGTAGGCCATGACCCCGAGGGCCGTGACCACGCCGGCAAGATACATCCACCATTCCCCGTACAGAGCCACGAGGGCTATGCCTATAAGGCACGCGACCCCGAGAGTGCCGAACGCTGCATGCTTCATGGCCTGCGGCGTTATGTCACCTTCCGTGACACCGCGGCGCGGGCCGTCACGTCCCGCCTTGTCAAGGCCGGCCGCAAAATCGTAATACTCGTTGGCAAAATTCGATGCCACCTGGGCAAGCAGGGCGAATGCCATACACATGCCCCACGGCACTATGTCAAACCTCAACGACAGCACCCCGAGGGCTCCCGCATATATCACTCCGGCGAGCGACACAGGCAATGTGCGTAGCCTCATCGCTTCTATCCAGCATCCTATGTTAGACATGGCTTGTTAGTTCTATTGAGAAAGGGCCCCTTGTTGCGGGACGCCTCCCCTGACACGGCAGGAGGACCGGAACACCTTGCAATAAGATAGGAAATAGACATTTCCACAGCTTATCCAAGCATGCCGGTCCCCCTGTCCAAAATATCTCCTGTGTATTATTCAAATTCCTTTGCTATGGCATCGGCTATAGCCTGCATCTCCTCGGCCGGGAAACTGTGTTTCTTAGAGAAATCCATGTCGGCCTCACTGTTGATCGGGAGCAGATGGATATGTGTATGAGGCACTTCAAGCCCCACGACAGCCACACCCACCCTCTCGCAAGGGATAGCCTTCTCTATGGCCTTTGCAACACGGCGGGCAAAGAGTGTGAGCTCGGTATACTCCTCTTCGCTGAGATCGAATATATAGCCGACCTCGCGGCGCGGGATCACGAGCACATGTCCCCTGGCCACCGGGTTGATGTCAAGAAATGCGTAATGCTTGTCATCGGCAGCCACCTTATAGGAAGGGATCTCTCCGGCGGCTATCCTGGAAAATATCGTTGCCATGCCTCAGAAGCTGATTTCTATGATTTCAAACTTCATGACTCCGGCAGGCACCTTGATGTCGACAAGCTCGCCGAGCTTGTGGCCGAGCAGACCCTGAGCTATCGGGGTCGACGAGCCTATCTTCTTTTCCTTAAGGTTGGCCTCGGAGTCGGCCACAATGGTGTACTCCATAGTCATCCCGTTGGTATGGTTCTTGATCTTGACACGGTTGAGTATCTGCACCTCCTCGGTGTTAAGATTGCTTTCGTCTATTATGCGTGAATTGGCCACAAGATCCTTGAGCTGGGAGATCTTCATCTCGAGCATACCCTGGGCCTCCTTGGCCGCGTCATACTCGGAGTTCTCCGAAAGGTCGCCCTTGTCACGGGCCTCGGCTATAGCCGCGGATATGCGCGGACGCTCCACTGACTCGAGGTAGGCGATCTCTTCCATTTTTTTCTTGTAACCTTCCTTGGTCATATAAGTTATTGCCATGGTAGTAATGTTATTTTTGTAATAATGTTAGTGAGAGATTATATCTACTGCGAACGTAAAAAAATTTAGAATCTCGACGCTGCCGGCTACGAGACCCTACTCTTTTATCGTTCAGAATTTTCGTGTACAAAGGTACGCACAAAAAGGGGACTAAACAATTTTTGCACATCTATTTAACAAAATTTCACCGCTCAAAAAAATGGTTAAAATCCCATTTTTGCTACCTTTGCAGAAAGAGGCGTCACTCCCGGAATGCCCACCAAACATACAGATCATCAAATCCCGCCAAAGATTCCATAACCAGACATGACCACCACCTTCCTGATAGGATACATGGGCTGCGGCAAGACCACACTCGGCAGGGCTGTAGCGGAGCGCACAGGAGTGCGCTTCATAGACCTTGACGACTATATCGAGGAGACGGCAGGCTGCAGCATCAGAGACATATTCGCCACCAGAGGCGAAGAGGCGTTCCGAGCCATGGAGAGGCAGGCTCTGATAGATGTCAGCAGCCATCCGGGCACCCTCGTGGCCTGCGGCGGCGGCACTCCATGCTTCGGCGACAATATGGAAGTGATGAACTCCCGGGGCATAACCGTACATCTCGTAGCCCCGCATGCCACACTCCTCACCCGCCTCATGGAGGGAAGGAGCAAAAGGCCGCTCATAGCATCGCTCTCCGACAGCGAACTTGACGCATTCATCACACGGCAGATGCAATGGAGACTGCCGCACTATTCAAAAGCAAAACTGACCTTCGACAGCTCGCGGCTCGAAAGTGCCGGGCAGATAAGCGAAAGTGTCGACCGGTTCCTGAAACTCATACACAGTCATGAATCCTGACTCAACCCCGACCGCTGTAGAACAGCCTTGCGAGACAGGCACACGCCGCCGCATGCTCACCATCGGGCTCCCCCGCTGCGAGGACCCCGCCGAACGCCGATTTCCGCTCACCCCGGAAGGAGCCGCACAGCTGACACGCAGAGGCTTCAAGGTGAAGATGCAGGAAAAGGCCGCTGCCCCAATACACTATGACGATGCAAAATACATAAGGACCGGCGTGGAGATAGCCTCCCGAGCCGAGACCCTGGCATGCGACATAGTGATATACCCGGCACGCATGACTCCCGCCGATGCCCGCTGTCTGCGACGCGGCGCGATGCTCCTGACTCTGCTGAAAGCCGCATGCACCGACCAGAGCGTGATGAGGCAGCTCATCGAACGCCATGTCATAACCATCGCACTCGACCTTGTGGAGGATGAAGGGGGCCACACCCCCTTCGCCGACATTCTTGCCGAGATCGACGGGCGCGCCTCGATAGCCATAGCGTCGTCACTGCTTGCCGACTCCCAGAAAGGGAAGGGTATACTGCTCGGAGGGGTGGCGGGAATAGTACCGTGCGAGGTTGTGATAATAGGCTCCGGCATAGCGGCATGCGCCGCGGCACGTTCGGCCGTAGGGCTGGGTGCCACAGTAAGGATATTCGACAACGATGTCTACTCACTGCGCCGCGCCTCGCAGGAACTGGGCCCATGGGCCATAACCTCATCGCTCCATCCCCACACCTTCGACAACGCGCTCCGGGCCGCCGACGTGGTGGTGGCCACCCCCACATCAGCCCCGTTCACACTTCACAGCGACACGGCCGCGGTGATGAAGCGCGGCGTGCTCACGTTTGACATAACAGCCGAAGCCGACGGCTCGGCTTTCCCGTCCATGACACCTGTCGACCTCGCTTTCGCCTCCGCGGTCGACGTGACCCTACGCAGCGAAAACCGCATATGCTACGTACATGCAGGGAGCGCGGTGGCCCGCACCGCATCCATGGCACTGACCAACACCCTGCTCACGCTCCTCGAAAGCATCGTGACATGCGAAGGTCCGTCCAACGCGCTAAAGCTGCACCCCGGCATGCAGAAAGCCACACTGACCTTCTTCGGCAAACCGGCACACCAGCGCGCGGCAGCACTCCTGTGCACACGCAGCATCGACATATCCATATTCCTCACCCTATCCTGAGAAAGCATGCGAAAGAAATTCTATGTAGTGTGGAACGGCTATGCCACAGGGGTATTTGACTCATGGGAAGAATGCGAGCTACAGACAAAGGGGTATCCGGGAGCGAAATACAAGTCGTTCGACTCTCAGGAAGCCGCAGTGGAAGCATATCGCGGAGATCCGGCAGAACAGATAGAGCTTCTCGCCTCAATAGCCCGACACCGCCCGGCTCCGGTCAACTATGAGGCATTCCCCGACATACGGCTCGACTCGCTGGCTGTCGATGCGGCATGTTCAAAGAACCCCGGCCCGATAGAATATCAGGGCGTGTGGGTGCGCACAGGAGAACGCATATTCCATATCGGACCGATCGAAGGTGGGACAAACAACATAGGAGAATACCTCGCGCTCGTCCACGGCCTCGCCCTTCTTAAAGCCCAGGGACGCCCTGACACGCCTATCTATACCGACTCGCGGACAGCCCGCGCATGGGTGCGCAACCGCCGACCCAAGACCACCCTGCAGCGCACACCGCAGAATGCCGGACTTTTCGACATGATCGACCGCGCCACCGCATGGCTGAACGCCAATTCCGTCACCAACCCCATCCTCACATGGGACACTGACACATGGGGGGAGATACCGGCCGATTTCGGCAGGAAATAGGCCGAGAGACGGAAGCCTGATCAGATCCGCCTGTTCTTCAAAGCGAAAGCCTTGCGCTGCACTATCACGGCGGCTGTAATGACAGCTATGCCCGTGACAATCCAGGTGACAGGATATATCACCATCAGAGTCCGGAACGAATAGTCAACACGCGGGAACACATACACCCATCCAAGGCGCAGCACACACGTCCCGAACACAGTCAGCAGCATAGGTGTCAGCGAATACCCCAGTCCCCTCATGTAAGCTCCGGCTATCTCATAGGAGCTCGCGAGGCTCTGGAACACAAGCACCGTGTGAAACCTGACCGCCGCATAATGGATCACCGCCGGATCGGAGGTGAACACACCTATACATGCCTGCTGCTGCCATATAATCAGAAAATTGGCTGCGCCGCACACCGCCATGCTGTAGAACATGCATATCACAGCCACACGCCGGCACCGATGATACAGGCCCGCACCATAGTTCTGCCCGGTGAAGGCTATTGTAGCCGCACAGAACGCCACCACCACATAGTAGCAATAGGACTCATATGTGAGCGCGGCCGAGGACCCGGCGATGGCATCCGCGCCAAACCGGTTGATGGCCGACTGTATAAAGATATTCGACACAGAGAAAACCATCCCCTGCAGACCTGCCGGGACACCGATCTGAAGCATTTTTTTCAGATCAGGCATCGACACCGACCAGCGTTTAAGGCTAAGCGTGATAGGCTCCGCCTCGCGTGTAAGAAAATAGACTATGATCGCGGCATTAACTCCGTTGGATATGACCGTTCCCCACGCCACGCCTGCGACCCCCATCCCGAACACAGCCACAAACAGCCAGTCAAGGACAAGATTGCACACCGTGGCAACAAGCAGCGAGTAGAACGGAAGGCTGGTATCGCCCACGCTCCTGAACACGGCCGAACCGAAATTGTAGACCATCATGAAAGGCATCCCGCAGAAATATATCGTGAGATACTCCTCGGCAAGATCTATGACATCAGCCGGCGCGCTCATGGCCTCGAGTATCGGGCGGGCAAGCAACGTGCCGAGAAGCAGCAGGACAAATCCAGACACAACCGACACCACCGACACCGTGGACACCGAACGCCTCACAGCATCATCATGCCGCTGCCCCAGATAGTTGGCTATCACGACATTCGCGCCTACGGCAATCCCGAGAAAAAGATTGACAAGAATACTTATGATAGGGCCGTTGCTCCCTACGGCGGCTATGGCCTGAGTGGTGGAATAGCGGCCTATCACGGCCACATCGACAGCATTGAATGACTGCTGCAATATACCGCTGGCTATCAGCGGCACCGAAAACATAAAGATCTTTCCGTACAGCGGACCATGAAGCATGTCCACCTGTCCGGACTTTTTCATAAACTTGTCCATAACAATGAATCCGGTGCAAAATTACAAAAAATTTCTCGCACCGGATTCTTTATGGGTCAACAAAACCACCCGTCTATTGACGCACTGACATCAGTACATTGGATTGAACGGGCTGGACTTGAACAGTTTGGATGTGACATCCCCGACATAATCGCCGCTCTTGGACACATCAAGTTTCATCACTGAGGCACCCTTGCGGAGATCACACTTGGACAGGTCTATATAGAACAGACCGGGATTGGTGACGACATCGAAATAATAACGGCGGTCACGTATATTGGAGAATGACCTCCACTGCGTCGACGAGACATTGGCATCTCCGAGCGTATAAGTGTAGGGCACCGACACATTCATGAGTATGGAACGTATTATAGACACCCCGAGATCGGCATCGCCGGTCTTCTTGACATGCCCGTCGAAGAAATATCCGCGCACAAACCTGTCAGGGCTGCTCACTGTGCCCGGCAGCGCATGCGATCCGCCTATCTTCTCCCAATAATCATTTATTGCGTTCATCTGAGGGAATGTAGGATCATTGGTCATAGCCGGCATGTCCTCGCCCTGATATATTCTTATATTGCCATGGTCAAACTCTATCACCGCACACCGGCCGGCGGCATCGGTGATCCCCCAATGGAGAGCCGACACAGTGCCGCCGTCAAACGTCGCACCCGAAATATTGAATCCGTGGGCGCCCACAAGTGCCACGGCCTCGGGTGTCGAGGCACACAGATCAAGTATCCATGCCGGGAACACGGCAAGCGACATAGGAGGACGGTTTTTGGTGGAATCATTTTCATACACAGTCCCCTTGCAGAACAGACCGTTGACCACCAGCCCCTTCTCGTTCATACCTTCCGTGACACCGCCGTCATAGCTGACGGCATACACCGATCCGTATTTCGAAGTCCACGTTATGGCCCCCGCCAGCGAATGGCTCTTCTTGGCCATACCACGCGGGTACACATATATATTTGTAGGAATCGGGGTTTTCCAGTCAAGCGAGCGTCCCACTATGCGCAGGCTGTCGTCTCCGACATAAAGAATGCGCGAACAGGCCTCGGACCGCTGCCCGATGCCCAGCACCACCGCTGCGACGGCTGGCAATAAATAGCGAAGTTTCATCGTGAGTTATTTTATGCGTTTTTTATTTATAAGAATAAACACATCGCACTGCACAAAAGTTCGGCACACAGGACTATAGAAATTGTTCACTCCACAATATTAAAAATACTTAATAAGCGTGAATAAGTTTGGCTATCAGGCAGAATGTATCTAAATTTGCATTGGAAAGAAACGCACCATAGTTGTTGCGCCTTGGATTTATAAAGATTTACACATAAATATTTTAGTTTTTATGGACTAAGGACAAAGGCAACTTCAATGACTTTCGTCGGGATGACGCCAGTCCACTGATAAAAATGGTGTTGTGTAAGTATGATATAATCTCTACATTAAATTTGGATTGACCGGTCGTCAAAGGCCTCAATCACAAATTGCCTTTTGGCTTTAGTCCGGCATTCCTTGACGATAAGGAGTTACGGACCTTTTTTATACCATACAGCCCCGTGCACCCGGTCCACTCCAATCGCGCTCCAGGAACGCGCCAAAGCAGGTTCGTCAATCCCCTCGGGAAGACACATCCATATCGCATCAGCAGTTTTAACATCGCAAATTTTACATTTTCAAAAATCAACGCATCGAAATTTCGGCTTTATAGCCGTGAAACCAAACGTTTTTTGCTTCGGAATCGTTTCTATATCATAAGGAATCACTATCTTTGCATCTATAACACAATCGACTATGAAGTTGATCGAACTGAATCTGCAACATATCCTGGATTTGTGTCGAAAGCACAAAGTCAAGACTTTGGCTGTCTTTGGATCTATTCTTACAGATAGATTCAATGACCAGAGTGATGTTGATTTACTTGTGGACTTTGAGCCGGTCGATCATGACAGGTTCGATTATGTCAGTAACTACTTCGACTTAAAGGATTCATTAGAACAGTTATTCAATAGGAAAGTAGATTTGATAGAATACGGCAAGAATCTTAATCCGATTTTCAAGGCATTGGTTGACAAGAAAAAACAGTTGATTTATGGATGAATATATAGCGGTCTATATTTACGATGTTAAACGAGCCATTGAAGAAGTTGAAAGCTACTTTACAGGTTATCCAATGCGTTATGATGCCTTCGAGAAGGACTATCTTCGCAGAAGTGCCGTGGAACGGAAGGCTGAGATAATGGGGGAAGCCATAAATCGCATTTTGAAAATACAGCGTGATTTTCCACTGCCAAATGCAAAAGCGGTGATTGATACACGCAATCGCATAATACACGGTTATGATTCCGTTAAACCCGAATTTCTGTGGAGTCTGGTCATAAGACACATACCCGAACTCAAAAAAGATGTGGATCAAATTATAAATGACTATGGAATATCGCCGGATACAGTATGAGCCGGATTTAGGAACTATTCTGACAGCCCTATAAACAAAATCCTCCGCGAATCACTTCGCAGAGGATTTGTGCGCTTCAGGATGGGCTTGAACCAACGACCCCCTGATTAACAGTCAGGTG
>CAJURI010000039.1 GCA_910588795.1 uncultured Duncaniella sp. | reverse complement strand
TAAACCAATATCAGTAAACATACCAAACCGAGTCAACCATTTTCAGGAACGGACACCTCGAATATGGCGGCAATCTGTTCGTATCCTTCCTTGCGGGCTTTTGATGCGAAATATGTATACTTGTTGCGGGCCTGTGACTCCCCGGCGAATGCTTCCATGAGGTTGCGCTCGGTCTTGGTTCCTTTAATCTCTTTCATTTTGATAAAAACTTGTTATTGATGATTATTTGTCTTGATTTCATTTCTGTCGGCTGCATTCCGGACATATGCCTTTGATGAAGACATCCACACATTCTATCGAGTAGTCAGGAGGAATGGTGCCTTGGATGCCGTCAGGCATTGGCATATCGGTTATGCGCCCGCACTTCTGGCACACAAAATGACTGTGTGGCGACGATTGATGGGCTATGTCGTACCGTATGCATCCGCTCTCTATCTCAAGCTCGCGCAGCAGGCCTTTCTCAGTGAGAGTGTGCAGTGAATTGTAGACTGTCGTGCGTGAGAGCGAGTGGAAGCTTTTAGATAGCTTGGTATATATCTCTTCTGCTGACGGATGTTTCCTGCAATTGGCTATATCTTCCAGCACGGCTATGCGCTGTGCGGAGACGCGGATGCCGTAATGTTGAAGCATTTCAGCCAGTTGAGGCATACTGTATTCTTTGTGTTCAGCCATGGTTACGCAATTGCTTATTTTGTAATCGTTACAAAGTTAGTAATAATTATAATTAAATCCAAGGATTTTGTTAATAAAAAAATATGAGCCGGCGATTTATGTGTTTCCGCCGGCTCATATTTATGCTATTCTTATTTGATCAGGATATTGAGGGGATTGTTGCGAAGCGGGTGGATGGGAAGTGGCGGGCTACATAGCGGGCGATGAATGCCCGGGTGTCGGCTGCAATGGTCTTGTCGGTATCGAAATGCTCGTTGTACAGCACTGTGGCGAGTTCTATGCCGCGCGACCGTATGGCTTCGAGCGACAGCACGGTGTGGTTGATGGATCCGAGCACCCCGTTGGTCACAAGGATGAGCGGAAGACGGCGCGACTGCACATAGTCGATTGCCATGAATGTGTCGGTGATGGGGACTGCGAGACCGCCGGCACCTTCGATGAGCACAATGTCGTAGAGCGACAGAAGCTTTTCAGTGGCCTTGTCAATCACTCCGAGGTCGATCTCCCTGCCGTCGATGCGTGCGGCGAGCTGGGCTGAGGCCGGATAGCTGAATATCACCGGAGCTGTGGTGTGGTCAATGTCTTCGGGGAGCATGCCGGTTCCCATTATGCGGCGGTGGGCTTCTATATCCTCGGATGATCCCACATTTCCTGTCTGGATGAACTTCTGGGTTATGACCTTCTTGCCTTGTTCCATGAGGCGGCGGGCAATGTAGCCTGTGACGTAGGTCTTTCCGGCATCGGTGTCGATGCCGGACACGAAATATGCTTTGCTCATGATTTTTTCAGTATCATATATATCGGGTGGTATGTTAGCGGGGCGGAGCCGTCGGCCGCTGTGGGATATCCGCGCAGCATGCGGCATGCTTTGGCTGTCTTGCTCCCTTCTGTCTCTATTCCGTTGACTCCTGTGAGGCTTACGTGTCTAAGCACATCGATGGGTGATGGATAGCTGACTGTGACGAGCTCTTCTGATAGATGCTCGGTCTCAAGGCTTTGGGGTATCGCTTTCCTGACTGTGCCGATTGTCGGAAATCTGCATTCCGAACCTGCCGAACTGTGGATCTCGTGCATGGTCCGGTCTCCGTAGGTGGATATCACGGCATAGCCGCCCGGGGCGAGCACGCGTGCTGTCTGACGCAGGAATTCGGGCAGGGAATTGAACCATTGTACTGTGGAGGCCGACAGCAGAAGGTCGACGGAGCTGTCGGCGACATTGCGTATCTCGGTCTCGGCGTCACAGCTTTTCCATGATATGGATATGTTGCCCTGATGAGCGGATGCCAGCTTCTCGATATTGTCGGATATGTTCAGGTCCCACAGCATGGCCTGGGCGGGAGAGAATCTGTCTATGGCGAGCGAGGCCGACCGTCCGGTGCCGCATCCTATCTCAAGCATGCAGCGGATGTCGCGGTCTATGATACGTGAGGCTATGTCGATGAGCCTGGTCACATGCGACAGCTGCGGGGCGGCATTTGTGTCGTAAGTGTTCTCCGCTTTATGGAAACGCTTGGCCACATAGGTCTTGTCGGTGAGGCAGCGTCTGAGCAGGATGTTGAAGTCGGGCATGTGGGCTCCGTCGATATCGATGGTCTCGACAGCTTCGCCACTCCATGCGGCGTGCTGGTTGGACGGTGGGATTATGAGGTCGCCGCGTGAGATGAACGCTTTGTCCCATAGCAGCTCCGGGGCCGGTGCGGTGTCAAACGCCTGCAGCTCTTCACGCAGTTCTCTGACATCCCGTTGGGGGGCCACGTTGGCAAATGCCCGGTAGGCGGCTCCGCCACCGCACATGCGCATGTGGAATTTTGTAAGGTTCCTTTCGTTGAGAGACGATAGTGTGCCTTGAAATATGCTTTGCGGTATCCCGCGGGTGTCATCGGAGGTGAAGCGGGTGCCGTTGACCGCAATGCGGGCGGTGACCGGAAGGTCTGGCCGTGATGCCATGAAACGTGCGGCCGCATGCACGCCGAACGACCATGCCACCAGTGCTATCTCCCTGTATCCTGTTATCTCTCCGGTCCACGGTGCCGACATGTCGCGGTAGTCCCACACCACGGCCACGTCATAGCCTGGCATCGTGAGATCCTGAAACGGGCGTTCCGACATGCCCCATCCGGCAAATAGTAGGACGAGTCTTTCATGCGGCTGCCGGTCAGTGTTATGTAGGATCTTGAAATTCATTTTACAATTTTATTTTTCACCGGCACATATGCTTTTCAGGGCCTCGCCGAATCTGTTAATGTCGGCTTTGTCAAGTGCGGCGTTCAGGCTTATTCTCAGTCGGTCTGTGCCGGGAGGTACTGTGGGTACCCGTATGGGCAGTACCTTGAATCCGTGGTCAAGCAGTCCGGCTGAAAGAGTCACTGCGCGTCTGGGATCGCCGACAACGAATGGCAGTATATGGCTTACAGTGACTGGAAATCCTGGTGAGAGCGGTGAGAGGATCTTCTGCATCTGTTCTCCGAGAGTTTTGAGATGGGCTCTTTCAGAGTCCATATTCACGATTTTCTCGATCATGAATTGAGTCCATGCCGCTGTGACAGGAGGCATTGCGGTGGAGAATATGAGGCTGCGAGACCTGTTCACGAGATAGTCGCGCAGGTCAGGGGCAACAGCGCAGAACGCTCCCATGGAGGCGCAGGCTTTGCCGAACGTGCCTACTACGATATCAATGTCGCTGTAATGCTCCGAACTGCGGCTGAGGCCGAGCCCGCGCTTGCCTTCTACGCCGAAAGCGTGGGCCTCGTCCACGTAGAGCAGCACGCCGGGGTAGTCACGCTTTATGCCGGCGAGGCCCTGCAGGTCGGCTCTGTCGCCGTCCATTGAGTAGACGCTTTCCACTATGACGAGCGCATGCTCGTATCCGGCGGCCTCCTTGTCAAGGATATGCCTGAGGTGGTTGAGGTCGTTGTGGCGGAAACGTGTGAACGGAGCCTTTGAGAGGGTCATGCCGTCGATTATGCTTGCATGAGCGAGTTTGTCGGCCACAATCAGTGTCTTGCCGGCCTGTGCGATTGCCGACACCATGCCGGTGTTGGCGTGGTAGCCGCTGTTGAAGAGCAGCGCGGCACGTCCGTACAGCTCTGACAGCAGTGCTTCGAGGCTGTGGTATTCATCCTGATGTGAGGCAAGAAGTCTTGACGCCGATGAGGTCATGGGTATGGCCGTGGCACCGGGGCGGCTGAAGAATTCCTCCTGCAGCCCGGGGCGCATGGCGAGCCCGAGATAGTCGTTGGATGAAAGATCCACGATCGATCCCGAGATAGCTCCCGAAGGTATGCGGCGCAGATTGCCTTCGGCTGCCAGCCGGTCGGTTATGTCCCTGAAGCTCGTCATCGTATGCATTCTATGGTCTGTGTGACAAGGGTCTCGAGATCCTCGTCGCTTATCACGTAGGGTGGCATCACATATACGTTGCGCCCGAAGGGGCGTACCCAGATGCCTCTGTCGGTGCATCTGCGCTGGAATTCGGCCAGATTGACCGGCTCTTCCATCTCAATCACGCCGATGGCTCCGAATACTCTTGTCTCCTTCACTCCCGGGACGGCTGACGCCGGGGCTATGAGGCGTCGGATCTCGCTCTCGATGTGAGCTATCCGTGAGGCCATGTCCTGCTCGTTGAGCATCCGGAGTGATTCCACCGCTATGGCGCATGCCAGGGGATTGGCCATGAAGGTAGGTCCATGCATCATCACGCCGGCTTCGCCGCGCGATATGGTGTCGGCGACTTCGGCGGTGGTGAGCACCGCGCTCATGGTGAGATATCCTGCCGTGAGTCCCTTGCCGATGCACATTATGTCAGGCTCGACCCCTGCATGCTCGCATGCGAAGAACCGGCCTGTGCGCCAGAATCCGGTGGCTATCTCGTCAAATATCAGGTATATTCCGTAGCGGTCGCACAGTCTGCGCGCTTCACGCAGGTATTCGGGATGGTAGAAGCGCATTCCTCCTGCGCCCTGTACCATGGGCTCGAGGATAAGTGCGGCAAGTTCTTTGTGGTGCTGTCTGACAATCTGCTCGAGAGGCTCAAAGTCGGAGCGGTCCCATTCCTCCCACGGCTTTATGCGTGGGGCGGGCGCGAAGAAGCGTATCGGAAGCGCGGACCCGAATGCTCCGTGCATCCCTGTCACGGGGTCACATACACTCATGGCGTTCCATGTGTCGCCGTGATAGCCGCTGCGTATCGTCACGAAGTTGGTCCTGCCGTGATCGCCGTAGCGTGATATGGATGCCTGCACAGCCATCTTCATGGCCACTTCCACCGCCACTGAACCGGAGTCGGCATAAAATATGTTGTGCATGGACGGGGGTGCCACCTTGAGGAGCATCTTGCCGAGCTCTATGGCCGGAGTGTGTGTCAGACCTCCGAACATCACATGGCTCATCTTGCCGATCTGCGATATGGCGGCACGGTTGATGCGCGGATTGTTGTAGCCATGTATCATGCACCACCAGGATGACATACCGTCGATGAGTTCCCGCCCGTCGGCGAGGCGTATCCTCACTCCTTGCGCGCTGTCGACCCTGTAGGTAGGGAGCGGATCGATAGTGGATGTGTATGGGTGCCACAGGTGTTCCCTGTCGAATGTGTCATGAATTGTTTCCATTGCCTTATGGAGGATTCCGGCTGTGGAATCCGATTGGTTATATGGTTGTAGGTCGGTTGTCGGTAACCGGATGCAAAGGTAACAATTTTTGTAGGAATTACCGCCTATTCCGAGCGTTTGCCGAGCTCTATTACCTCAAGTCCCGATATGGTGCCCGAGTCGAGGGTGAGGCGTATGAGTGTGCGCACCTGTTGCCATCCGTGATATCCTGCGGCTCCGGGGTTTATGTGCAGCAGTCCCAGGCGGGAGTCGGGCATCACTTTGAGTATGTGACTGTGGCCGCACACCATCAGGTTGATGTGGTTCTCACTCAGATTTTTCGCTACTCCGGGGGCGTATCTGCCGGGATATCCGGCTATATGTGTAAGCCAGACCCTCACCCCCTCGGTCTCGAAGCATAATGCCTCGGGGCATCTTCTGCTGACTGTTCCGTGGTCGATGTTGCCTCTCACGGCTCTTACCACAGGGGCTACACCCTCAAGCCGTTCTATTATGGATATGTCGCCGATGTCCCCTGCATGCCATATCTCGTCGCATCCGGCGAAGTGTGTGGCGTAGCGGTCGTCCCAGCATGAATGGGTGTCGGAGAGTATGCCTATGAGCTTCATTTTTTCAGAAGATTGATTTCATTGAGCAATATGGTGGTGCCGGCGTAGGTGAGGGAGAGCTTGTTGGTACCGGCGCGTAGCCATGCCGTCGCCGTGGATGACTGTCTGACGGAGATCCAGTCATTGTGGGTCTCGGGAGGGAATATCATTGTACCGGCATACTGCCCGTTCACTTCGAGTGTGCGGATCGCGGTCTCGGTGGTGCCGTTGGAGTAGCCTATGCTGATGAAGTATTCCCCTTCGGATGGAGCCTGGACGTAGAATGTGATGCGGGTGTTGTGGCGGGCGGCCAGCTCGATGTAGCGGGTGGCTGTCTCCTTGTTGCGTATCAGGTGGCGCGGAGCCCGACGCGGAGTGATGGCTGTGGCGGGAATGTGTATGCGGGCGGCCGGTGTGGCGGATATGTGCGGGCGCGGGCTGAAGCCGCCTGAACCGTCGACCGTAGGGACTATATTTATGACAGTGGTCCCTGTGTCGGTGACGGTGTATTCCGGACCGGTGAGGCATTCTGTCATTATTCCGTTCTGGTACACGTCATATATGGCGTCACGGTCGTAGTTGAGTATCTTGCCTTCGCGCTCGTTTTCCCAGAACATCTTCGGCTCCGGAGGGGTGAGTGCTGCCTTCGTTATGACTGTGTTGTCAGGACGGTCAGAGATACTGTTGCCTGACATCACAATGTCTATGCTGTGGTGGCCGGCTGATATGTCCGCGTCGATGAAGGCTCGTTCCTGCCGTATGGAATCGACGGTGAATGAAACGATCTTGTCGCCTGAGCCGTGGATGCATATGTCAAGGACCGCATCCCTGAACCGGAGGTTGGACAGACGTTTGTCCCCGGGCATTCTGTCGGGTATGAACGGTGTGACCGACAATCCGTCGGGGTGCAGGCGCAGGCCGAACAGCCCTCTCAGAAGAAGACCCGGCCAGGCGCAGCAGTCATCTCTGTCAATGGTCATGCACCAAAGCGGGCCCATGGCTTCGAGCATGGCGTTTTCATTCTTGGTGTATGCCGCGGCAATGCCTTGCATGGCCTGCAGGTCAGGCGCGGGCTTTGCGGAGGCATCGTTAATTGCAGGATATACTGCCGGCATTCCGTCAGGGAGAGTGGGCCGTGACTTCATCAGTCTGCGCCCCATCTCCGGGCTTGCGACACCGAGTATGACGCTCAGAGGGTTGGCCCGGTTATCGGCCGACATGGAAAGTATGGGATACATGTCGCCGTACATGTACTGTCCGAACATTGAGGCTGACGGTATCCAGAAGTTGTCGTTTATGGCGTTTCTTACCTTTTCGGCCGACGATTCCCATTCTTTTTCGGAATATAGATTCTGCTTTTCCGCCATTTTACAAGCTGTGGACAGGGTTGCATAGTGCCAGAGGTTTGTGCCGAGGCATATGGTCTGGAATCTGTCGACCGGTGACATCCATGACGGGAAATAATCCTTTGGCGGATCCATGTAGGAAGGTGTCCCGTGTATGAGTCCGTTCCTGCCGGCATCGAGTACCGGCGTGTCCCTCTGTATGGTCCTGTTTATTACCCGGTAGGCCTCTTTGAGCCATGGTGTGGAGCCGGTGGCGCAGTACACTTCCCAGGCAGCGGCGGCCCATGCCTCCTTGTCGGCTGTTATCGGGAATCCGTGGCGGTGGATTGTGCCGTCGTCGGCCACCATGCTTCGCAGTGACTCCATGGCCCGTTGCGGGTCAAGTAACGCGCCATGGATGTATATGTCGGCTGTCGATAGAGGAAAGTGGTAATATCTGCTCAGAGCCTTGCTGAAAAGAGCGTCGGCCATATGAGAAGAAGAGGCAAAGGTGATGTCGAGATCTGTACTGCCGCCTGACGGAGCTTTCCAGCAGTGTGTTATCTCCGCCGGACCTAATGCCGTGTAGGTGATGTCACCGATTATTATGCTGTCGGCAAAGACTTCTATGTCTCCTGCACGGTACAGGGCATTGCTGTTGTCCTTGCTGCCTGTGTCGCGTGAACATCCGCACCATAGCTGGCACATTGTGAGCCATAGTGATAAAATGATTGGTGCGGATATATGTTTCATGTCGTTTCCTATGGATACAACAATAACGATGAGAATTTCAGATCCTGATGGGAAATCCTCACCGTCATCGGTGTTATGGATGATTCAAATAATTTCTGGTGAACTCGGTTCCTTACTCGGTATGCTACCTCCTTTCGGTTAGTCAGCGATATGGGTTAGGGGACTCTGAGGCGTGAGATGACACCTTCGTCAGCAGGGGAGATTATTCCTCGTTGGCGCGAAGCTGCTGCACGTACACAGCCTTCATCATCTTCTTGCGGTTGGTCACCGAGGGCTTCTCAAAGGCCTGACGTGAGCGGAGCTCGCGTACGATACCGGTCTTCTCAAATTTGCGCTTGAACTTCTTCAGAGCTTTCTCGATGCTCTCACCATCTTTTACTTGTACGATGATCATGTTGTAGTGATACTTTGGTTGTTGATATTTTAGAATGTTATTATTCATCGGTGTGTCGCAGGCCGTTTCGGTCCGCTTCCCGATTTAGCGGGGCAAAATTACAAAAAAGATTCTTAATGTCAAAGATTTTCGTAAAATATCTTCCTCATGTCCATTGCCACGGATGGGAGGGTGTTGGGCCCGATGGTGCGCGAGGCGGCATCTAGCACTTCGGGAAGCGCGTTGGCAACAGCCACGGCTTCGTCGGCTACGGCAAACATGGGCAGGTCATTGATGTGGTCGCCGTAGACTGTGAGCCGGTCCGCGCCGAGCATGGCTTTGAGTCTCAGCACGGCGGCTGCTTTGGACACGCCTTGACGGAATACCTCTATGTATGACGTGCGGGGGTTGACAAGGTCAGGGTAGGCTGAAACTGACAGTTCCGGGTCAGAGCGAAGCCGGGCTGCGAGCGCGCTTATGCGCGGAGTTTCACCTATGCCGAGTATGAGTATGGTGTCAGGATGCTGGCCGGCGTACTGTCCCGGCGGTTCAAAGATGAACCGCTTGAGGGTGAGATGACTTCTCTCGGAGTGGAATCGGCTCTCCTCCGGGGTCATTCCACTGTCGTGATATACCCTCATGTCGCCGTTGTCACCGAGGGTATAGACAAAGGGGCTTATCCCGTGGTCAGTGAATGCCGATATGAGTGCGTCGGTCTGAGGTCCGGAGAGCAGTAGCGGATTGATGTACCGCATGCCTTTCCGGTCCCACATGGATGCGCCGGTCATTACGATGACCGGAAGTGTGGTGAGAGTGTCACGCAGCAGCGGCTCGACTGTGGCAGGGGTTCTCGCCGTGGCTATGGAGATCATTGCCCCATGGCTTGACAGATCGGAGATTATGTGCGCGCTTTCGTCGCTTACACGGCTGTCGGGACCGAGCAGGGTTCCGTCGAGATCGGTTATCAGCAGGTGTCTCATGTCTCGTGGCTCAGAGCAGGGATATCTTTGCTCTCGTGTTCTTGATTTTTTCCGGAGCGAGACGGGTTATCAGTCCGCGGGCCTTGTCGCGCGGCACCCCTACGAGAGCGGCATGGTCACGTAGCGTTATCACTCCGATCTCGGCAGCGGTGAGCCCACCTTTTGCAATAAGGAATCCTACGATGTCGCCGCGTGATATCTTCTCCTTTTTGCCGACATTGAAGTACAGCGTGGCCGTGTCGGAGCGTATGGGGTCGGAACTATGTCCCGTAGGTGCGTAGTCGCGGTCGGTGGTCACGTAGTAAGGTATGTCCTCGCCTTCGGTGGTGATGACATATATGTCGCCCTTGGCTTCCTGCCGTGCGGTGCGTCCGTTGCGGTGGGTCCATGCCTCAGGCGACACCGGCATGTGGTAGTGTATCACAGCCGACAGTTCCGGAATGTCGAGACCTCTGGCTCCGAGATCGGTGGATACGAGTATCGGGGTCGATCCGTTGGCGAGCTGGACTATGGCGTTTTCTCTCTCGTTCTGGTCGAGGCCGCCGTGGTATAGCCCTACGGGGAGACGCTCTTTTTTCAGCGAGTCGTAAATGCGTTCCGCGCTTTCGCGGTGGTTGACGAATACGATCACCCGGCCGTTGCGGAGCGAATGCAGGAGATCGGAGAGCGTGGTGAGCTTGTCGCGTGCCGGGGATTCTACTCTGACCACCTGCATGCGTCGGCGCGGACTGTCCGACGCGCTGAAATCGATGGTTACGGGTGTGTCGGCAGGGAGATATTCGGGCACTGCGGCAAGGGGGGTGGCTGATGTGAGTATGACGAGCCGCAGCCCTGTGAGCCGACGGCACACACGTCTCATCTCGTCGGCAAATCCGAGTTCGAGAGCTTTGTCGTATTCGTCAAGTACGAGAGCCGACACAGTGCCGAGATCAATGTTGCCTCGGTTGATATGGTCGAGCAGTCGCCCGGGTGTGGCGACGATGATGTCGGGTGTCACGGCGAGCGATCCGGTCTCCTCCTGCATGGAGTGTCCGCCATAGAAGGCCACGGTCTTAAGCCCTGTGGATATGGGGCGCAACACGTCGGCAATCTGCAGGACGAGTTCGCGTGATGGAGCTATCACTATCCCCTGCACGTGCCCTTTGGCGGGTGTGAGGCTCTTGAGAAATGGTATGGCGAACGCCAGTGTCTTGCCCGATCCTGTCGGTGCAAGCAGTGTGAAAGTGCCTTTGGCCGGTATCTCTGACATGCGCTGCTGCATGGGGTTGAGTTGTGTCACGCGTGTGCGCCGCAGTATATTGTCGATAATTTCGGTCTGTTTCATTCAAAAAAGGATTTGTCAATCATAGTCTCTTCGTCGGGGAGAGTGTGCGCGGGCTGTTCAACGGTCTCGGCAGTGAGAGGGGGGATGTCGTGGCTCATCATCTTTTTGAACAGGTCCAGGATTTTCTTCCCGTAATGCCTGTTCATGGCCCAGCGTCCGGAAAGAGCCTCCCATGAGGATGCGGATCCGCGTGTCACGTATCTGAACCGTGGATCGAGAAGGTTTTCGCCTTGCGGGAGCGGATCGTGGCAGGAGTAGGCGTAGAGATGCTGCATCATGGCTGTCACCCCTTCATGCACTGACCGGAAGGAGCATCCCTGTGTGCCGCGCTTCCTGACTCCGAGCCCGCAGTAGTTGTGGGATGAAGGACGGACGGCTGTCCCGTTGTCAAATCTGAACCATCCGGTCTCTATTATGGCCTGGCATATCGCTATGTCCCCTCTTATGCCGTACAGTCGGCCTATGTCGTAGAAAGCCTGTGCAATTTCGCGCGGGAAGTCGGGGTTGTGCGATACGATGTACCGGTACATGAGTTCGGCGTCGGCCTCCTGGCGTCCACGGATGGGTGTGCCTGCTGCAATGGATAGAAACACCGCGCAAAGCATGGTCAGTAACGTGAGTTGACGTGGGGTGGTCATAATGGGATGTCGAATGGTGTTTGTGAGATGTGCCGTAGTGTCTCGATATAACATGCAAGTTAGCGAATTTTGTTCACACTGTCAAAAAAAAACGCTAAATTTGCGGTATGAGATACTTTTTTTCCGCCGGAGAGGCCTCCGGAGACCTTCATGCGGCCCAGGTGATATGTGAGCTCAGGGACATACAGCCCGATGCCGAGATAACGTTTCTTGGCGGCGATGAGATGGCGGCAGCCGCCGGAACGCAGCCGCTGATACATTATCGCCGCATGGCATATATGGGTTTTATAGATGTAGCGCGCCACCTTCCCGAGGTGCTCGGCAATCTCGCCACGGCAAAGAAAGCAATAGCCGAGAGCCGTCCTGATGCCGTGGTGCTTGTGGATTATCCGGGGTTCAACCTCAAGCTTGCCGAGTATGCCAGCTCGCTCGGCATACCTGTGCATTACTACATAGCACCCAAGCTGTGGGCATGGAAAGAGTACCGCATAAAGAAGCTGCGCAGATATGTGGACCGGTTATACTCGATACTCCCTTTTGAACCTGAGTGGTTCGGCGAACGCGGAGTCAAGGCCGAGTATGTTGGTAATCCTTCGGTCGAGGAGGTCGAGGCTGCCATAGGCGACATGCCCTCGCGCGAAGAGTTTGAGCGTCAGTACGGGTTTGATTCCCGCCCCATACTCGCTCTTGTGCCCGGAAGCCGTGTCGGTGAGATAAAAGCCAATCTCCCGGTGATGGATGCTGTGGCGCGCAGGCATCCCGAAATGCAGGCTGTCGTTGCCGGCGCACCGTCCATAGACCCTGAGGTTTACAGGCAGTTCACACAGTTCCCGGTTGTCGAGTCAACGACACTGAGGCTTATGTCGCACGCCCGAGCCGCACTTGTGACTTCAGGCACGGCGTCGCTTGAGAGCGCGCTTGCCGGCGCGCCACAGGTGGTGTGCTACAGGGCTGTCGGGTGGAAATGGGCGCATGACCTGTTCATGCACATTCTTAAGATACCGTATTGCTCGTTGCCCAATCTTATCACGGGACGCATAGACAGGAAAGCCCGCGAAGAGGTGAACCGTGAGGCGACGAGGACCGGAGTGCGCGGATGGATTGTCCCTGAGATGCTTGTCCACAACTGCACGCCCGACACTGTTGACGCCCAGCTCACGCCGCTCCTTGCCGAGACATCTGAGCGTGATGCACAGCTCAAGGGTTACGAAGAGGTGAGGCGAAGGCTGCACACCTCTGCATCGGCAGCGCGTACAGTGGCGGAGAGCATAGCGGGCATACGTTGAAAATCGGTGGCATATAAAGTCAAGGATATATCCTGTAGGTGATCCCTACGGATATGCCCGGTTGCAGTCCGTGGCGTGTCGCCACCGCTCCGGCTGTTATGCCCAGGCCCCATCGTGGCAACCGCCGTGTCGTCACCGTCTTGACTATTGACACCGGCGGATATATGGTCAGGGAGTCGAGACGCGGGTCGGCACCGCTCACGACTGCACGGAATGTGGAATCGGCATATATGCGTGTTTCCCGCCGGATCATGATCGTGTCGGAGTCGCTTGTCTCCGTGTTGATGCGGCTTGCAGGGATGGGTATGTAGCATATCTCTTTTTCAGCCGGTATCGCCGGCTGTGGCACGCATATCCTGAGCGTTTCGCGGTGTGTGATGGTCTCTATTCTGACTGTTCCTCGGTTGCCGGACCGGTCTATGGTCCGGCTCTCGCGTATGTGGCGCGATCCGCAGATATATCCTATTGTGATCCCTGCCAGCAGGGATGTTACGGTGACGGGTAATAGTCTCATGCTTGCATTTCCTTTGAGTGAAAAACTGTTGAGTTCTTTTTCTGCAAAGGTAATGTAAGCGTGTGCACCGAGGGGTGCGATAACACCGCCGCTATTGCGGGAACTTGCCTGTTGACAGGCCCTTGCGCAGCGCTGATGAGCGTTGGGCCGATGTCCCGTGGGTAAAGGAGTCAGGCACGGAGTATCCCTGGGCCCGTTTCTGCAGGTAGTCATCACCTATCTTCTGGGCGGCGTCTATGGCTTCCTCTATGTCACCTTCTTCGAGCGATCCGAACCTCCGGTTGTCATGGTGGGCCCATACGCCGGCATAATAGTCGGCCTGCAGCTCCAGGGCTACACTGATCTTGTTGGCGTCGCTCTCGCTCATGCGCGCCATGCGGCTGTGGGCGTCGTCGAGGGTGCCGAGGAGATGCTGGACGTGGTGACCCACCTCATGGGCTATGACGTATGCATATGCGAAATCCCCGTCGGCACCGATGGTGCGTTTCATCTCGGTGAAGAATGAGAGGTCGATGTACACACTCTCGTCGGCCGAGCAGTAGAACGGCCCTGTCTGCGATGAGGCGTTTCCGCAGCCGCTCTGTACAGCACCCGAGTAAAGCACCAGTGTCGGCGGTTCATACTTTAGCCCCTGTTCGGCGAACAGTTCGGTCCACACGTCCTCGGTGCCGGCAAGTATCTGCTTTGAAAATGTCGCGAGTTCCTCCTCCTCTTGTGTTGGGGTGTAGGATGAATACTGGTTGCCGGAGGTGAGTTGTCCGGCGTTCTGCATGAGCACGTCAAGAGGGTTGCCCCCCGAGATCCAGGCGATGATGCATGCAATGACCACCGCACCTATGCCTCCGCCTATCTTTAGCCCGGAACCTACGCGCCGTCCGCGCCTGTCATCGAAATTGGAGCTTTGCCGTCTGCCGTTGAGTCGCATAATCAATTGTGAGTTTTGAAAAATGTGGATGGTAACTGGGGATGAAAAGGTGAAGATCCGGCCCTGGAAAACATAGCCGGGGCAATGACCTTCACCTTATGGCAATAGTATGTGTCAGCCTGATATTATCGGCTCTTTATGACATTCCATACCGAGGAGCTGGCAAGTGCGCCGAGGAACGGGGCTACGATGAAGAGCCAGAGCTGGGATATGGGAGTGCAGTCGCCGCTGAATGCCGAGAATATTGCAGGACCTACCGAGCGGGCGGGATTGACGGATGTGCCTGTCAGCGGTATGCAGACGATGTGGACGAGCACGAGGGTCAGACCTATGGCAAGGCCGGCGAAGTTGCCTGCGCCCTGCTTCTCGTCGGTGGCACCCAGCACCACAAGCACGAAGATGAATGTGAACACTGCTTCGGCCACAAAAGCCTGCCACATGTTGCCGTCGGCATAGGAGTTGGCTCCGGTGGCTGTGCCCCCTTCATGGGAGCCTGTCGATACGAGCACCCACAGCACGAATGAGGCTATGATGGCACCTATCACCTGAAACACCATATATCCGGCTGCGTCTTTGCCGCTCATTCTGCCGTTGGCCCATACGCCGAGTGTGATGGCGGGGTTGATGTGGCAGCCTGACACGCCGCCTATGGCATAGGCCATGCCTACGACCGAGAGACCGAAGGCAAATGCAACAGCGAGAGTGGAGGCATTTGTGGGATTGTCAAATCCCGAGAAAATTGCGCTGCCGCAACCCATGAGCACCAGCACGAACGTGCCGATCATCTCTGCAAGATACTTCTTCATAAAAATAAAAGTGTTTTGGTTAGTGATTTGTTAAAATAAATAGTTGCAAGTGACCGCGTCGGGGACCGCTTTCTCGCAAAGTTAACAAAAATAGTTCCTGCATTAAAGATAATTCAGGAATATTTCTTATTTTTGCACATAATCAGAGTGTGATTGCAACATCTTTGTAATAAAACCGGATACTTGCAACGTCAATATAATCACAGCAAATAATATTAACAGTAATGAAATTAAAGACCTTACTCGCAGGCCTATGCCTCGTCTCCTCGTTGCCGGCATTGCCGTGCACAAGCCTGATAGCAGGTAAGAATGCCACAACAGATGGCTCGGTATTAGTTACTTATGCGGCTGACAGCCATGTGCTTTACGGAGAACTTTACCATACTCCCGCCGCTACCCATGAACCGGGAGCCATGCGCAAGATATATGAGTGGGATACCGGCAAATATCTTGGCGAGATACCGCAGCCCCGCCAGACTTACTCGACAATAGGCAACATGAACGAGCACGGCGTGACCATCTCGGAGAGCACATGGGGCGGACGCCATGAACTCGAGGACACCACGGGCATCATGGACTATGGATCGCTTATATATGTCGCCCTTGAGCGTTCGCGCACAGCCCGCGAGGCTCTTAAGGTGATGACCGACCTTGTCAGCGAATATGGCTACCATTCGAGCGGAGAGTCGTTCTCCATAGCCGACCCCAATGAGGTGTGGATCATGGAGCTTATAGGAAAGGGTGGCAAGGAGAAAGGTGCCGTGTGGGTGGCCCGCCGCGTGCCCGATGACTGCATATCGGGCCATGCCAACTTCCCTCGCATACATAAGTTCCCTCTCGATGAGAAGGAGACCACCATATATTCGCCCGACGTTATAGATTTTGCCCGCAAGCAGGGATATTTCAAGGGGAAAGACAAGGACTTCAGCTTCTCGTCGGCCTATGGTGAGCTTGACGGCACCGCCACCCGCGGGTGCGACGGGCGTGTGTGGAGCTATTTCAACATGTTCTCCGAAGGCATGGACAAGTATCTGCCGTGGATTCTTGAGGCAGAGGGTGAGGTGATGCCGCTTTGGGTGAAGCCGGCCCGCAAGCTCAGTGTCGGCGACATGCGTCAGGCCATGCGTGACCATTTCGAGGGAACACCGATGGATATGACCAAGGATGTGGGTGCCGGCCCTTACAAGGTGCCTTACCGCTGGAGGCCCATGACGTTCAAGGTGGACGGCAAGGAGTATCTCAACGAGCGTGCCATAGCCACACAGCAGACCGGCTTCTCGTTTGTGTCGCAGATGAATGAGGCTCATCCTCAGGCCATGAAGGGGATTCTGTGGTTTGGTGTCGACGATGCCAACACCTGTGTGTATGTGCCCATGTACAGCTGTCTCACCGAGATACCCCATGAGTTTGCCAAGGGTAACGGCGACATGCTCACTCTGTCGTGGGATGCCGCATTTTGGGTGAACAATTATGTCGCTAACCAGGCTTACAACCGCTACAGCCAGATGATTCCTGACATACGCCGTGTGCAGAACCGCGAGGAGGAGACCCTCGACAAGGAGGTGAAGATGCTGCTTGCCGGTGTGAGGGATATGTCGCCGGCCGACGCGAGCGCGATGCTCAACAATCATTCGCGCATGGCATCGACCCGCTATCTCAAGAACTACAAGGCTCTCGGCGATTACCTGCTCGTGAAGTATCTCGACGGAAATGTCAAGAAGGAGAAGGACGGAAAGTTCGAGCGCACTCCCGAGGGTGTATGCGTATCGCCGAATTTCCCCGGATATGACGAGCGTTATTACCGCTCCATAGTCGAGGATACCGGTGACCATCTGAGGGTTAAGGAGTTTAAGAAATAATGGATCCTGAGGAATATCTCGGAAAACTGAACACACAGCAGCGAGCCGCCGTAGAGTACTGCGACGGCCCGCAGCTTGTCATAGCGGGTGCCGGGTCGGGCAAGACCAGGGTGCTGACCTACAAGATAGTGCATCTCCTCGCCCACGGGTATGAGCCGTGGAGAATACTTGCGCTGACATTCACCAACAAGGCGGCCCGCGAGATGCGTGAGCGCATAGAGACGCTCGTGGGGCCGGAGGTGTCGTCGAGGCTGTGGATGGGCACGTTCCACTCCATATTTGCCCGCATCCTCAGGCAGAATGCCGAGCGCATAGGGTTCAAAAGCTCGTTCACCATATGTGACGCAGCCGACAGCAAGGCTCTTGTGAAGCTCATTATCAAGGATATGGAGCTTGATGACAAGGTCTACAAACCGTCGACTGTGCACAACTCCATATCGTGGGCCAAGAATGCTTTGATCTCGCCGGAGGATTACGCCCTGAACCGAGACCTGCAAAGGGCTGACGCTAATGCCAGGCGTCCGCGCATGTGCGAGATATACCGCTGCTACCGCGACCGCTGCCGTGTGGCCGGTGCGATGGATTTCGATGACCTGCTGTTCTATACCAATGTCCTGTTCCGCGACCATCCCGACGTGTGCCGGCATTATCAGGAGTATTTCAGGTATGTGCTTGTGGATGAGTATCAGGACACCAATTTTGCCCAGCACCTGATAGTCAGACAGCTGACGGGTGGTTCCGGCAGTCTGTGTGTGGTGGGCGATGACGCACAGAGCATCTATTCTTTCCGTGGTGCGAACATACGCAACATCCTCGAGATGGAGAATGCTTACCCGGGATTGCAGACGTTCAAACTTGAGCGCAATTACCGTTCGACGCAGAACATCATCGATGCTGCCGGAAGTCTCATTAGCAAGAATGTTGACCAGATACCCAAGAATGTGTACTCCGAGAATGACCGCGGAACACTGATAGATGTTGTGAAGTGCTACAGCGACTATGAGGAGGCCGCGCAGGTGGCCGCACGTGTGTCGCAGATCAAGAGGGGGACGGGCGATTCGTTTGACGAGACTGCCATACTCTACCGCACCAATGCGCAGAGCCGCGTGCTCGAGGAGTCGTTGCGCAAGCGCAATGTGCCTTACCGCATCTATGGTGGCCTGTCGTTCTATCAGCGCAAGGAGGTCAAGGATGCGATAGCTTATTTCCGTCTGTCGCTCAATCCTGACGATGACGAGGCCCTGCGCCGCATAATAAATTTTCCGGCCCGAGGAATAGGGGACACCACTCTCGGCAAGCTCACGCGTGCCGCTATGGATGAGGGTGTGAGCCTGTGGGCTGTGATCAGTGATGCCGACAATCATGAGTGCGGACTGAATGCCGGCACCAAAAGGAAGCTTTCCGACTTTTCCGAACTGATAAAGGGATTCATCGACCTGAACGCGCAGGGGAGGGACGCATATGACGTGGCCCGCAACATCATAGAGCGTACAGGGCTGTACTCCATGCTTGTCCATGACTCCACTCCGGAGAGCATATCAAAGCAGGAGAACCTTCAGGAGTTGCTGAAGGGAGTTAAGGAATATGTCGACTCCATGGTGGAGCAGGGGCGCGAGGATGTGTCGCTCGGAAGCTTCATGACCGAGGTGTCGCTCGCCACGGATCAGGATGTCAATGCCGGCGGCGAGGAGGAGTGCGTGACTCTTATGACCGTGCATGCCGCAAAAGGGCTGGAGTTTGACAATGTGTTCATAGTCGGTGTCGAGGAGGAGCTTTTCCCGTCGGCCATGGCCGCGCAGTCGCCGGCTGAGATTGAGGAGGAGAGAAGGCTTCTGTATGTCGCCATCACAAGGGCGCGGAAATACTGCATGATCAGTTATGCCACCCAGCGTTTCCGCAACGGGCAGACAGTGTTTCCACGTCCGTCACGTTTCATCGGTGACATTGACCCACGTTATCTGCATGTGTCCGGAGGGCGGGATTTCATCCCCTCGTCTTCCATGATGCAGCAACGCAGGGTGACGGCATCGTACAATGCCTCCATGGCCGGATCGGCGCGCCCGCTCGGAGAGTTGCGGCGCACGTTGTCGGACCTCGGGCCCCGGACCTCGTCACCGCGCCGTGAAGCATCTGCGTCAGCCGCAGGTGCCGGAGATTTTACGCTCCATTCTCCGGGAGAAGTAAGTGCCGGGACAAGGATTAGGCACTCCAAGTTCGGTGTCGGGCTTGTGAAGGTGGTCGATACCTCAGGGGTGGATGCGAGGATGACCGTGAAATTCGAGGGTGACGACGCTGATACGCGCACACTGCTGTTCAAATATGCTAAATTTATGATCCTATGAGGATAGAAGAGATACCTACACCATATTATATAGTCTATGAGGAGCGTATGCGCCGCAACCTTGAGCTCATCACACGTGTCGAGCGGGAGGCGGGTGTTAATATCATAATGGCTTTCAAGGCCAATGCCCTGTGGCGTTCGTTCGGTGTGGTGAGGGAATATAACCGGGATTTCACGGCAAGCTCGCTCAATGAACTCAGGCTCGGGAACGAGGAGCTGGGAGGTGAGGCTCATGTGTACTGCCCTGTGTACACACCTGCCACCATCGGGGAATTTCTGGACAGGGCCACACATCTGACCTTCAATTCTCTCAGCCAGTGGGAAAAGTATGGCGGCATGGCACATGCGGCGGGAGTGTCGCCGGGACTAAGGGTGAATCCGCAGTGCTCCGTAATAGAGACGGAGATATATAATCCGGCACTTCCGGGCTCGCGTTTCGGAGTGACCGCCGAACAGCTTGGAGGCACATTGCCTGAAGGTATAGAGGGGCTGCATTTCCATGCCCTGTGTGAGAGCTCCTCCTATGATCTCGCCAAGGTGCTTGAGGCGTTCGAGTCACAGTTCGGGCAATATTTCAGGCAGCTGAAGTGGGTGAATTTCGGCGGCGGTCACCTTATGACCCGTGAAGGGTATGATGTGGACCATCTCATAAGTGTTCTCCGCAGGTTCCGTGATCGGTATCCGTGGCTCAAGGTGGTGCTTGAGCCGGGGAGCGCGTGGATGTGGCGCACCGGAGATCTCGTCACGTCGGTGCTCGATGTGGTAGAGAACCAGGGGGTGAAGACAGCCATCATAGACGCATCGTTTGCATGCCATATGCCTGACTGTCTGGAGATGCCTTATAAGCCGGCCATCACTGAGAGCGTTCCCGAGGCACCGGGGCTTCCGGTGTACCGCCTGGGCGGCAATTCCTGCCTGAGCGGCGATTATGTCGGCGACTGGGCATTTGAAGAAGCACTTAAGCCCGGTGACAGGCTTACTCTTGAGGACATGAACCATTATACGACGGTCAAGACCAACATGTTCAACGGCATACAGCATCCCGCCATGGTGATGTGTGATGCCGGAGGGGATTGCCGTTATCTCAGGAGATTTGATTACCAGGACTATAAAAACCGTATGGACTGATGGAGAGACCGAGATTTTCAGTGATCGTGCCGGTGTACAACCGCATAGACGAGGTGGAGGACCTCATGGGTAGCCTTGAGTCGCAGACATGCAAGGATTTCGAAGTGGTGATAGTGGAGGACGGATCTTCCCTCCCGTGCGGTGATGTGGTGAAACGTCATGCCGGAGTGCGCTCAAAGTATTACTATAAGGACAACGAGGGGCGTTCGATAGCCAGGAATTACGGCATGGAGCGTGCCGAGGGGGATTATTTCATATTTTTTGACAGTGACTGTGTGATACCCGAGAGATATTTCGAGATACTCTCGGAGGAGCTTGACAGGAATCCGGTGGACTGTTTCGGCGGTCCGGATGCCGCTCATGATTCCTTTACCTCGACCCAGAAGGCTATAAACTATGCCATGACCTCTTTTCTTACCACCGGTGGGATACGCGGGGGCAAGGTGAGCCTTGAGAAGTTTACTCCGCGTACGTTCAATATGGGCTTTTCTCGCGAGGTGTACGATAAGGTGGGAGGATTCCGGGAGATGTTCTCGGAGGATATCGACATGAGCACTCGCATACGTCAGGCCGGATTCAGCATATCACTGATACGCGCTGTGAGTGTCTATCATAAACGCAGGGTGGATTTCAGGAAATTTTTCCGACAGGTGCATGTGTTCGGGATGTCGAGGATAACGCTCCGGCTGCTCTATCCCGGCTCCATGAAGGCTGTGCATACCCTGCCTGCCCTTGCTGTGATTGCGGGGGCGGTGTTGCTGTCGCTCGGGATATTTGTGTCCCCCTGGTGGCTGCTTCCGCTCGGTGTGTATCTTGCGGCCATATTCCTGTCGGCTGTTGTGGCCACACGTTCTCTCGTGATCGCGCTCAAAGCTGTGCCTGCGAGTGTGATACAGATCACAGGCTACGGCAGCGGATTCATCAGGGCTTATGTAACCAAGATCCTTCTCGGCCGGGGACGTGACATAGAGGAGGAGATACTTATGCGCAAGGGGAAATGAGTGCTTTGGATGAAAGACCATTCGTGTCGACCCGTATCCTTGACCTTAACAAGGATGACATGCCGCGCGAGAAGGCGTTGGCCCAGGGCATTCGCGCGCTGAGCGATGCCGAACTTATCGCCATAATTTTCGGCGGCGGGCTTCCGGGAATGTCGGTGGTGGATATGGCCCGCGGCATACTGCGTGACTGCGACAACCGTGTGGACCTTCTTGCACGGCTGAGCATGAACGAGCTTATGAGCAAGTACAAGGGGGTTGGCCCGGCCAAGGCCGTGAGTCTTGCCGCCGCATTCGAGCTTGGGAGGCGCAACAGCGAGCAGGCTTCCTCGCATGTGGATCCGCAGATACGTTCGAGCCGTGACGCCGTGGCACTGATGTCGCCGCTGCTCGGTGCATTGGAGTATGAGGAGTTCTGGGTGCTCATGCTTTCGCGCTCCAACAGGGTGACCTATAAGCGTTGCATATCGCAGGGTGGGACCGCCGCCACAGTGGTGGATGTAAAACTCCTGCTCAAGCGCGCCATAGACTGTCTCGCCGAGGGGATAATCCTTGTGCACAACCATCCTTCAGGCAATCCCAATCCGAGCGGTGAGGACGACAGCCTTACGCGGCGCATAAAGGACGGGGCAAAAATCCTCGGGATAAATGTCCTTGACCACATCATAATAGCCCGCGACAGGTCGTTCTCGTATGCTGACGAGGGCCGGCTGTGAGCCGAGTGTGGTGAGATGAGTGTGGCAGGTGCATGTCATATAACCCGTTCGGGGTGGATGACGCCGGGATCAGATGGACAGTGAGGTCATTGGAGCTGGGCCTGCAGCTTTTTTGGGAGCCCTTTCTTGGTCTGGCGGTAGGCATGGGCCATTAGTTCCCTGTGAAGCGGTTCGGGGATGTCTCCTTCGTATTTTACCGATATCCAGTGGCGTTTGTTCATATGGTATCCCGGTGATACTGATTCGTATCTTTCACGCAGTTCTTCACTGTATGCCGGGTCGACTTTTATGTTGTAGAAATCCCATTTTGCTGTCAGGTCCAGAAGACAGAACTGTTTTCCTCCGATCTCAAATGCGAGGCAATCAGGCCCGTAGGGGCATCGTTCTGTGACGTGAGGGAGCGACAGGGCTATATCTCTGATCTCTTCGATGTTCATAGCCTGGATTGTTATCTGGTGATGACACGGTACTGGAGCGCGCCTCCGGATGTGACGGAGTAGCGTTGAAGCGCGTAGCCGCGGTCGGCCGCCGGGCCTGAACGCGGATTGCCGTGATTGGTGTAGATGTCGAATGTGCTCCCGCATTTTGGGCAGCGGGCGAATATTTCTCCTTCGGGTATCTCCAGCCTTACTGCGGGGTTGGGATCGTAAGGGCAGGCAAGGTCATAGGCTATGAGATTGCCCATTACGTCGGATACGAGCAGCAGTCCGGAGTAGCCTGTGTGGTCGGCCGCTTTGTAGGGGAAGCCGGCCGGCTCGGTGATCCCTGCAGCCTTTATGTAGCGTCGGTAGTCGGCGGCATCACCCTTGACTCCGTAGAGATTCCATTCGGCCACGGTGGTGAAGGAGAGGTGTACCTCACAATATGGGACACGCTCATCATCGACGGAATGGCTGCATCCGGTCATGACGAGCGTGGCTATTATTATGGCTGTTATGGCTTTGAACCGGGAGAGAGCGGCACAGTGTGTCATACAGCGGGGAAAAGCGATGTGAAGACCTCACCGAATTTGTCGGCGGCTTCCTGTATTTTGCCACCTATGAAGGGGCGGAGCATGGCGGGGATCTGTATGTCGACACGCGGTGTCAGGCGGGTGGATGTGCCGTCTATGTCGGCAAGGTCGATCGACAGTTTCAACGGTATCGGTGAACCTTCGGCGTTGAGTCCCACATGGGTTGAGGGTGTGCGCTCGACGATCCTGAACACCAGTTCCCCTACGCCCGGGGCATCCATCTTGAATGCGTCTCCACGAAATTCAACGCCCTGAAGCTTTTCGCGTTGTTCGGCAGGAAGCTGTTCCACCATATCCTTGTATTGCGCAAGGTCACTGACCTTGGCGTAGATCTCTGATATGGGGCGAGGTATGCTGACGGGTTTTCCTGAATATATTGACATGAATGTGTGTTCGGTCGGGGTTAAGATGAGTTTTATTAGTCGGCCTTCGCTTCACCGGGGCTCCATATAGAGGGGTCCTTTCTCCATTCGCGCAGGGTGTCGACATCCTTTTCACGTATGAATCCTGTCTCGAGGGCTGCGGTGATGAGGGCTGTGTAATTGGATAGCGTTATGAGCTTGACATTGGCTTCCTTGAATGCCTTGGTGGCAACAGGGAATTCGTAGCTGAATATAGCCACCATGCCCACTACCTCGCATCCTGCGTTGCGTATGGTCTTGACGGCTTTAAGGCTGCTGCCTCCTGTGGAGACAAGGTCCTCGATGACTACAACCTTGGATCCCGGACGGAGATCGCCCTCTATGAGGTTTTCAAGGCCATGGTCTTTGGGTTTGGCACGTACGTACACGTAGGGGAGACCTATCGCGTCGCTGACAAGTGCTCCCTGGGCTATAGCTCCGGTGGCTACTCCTGCTATGGCGTCGACTTCGGGGAAGTTTTCAAGTATGTTGCGTGAGAGCTCAACCTTTATGAAGTTGCGCACATCGGGGTATGATAGTGTCTTACGGTTGTCGGTGTATATAGGTGAATTCCACCCTGACGCCCATGTGAAAGGGTTCTCGGGCTGGAGCTTGATTGCACTGATTTTAAGTAGTTTCTCGGCAAGAATAAGATCGAGATGTTTCATAGTCGTTTAGAATTGATGTTGTTCATCACTATTTGAGTGCAAAGGTACTGTTATTTACGCCCAAATGCAACTATTTTTTGTTAATCTTCTGCAAGATCCTGAATAAAAGATAAAAAGAGAGATGTCTCACGACACCCCTCTTCCTTTAAACCTTTATCTTAATCTAATACTATGAAAAACACACATGCAAATGTAAGCATAATAATTGTATAGCTGACAAAAAATGCATGGGTTTAACATAAATTATCATTTATGCTGAGTAGCGGTAACTATTCAGCGAAAGCAAAAGCTATAAAGAGTCGCCTCGCCTGATTAGA
>CAJURI010000038.1 GCA_910588795.1 uncultured Duncaniella sp. | reverse complement strand
CGCTGATTATCAATATCCGTCCGGGAAACTTGTTCGAAAAATGTCAAAGTCAGGACTCATACCGTATATTTTGAACTTTTCACGCGTATGATTTTGTTATATTTAAGACATGTATCGGGAATTTTGAGTACCTTTGCATCCAGTTTCTACCGATATCCCCGGCGTTTCAACTAATAGGCAAGCAAGTGAATGAACATTAGAATTGACGGCAACAAAGACCCCCACACAGCATTGTCCGCAACTGACTCGGCAAGCCTGTCCACCGAAGATCTCGGTCAGAAATCCATTGGCCGGCTGCTTGCCCAATACTCCGTGCCGGCTATAATTGCGAGCGTTGCAACATCCCTTTACAATATTGTCGACAGCATATTCATAGGCCGTGGAGTTGGTCCTATGGCAATAGCCGGTCTCGCCATAACATTCCCGCTCATGAACCTTGTGGCCGCTTTCTGCATGATGATATCTGCCGGGGGTGCCACTATAACATCTATTTTTCTCGGACAAAAAAACTATGGCAGAGCGACCGACGTGGTAAACAATGTGTTGGTGCTGTGCCTCATTCACTCAGCGATAATCGGTGGACTGACACTGTTGTTCCTCGACCCGATATTGTTCTTCTTCGGAGCGACAGCCGACACTGTGGCCTACGCACGCGAATTCATGAAAGTAATCCTGTGGGGCACACCGGTGGCTTTCGTCTTCATAGGGCTCAACAACCTTATGAGAGCCACCGGATATCCCAGAAAGGCTATGATTTCGGCCTTGATTTCAGTCATCGTCAACATAATACTCGCCCCCCTGTTCATCTTTAAACTGAAATGGGGCATCCAAGGTGCCGCATGGGCCACAGTGGCGGGACAATTCGTTGCATTCCTGTGGGTACTGTCCCATTTCCTTTCCGACAGATCGTCGATACATTTCAAATGGGGCAACCGGTGGCTTTCAGGCACAATCGTGCGGAGGATATATGCCATAGGGCTTTCACCTTTTCTCATGAACGTATGCGCGTGCGTTGTCGTGATATTCATCAACAGGGCACTCCTTGACTACGGGGGTGAGCAAGGCAATCTTTGCGTCGGAGCTTACGGAATAATCAACCGCACCACTATGTTCTTCGTAATGGTAGTATTCGGTGTGACTCAGGGCATGCAGCCGATTCTCGGATACAACATGGGCGCAGGACAGTTCGGCAGGGTGAAAAAGACTCTGCGGACAGGAATATGGATAGGCATTGCCATAACCGCTTTGGGATGGACCGTCAGCGAAGGCCTGCCCGACACGATAAGCCGGCTGTTCACAACCGATGAGACTCTCATAGCACTGTCGCGCGAAGGATTCAGAATATACTTCATGGTATACCCCGTAGTCGGATGTCAGATCGTGATACAGAACTTTTTCCAGAGTGTGGGAAAGCCTAAGCTTTCGATATTCCTCTCGCTCACACGCCAGTTGCTGTTCCTCATACCATTCCTTATCATCATGCCTCGGTGGTGGGGTGTGGACGGTGTGTGGGCCTCGATGGCTGCATCCGATTTCCTTGCATTCGCTGTCGCTTTGGTGACACTCTGGTGGTGGATGGGACATGTGATGGCGAAATGGGAGAAAAACCAATACCTAAAAAATCGAAATTAGAGAGCACTTTATGCAAGAAACTATAGAACTGCGGGTGGACCCGCGCACAGCCGCAGAGGAAATGCTGCTTAAAGCAGCCGCGTCCACCCATATGAGAATCGACGCCAACAGAATAAAACAGTTGAGAATAATACGCCGGTCAATTGACGCCCGACAACGCCGCGTCATGGTCAACCTCTCTGTACGCCTCTGGATAGATGAGACACCCGTGGACACATCCCTGATATCCCCTGTCAGCTACAAACCGGTGGACGGCGACCGCACCGCCATAGTGGTTGGAGCCGGTCCCGCCGGACTGTTCGCTGCCCTGCGGCTCATTGAACTTGGCATACGCCCTGTCCTGATCGAACGAGGCAAGGATGTTGATTCCAGACGCAAGGATTTGGCCGGGATATCTCGCGAAAACACCGTTGACCCCGACTCCAACTACTGCTTCGGCGAAGGTGGAGCCGGCGCGTATTCCGACGGCAAACTCTACACGAGAAGCAAAAAACGCGGACCTGTCGACAAGATCCTCAACATATTCGCCCAGCACGGAGCATCCGAGGACATACTCGTGGACGCCCATCCCCACATAGGCACCGACCGTCTCCCCGCTGTGATCAAGGCCATCCGCAACACAATAATCGATTGCGGTGGCGAAGTGCATTTCGGCACACGTGTCACCGGTCTTATAATTGAAGACAATGAAGTCAAAGGCGTCAGGACTACCGAAGGAGAAGAGTTTCACGGGCCTGTGATACTTGCCACAGGTCACTCAGCCCGCGATGTCTACAGGATGCTGCTGGATCAGGACATAACCATGGAGCCTAAAGGACTTGCCATAGGCGTAAGGCTGGAACATCCCCAGCTCCTAATCGATCAACTCAGGTACCACTCGCGCGACGGCCGTGGAAAATACCTCCCCGCAGCAGAGTACACCATGCTGACACGGGTTGACGGTCGAGGCGTATATTCATTCTGCATGTGTCCCGGCGGCTTCATAATCCCGGCCGCAAGTGCCGACGGACAGCTTGTGGTCAACGGCATGTCTCCCGCCAGCCGAGGGACACGATGGGCCAACTCTGGAATGGTAGTGGAGATTCTTCCCGAAGACATACCCGACGGAGAGACACCCGAGGAGACCACTCTCAAGATGATGCACATGCAGGAAAGGATAGAAAGAGCTTTCTGGGAAGAAGCCGGACACACGCAGAACGCGCCTGCACAGAGAATGGACGATTTCGTAAACTCCCGCCCTTCCTCCGACCTTCCATCCACATCCTATCCCCCCGGCATACACCCTGCGCGCATCGACAGGCTACTCCCCAAAGGCATTGCCCGCCGTCTGCAGGAAGGCTTCAAGGATTTCGACAGAAAGAACCGGGGATTCCTATCTCACGAAGCCGTCCTGATAGGTGCCGAGACACGCACATCGTCACCGGTAAGAATACCGCGTGACAGCGAGACTCTTTCCCACATCGCTTTCCGCGGACTGTATCCGTGCGGTGAAGGTGCCGGATATGCCGGAGGCATAGTATCCGCAGCCATCGACGGCGACAGAGCGGCCGAGGCTCTGGCTGCGGCGTTCAGCTAACTCATCCCGGCAAACACGCATGCAAGAACACATTCCCTGCATTTCCGATAATTCAGAAATGCAGGGAATGTGTTTATGTGTTTACCGTAATTGCGTCGCTGGTTATGAAAACAGTCCCTATGCTTGGAACTATGGTATAGGTGTATTCTTGTCAAACGGAATCAGGAATATCTTCCGGCCGTTGGAATCATTGTATCCATACACTTCGGTATATATATTCTGGTTGAGTCTGCGCAGAAATTTCTCGATATCCTTCTCCTCACCCTTCGGGAAAAGTGTCTTTATAAGCAGATCCTGCTTCTCCGATTTGCTGTCATAGGCATAATAATACGCCATCCCCGAGTCAAATTCCTTATCGGCCTTCTTCATCAGAGGCACATCCTCTCCACCCTTCTGGTTGCGCTCAAGAGCCGCCTTGTCGACATGCTTGCGTATCTGCTCTGCGATCTCCTCATCGGTCTCTCCGAAAAGCTCCTTGACAGTCTTGGCAACACTGTTGCTCAGCAACGCCATCTTGAATCTTAGCGTCGCAAAATCCCGCTCCTTGGCCGCTTCGTGCACATTCTTGTCCGAGAGATGCCTGGCTATGACCTCAAGCTCCATATTGAAGTTGCGCATGAGAAATTTGAGTCTGTGTATGCTCTTGTACTTCTCCGAATGGTTGAAGAATGCTGCCGGATGAAGCGAATCGACATCCACACGCAGCTTGAGCAAGTGCTCCTCCGACGGATAGTACAGATCATACCGCTTGTCCATTCTCGCCTCCAACGCACAGATTATTATAAGATTGGCATAAAAATGACGCACATAGTCTATGAGAAGATCCTTCTGGCTCTCCGGAGTGATACGCATGGTGTTGCGTTCCGTCTGATACTGTGAATGCCACGTACTCCCCGCAAACGCGAGCGAAGATATGGCTACAATCAGAGCTATCCAGTCCCACTTGTCAAGATATGCATATTCCAGACCCTCCCCTAAAGGCTCGTGCAACAGCCCTGTCAGGACCGCGATAGCGATCAGTGCGCTTATCGCTATCACGATCAGCAACACCGATATGTCAAACGGATTTCTTTTCTCCTTCCTCCAGCAATATACCGACGACACAAGGGCCATGGCCACAAGAAGGACGCTGACTATGGATCCACACAAGTACTCGCCCCATACTATTGAGACAATGCCTGCAATCACCGAGGTTACAAACGACAATATAAGCAACGTGGAATGTTGCCATCCAAACAGATACTGTTCACCGGTCTTTTCTTTCATGATCCTGATCTACAAGCCTCTTTGACATATATTTGGGCATTCTCATACTTCGTGACCCGTACACGCGTGCCTGCATGTATAAATCCTGTCACCGCTACGGCGTCAAGCCGCTCCCCCCTGATATCGACCTTTCCGGCCGGGCGCATATCGGTCACGGCGACACCTTCATGCCCCACATAGCGCACGGGCTGCATATCCACCCCGATAAATCCGTCAGAGCTCCTAAGTTCAGTCATAAGATCTGTGTGCCGGCGCACCCATTTCGGACCCCGCGATGAAGTCAGATACCATATGGCGGCAACGGCAAGAATAAGTCCGGCAAAGAATATCCCGAGTGAAAGCCACAGAGACGACACACTCGCATATGTGATGCTGAATGTATAATTCTCGATCAGTCCGAACACCAAGGCAAGACTCACACAGACTATGCCTGAAATACCCGTAATGCCGAAGCCCGGGACTACGAACATCTCAAGCACCACAAGAATGAATCCGGCCACAAAAAGAAGGATTATCCAGCTGCTTGCGATCCCCGTGATATATATCGGCAGGAAATAAAGGCACGCCGCTATGATTGCAGCGGCCGAAGGGAAGCCCACTCCGGGTGAATGCATCTCCATATATATGCCGCCGACAATCACCATTATCAGGAAAGCCTGCACTGCCGGATTGGTCAGAAAACCTATCAGATGATCCATCCAGGTAGGCTGATACTCTATGATAGAATACCCCCCTGACCTATAGCCCAATGCTGAGAGCACATCCTCCACCGAGTCCGCTTTGCCATCGGCATATCCCCACTTCACAGCCTCCTCGGCAGTAAAAGTAAGCACTCTCGTCGAATCGATCAGCCCGGCCACCTCGACACGCGGATCCACCATGGCCTCGGCTATGACCGGATCGCGACGCCACTTCATGACCGAATCCTCATCTGCAGTCTTGCCATGACGCTCGGCAGTTGCACGCATCATGGCGCGCATATATGACTGATACTTGTCCGGCATGGCCGCGCCGTCAGTCCCGTTGACAACAGTGGCGGCCCCCATGGACGACCCCGAGCGCATATACACCGAGTCACAGGCAAGTGCTATAAGGGCTCCCGCCGACGCTGCATTGTTGTCCACATAAGCCACCACAGGGCCCTGAAAACGCATGAGGGCCGTACGTATTGAATCGGCATGCACAACCGATCCGCCATATGTGTTGAGGTGCACAAGAAGCATATCGGCTCCCTCGCGGCGCGCCTCGTCAAGAGCCTCGCGGGTATAACGCCATGTGCTTGACCCTATCTCGTCATCAAGACGAAGCATATATACGCTCCGCAGCTCCTCTCCGGCTGCCTGGATAAGGGTGCACAATCCTACTATAAGTGTCAGAAGATATCTCATATAGCGTCTATGTTATTGGTTCTTATTGTTTCTCCGGTTACGGAATCCCTGTCTTATCCATGCCGGAAGTATGCAGGCTCCGACCATAAGATAGGAATAATAGCTTATGATACGCCAGAACAGCGCGAGGACAAGTGCCATTCCTTCCCCCGATATAAGGTCCCCATAATAAGTGGTAAACAGCCACTCGCTCACACCGGCCCCTCCTGGGGTAGGTGTGACTATAAGGATGACCCACACCACAAACTGACGCGCAAAGACCATAAGCTGGTCTGCCCCGGGAGCAAAACCGAGAAACAGCGCACACACCACAAGGAACCTCGACATCCACGAAAACGCTGTGGCCGCAAAAGCCTGAAGCCACCACTTCAGTGGCCGGTGCCTTAGATCACGTCCCGTCTGCTCCATATTCATTCCAAGCTCATCGGCCTTGCCGCTCCAACGCCGCAGCCACCTCAGCCTGAATATACGGCGGATTCCATATCGTATCGCATGTGGCTTCACGAAGATTCCGACATACAGTATCAAAGTCCACAACGTAAGGCCTATATATATAACCCAGAACACAGCCCGAAGCCCCAATGCAAACGAATTGCGGTCAAATCCGAACAGCTGTCCATAAGGCACTATCATCATCACCACAGGCAGGAACACTACAAAAAACAGTTCGTCCAGAAACAGCGTGCTCATTGTTATGGTCGTAGCACGCCCGAAGCCTATACCCTCACGGTGCATATACACCATGCTCAAGGCACTCCCGCCCACGGCCGATGGAGTCACACAGGAAGTAAATTCACACAGATAACTCACTTTTATGGCCTTGACCCATGACAGATCCCTGTCGGTAAGCACCCTGAACCGCCAGCTCAGGCCAAAATCCCTTCCGAGCATAAAGACACACGCAAGGAATATCCCCAAAGCGACCGACGGAGTAAAGCGCACCGAATCCCACACTGACGCATCAAACTCCCTGCGGAACAGCCACACAACCACCCCAAGCCCTATGGCTACAGGCAGAAATATTTTCCATGCAAGCCCAATAAGGCTTTTACGCTCGGAAACACGGGCTATATCTGACTCAGGTTTCATCTAAGGTGCTAATCTAAGGTTCCACAAAGGTAAAAAAAAGCATGGACAAAGAAACCATATCCGCAAAAAAGTTTTTTTGACACGCCACGATATCCGGAATTCATCCCATGGATAAAAATCAGGAGGTCATTTAGAGCTTGTTTAATAACAACCTCTAAGAGTTCGCTAAAAAAAGAGAACAGCATGCTGTCAGTCCGGCACACTGTTCTCCTGTACATATGGGAGGCAATGCTGCGGCATTGCTCCTTCGATTCATTCCGAAATCCACCTCAAGAGAATGGACTCCGCTTTTCACATTTGTTATTAAACGACCTCTTATATCTCCTCGCTGAGAGTTTTATCCACAGCACGTGATTCAGCATATGTCTCTTTAATGAAGCCCACACACACTGCCCCTATCAGAAGCATCACCCCGGCAAGCACAAGCATATTCACCTGACGTCCGCCAAACAGCGGCAGTATGACACCGCCGAGAGCGGCGGCACAGATCTGCGGGACACAGATTGTCCCGTTGAACAGGCCCAGATAAGTGCCCATGTTCTTTCCCGAAAGCGAATTGGTTAGTATCGTAAAAGGCATCGCAAGCATAGCGGCCCACGCACACCCGATGAGAAGATAAGAGAAGAAAAGCACATACTGGCTTGTGATGAAAAGTGTGGAGATAAAGCCCACACCTCCGAGCACAAGACTGAGAGCATAGACCATCTTATGGCTCTTGAACATCGGTATGGCCACAGCCCATATCACGGAGCCAACGGCCTGGACCGCAAACAGCACTCCTACCCAGTTCCCGGCAGTCTGATAGGCGGCCGACTTGGTGTCGGTTGTCCCCCACACAGTATCGGCAATAGCTCCGTTGGTATAGGTCCACATATACAGGAATGCAGCCCAGCAGAAGAACTGCACGAGGCCTACAGTCCAGAACGTCCGCGGCGCATGACGGAGAAGCGATACCATTCCGGCCTTCTCTGTCTCCTGCTCCTTGGTGATGCCATGATACTCGGCATACTCCTTGGGCGGCATCTCACGTATGAAGGCAAAGCTGTAGACGACACAGAGCACCAGCACCGCCGCTCCTATATAGAATGAATATGTCACACTCTGAGGCACCTGTCCCTCCGGCGCAAGATTGCTTATACCTATGGCGGTCAGAGTTATCGGTGCAAGATAGCCCATGAGGCTGCCGGCATTGCACAGAAAACTCTGTATGGAATACGCGAGCCCCTTCTGTTTTTCATTGACCTGGTCCCCCACAAGCATCTTGAACGGCTGCATAGCCATATTGATCGACGTGTCAAGAAACATCAGGGCAATAAACCCGAACACCATGGCCCCGCTTATCGTCAGCCCCAGACTACCCGCATTAGGCAGCAGACACATCACTATGACAGCTATCGCAGCCCCTATCACAAGATAAGGGAGCCTGCGCCCGAGGCGGTTCCATGTGCGGTCACTCATGGCCCCGACTATAGGCTGGACTATGATCCCCATCAGAGGCGGAAGTATCCAGAAATAGCTCAGAGAGTGTGGATCAGCCCCGATCGTCGCAAATATTCGCGTGATATTAGCACTTTGGAGAGCATATGCGATCTGCACCCCGAAGAAGCCGAAACTTAGATTCCAGAGTTTCCAGAAACTCTGGTCCGGTTTGGTTTTGCTCATGATAAAATCTTAGTTTTTAGTAAGTATGACATTTATAATTTATTACCCCGGAAATGGAAAGAAAAAATCAAATATATATGGGGGGGGAGGGGAACCGTTTGAAAAAGAGAAGAGTATATTCAGCCTTGCCGCCGTGTCTCAGTCTGCGAGCGAATTGAGATAACGTATCTCATCCGGCCACAGTGACTCGTCGGTAGTCTCAAGGATAAGGGGGATGCCGTCCATGCGCGGATCCTGCATGAGCATACGCCAGAACTCCTCGCCAAGGACACCCTGACCTATTGGGGCATGCCTGTCGACATGCGAGCCAATCCCCTTGACCGTATCGTTGATATGCATGCCACAGAGATAACCGAAACCTATTGTCCTGTCAAAATCGTCCCATGTGCGGGCATAAGCCTCGGGAGTGGTCATGTCATATCCGGCCGAATGTGCATGACAGGTATCTATGCACACTCCTACACGCGACTTGTCCTCCACCCGGTCTATTATCCTGGCTATCTGCTCGAACGTATATCCGAGATTGCTCCCCTGCCCGGCGGTATTCTCTATCACAGCCTTCACTCCGGAAGTCTCCCCGAGTATCATATTGAGCGATTCTGCTATAAGGTCAAGACAGGCATCCTCGGAGATCTCGCGCATATGGCTCCCCGGATGAAAATTGAGCATCGTCAGACCAAGCTGGCTGCAGCGGTGCATCTCGTCAAGGAAGGCCGCACGTGACTTCTCAAGCTTGTCAGCATCAGGGCTGCCGAGATTGATCAGAAAACTGTCATGTGGAAGGATCACATCGGGAGTAAAGCCACACTCGTCACAATTGCGCCTGAACGCCTCGGCCTCTTTGTCACTTATGGCCTTCGACACCCAGCGGGATGGATTGCGCGTAAACAGGGCAAACGACTTCGCTCCGATAGCACGTGCGTTCAACGGCGCGTTGCTCACTCCATTATTCACCGACACATGTGCTCCTACAAATTTCATTATACACATTAGTTTTGATGCAAAAGTAAGGAAATTTCACTAACTTTGCAAGAAATTTCCGTCTAAGAAACTTTCCGTTTATATTATTCATAACACATAAACAAGGAATAATGGCACAGAAACCTTCCATACCCAAAGGCACCCGCGATTTCACACCTGCTGAGATGGCTCGCCGCAATTATATATTCGATACTATCCGCGAAGTGTTCCATCTTTACGGGTTCCAGCAGATAGAGACACCTGCGATGGAGAACCTGTCCACCCTCATGGGTAAATATGGCGAGGAAGGTGACAAGCTCCTCTTCAAGATCCTGAATTCAGGCGACTTCCTGCGCGGCGTCGACCGCAAGTTGATCGACGACGGCGACTGCCTCAGACTCGCCGCACAGCTCTGCGAGAAAGGCCTCAGATACGACCTCACCGTGCCGTTCGCCCGTTTCGTGGTGATGCACCGCAACGACCTTCAGTTCCCCTTCAAGAGATTCCAGATTCAGCCGGTATGGCGTGCCGACCGTCCGCAGAAAGGCCGCTACCGCGAATTCTATCAGTGTGACGCCGATGTCGTCGGATCCGACTCTCTCCTCAACGAAGTCGAGCTCCTGCAGATGATCGACGAGGTGTTCCGCCGTCTGGGCATACGCATCACCATAAAGCTCAACAACCGCAAAGTCCTTGCCGGCATAGCTGAGCTCATAGGCGCACCCGACAAGATCGTCGACATAACTGTCGCAATAGACAAGATCGACAAGATCGGGCTCGACAACGTAAAAGCCGAACTGGCCGAACGTGGCATTTCGACCGAAGCCATAGAAAAAATCACCCCCATAATAACACTTTCCGGAAGCAATGAAGAGAGGCTGACAAGTCTCGAGTCGCTTCTCAAAGAAAGCGAGACAGGGCTCAAAGGTGTAGAGGAACTGCGTGAGGTGATGAACGGGAGTGCCGCGCTCGGTCTTGAAGCCGACCTCGAGCTTGACGTCTCACTCGCACGCGGCCTAAACTACTACACCGGCACCATCATCGAAGTGAAAGCCCGCGACGTGGAGATCGGCAGCATCACAGGCGGCGGCCGTTACGACAACCTCACAGGTGTGTTCGGCCTGCCGGGCGTGTCAGGGGTAGGAATATCTTTCGGAGCTGACCGCATATACGATGTCCTCAACGCTCTCTCTCTCTACCCGGCCGACATTCTTGGCGTAGCTAAAATCATGTTCACCAACTTCGGCCCGGCTGAGGCCGCCAGATCACTCAGCGTAATAAAAGAACTGCGCAAAGCTGGAATCCCGGCCGAGATTTTCCCCGACAATGCAAAAATGAAGAAGCAGATGGGACGTGCCGACGCCCTCGGAATACCATATGTGGGAATAATCGGTGAGACCGAACTCGCCAACGGCACCGTAACACTAAAGAACATGGCCACAGGCGAACAGAAAGAACTCTCCGTAGAGCTCCTTGCCGAAGAGCTTAACCGAAACTGAATATAATGATCATTACTGACTCACTCGCCACCTTCGGACGCTACTGCCAGTTCATGTGCAGGGTATTCACGATCCCTGACAGGTGGAAGATTTTCTTTAACAGGACTGTGGCCGAGATCACAAAACTCGGCATCGACTCCATCCCGCTGGTGCTCGTCATATCCGTGTTCATCGGCGCGGTCTGCACCATACAGATGCAGCTCAACATCATGTCACCCCTCATACCAGCCTATTCCACAGGTCTGGCGACACGAGAGATCATCCTGCTTGAATTCTCCAACTCCATCCTGTGCCTCATCCTGGCAGGCAAAGTCGGATCCAACATCGCATCCGAGATCGGCACGATGAGAGTCACCGAGCAGATCGACGCCCTCGACATTATGGGTGTCAATTCTGCCAATTTCCTTGTGCTCCCCAAAGTGATAGGATTCCTGTTGTTCATGCCGGTCCTTGTAGTGTTCTGTATATTCACATCCATAATGGGCGGTGTGCTGATATCGACATTCACCGATATCATCCCGCTCAACCGCTTCATTTACGGCATCCAGACCATGTTCCAGGAATGGTATGTATGGTACGGACTGATCAAGTCCCTCTTCTTCTCTTACATCATCACTTCCGTGGCCGCCTTCTGCGGATACTATGTCAACGGGGGCGCACTCGAAGTGGGAAAAGCCTCGACCAATGCCGTCGTCGCATCGAGCATTCTCATACTCCTGCTCGACGTTGTACTAACCAAACTCCTCCTGCAATGATTGAAGTTCGAAACCTTACAAAGTCATTTGACGGCAAGACCATTCTGCACGACGTCAGCGCGAAATTCGAGACCGGAAAGACCAATCTGATCATCGGCCAGAGCGGCTCGGGCAAGACCGTGCTCGTCAAGTCAATAATCGGACTGATACACCCCGAGGAGGGTGAGATTCTGTATGACGGCCGCGACATCATGAAGATGGACTCCTCTCAGATCAAGGAGCTGAGAAAGGAGATCGGCATGCTGTTTCAAGGATCCGCGCTCTTTGACTCGGAGACAGTGCTGGGGAATGTGGCATTCCCCCTGACAATGTTCACCGATATGAGCCCGGCTGAGATACATGACCGCGCACAGTTCTGCATTGAGCGCGTCAACCTTAAAGGTGCCGACTCCAAATACCCCTCGGAAATATCCGGCGGAATGCAGAAGCGCGTCGCAATTGCCCGCGCAATAGCACTGAACCCCAAATATCTGTTCTGCGACGAGCCCAACTCCGGACTTGACCCCCGCACCTCTATCGTGATCGACGAACTCCTGAGCGACATCACCCACGAATACAATATCACCACCATAATAAACACCCACGACATGAACTCCGTGCTCGGTATCGGTGAGAATATTATATTCATCAACAAAGGATACCGCGAATGGGTGGGCGACATGAACGAGATATACCATACGTCCAACGAGGCTCTCAATGAATTCGTCTTTGCCAACGACCTGTTTCAGAAAGTGAAGCAATACGTCATAACACACGAGCATCACTGATACACACCCCCTTCGACACATGCCCGTAGTACCGATAGACTCACTCAGCCATCCGGGAGTAGAGACATATGCCGCGCTCACCGAAGCCCAGCTGCGCAACCGTCTCGACCCGCAGCGGGGCATATTCATAGCTGAAAGTCCCAAAGTGATCAATGTCGCCATACAGGCCGGCTACCGGCCTTTGTCGTTGCTGTGCGAGCAGAGACACATCCTCGGGGACGCGTCCTCCATCATAGAACGATTTCCGGAAATTCCTGTCTACACGGGCACCCGTGAGCTGCTTGCATCTCTCACCGGCTACACCCTCACCAGAGGAGTGCTTTGCGCGATGCAGCGTCCCGAGCCGGCCGACGTGGCCGACATATGTCGCGGTGCCTCCCGCGTGGCCGTGATTGACGGAGTGGTGGACACCACCAACATTGGTGCCATATTCCGCTCAGCCGCAGCCCTCGGGATCGATGCCGTGCTCGTAACCCGCACGTCATGCGACCCGTTCAACCGGCGGGCCGTGAGAGTATCCATGGGCACAGTCTTTCTTGTGCCATGGACATGGATCGATAAAGCTTCCGATCTCAAGGCTCTGGGCTTCAAGACAGTCGCAATGGCCCTTACCGACAATTCCGTGTCAATCGACGACAAGTGGTTGTGCTCCGAGCCTCGGCTCGCAATAATAATGGGCACCGAAGGCGACGGGCTGCCGCAGAGCACAATCGACGAAGCCGACTACACGGCACGCATCCCCATGGCCCACAATGTTGACTCGCTCAATGTCGCAGCAGCGGCTGCGGTCGCATTCTGGCAACTGAGAGCCGAATGAGACACAACCGGCCGCCATCTGTTCACATCGGGCGGTCAAGCTGCATGATTCCGCGCTCATTCCCCCCGGGCGATGACAGGTTTATGCCGCACGCATGCCCCGGATCCCATTTTTCGCACCACTGCTCATATTTCTTATAGAGACGGGCCGGACTGTCGTTGTACCATCCGTATCCGTTGCGACGCTCATGGCCTATCTCCTCAAGATGACGCTTCGGCTTGCCGTCACGGTCACACACATACGGCTCGGCATACTCCAGATCATAGAATCGTGCCCATAGCGGTCCGGCTCCCTTTTCAGGGACAAAACTGGTCTCGCTTACGCCATTCTTTACAGTACGTCTGCAGGTATAGCCTGTTATCTTATGGTCATCAAGCCACTTCATCCCGCCATGCACAGCACGCTTGATACGGTCATCCGGGTCCGGAATCTCCATAAGAAGGGCAAGTATGCCTGAAGATTCCGAAGAACAGTATGACGGCAGTTCATAAGCACGCGCCGGAGCCGGGGCATACGTGTCACGGTAATGCTGCTGGCACCACACGGTCGGCACTCCCTCCTTGACTATCTGAGTGGCAAGGATGCATTCCACCCCCCCGGTAAAAAGCATCAAACAGACGTTTGCGGCAGGCGGGAGTTATGAGGTCCGTTCCTCCGTCATAAGGTGCTTTGCCATACATCATATCGCGGATCAGATTCATGGTGTTGACCATAGCATTGTCATTATACGTGATGTGTATCTGATAGTCCCGGTTCTCAGGCCAGAACTGAGGCCAGCCGCCATTCTCATATTGTCCGGACAAAAGGAACTCCACCCCGCGGCGGAACGCATCCCTGTACTTTACATCTCCTGTCGCCCTGTATAGCCTGGCAAGATACCCCATTTGCACAGTAGTGGCATTATTATCGGTCGTGGAGTCATTCCTACGCTCCTTCTCCCCGAGCACAGCAGCTACACCGCTCTCGTCAAGAGGTTTTTCCATATCCACATTCTTAGGCCAGCCGCCTGTGACACGTTGGTACATAAGCACCTGGTCCCCTATGCGGCGCGCCTCCTCGGTCTTGAAGAACTCCATGTCGGTATTCCACAGTTCCGAATTCTTTTTCTTCGCCTCGGCTGCGTTATATGACACAGCACAGACAAGTATGCCTGACAATAAATATCTGATAATATTGCTCATATTTGTTTGTTTGTTAGACAATGTAAAAAATAATGCCCTCCCAACAGATCATGTTCAAGGATTGTAAAGGTCCGGATTAAAGAATCCGGCTATATCGCGGGCCTGTTCGAGAGCCTTTGCAGCAGGGCTCGAAGGATCAAGTTCGGATGCACAGGCATAATCCGACATCGCCCGGGCATGCTCCCCTATGCGCCACAGCAGCTTGCCGCGCAGGAAATGCCTCTCAGCCATGCATGCCGCACCTGTATCCGGAGACGACTCCTCTATAAATTCCGTAAGCATCCCTATCGCCTCCGTAAACTTTTCACTATCTATTAATTGTTGTATTATTTGGTAGGACTGCATCTTTAAATTAACTTTGGAGATGGATTTCCGATTACAAAACTAAACAATTTCTGAATAACCGACAATGTTGAAACGATATTTTATTCTGCTGATAACCCTATGCTGGCTCACCTCCCACGCCGCGTCCCCCACTGCCACTGACTACAGCTACTCACAATGTCAAGGCTCGGCAATCCCCTACCCTGTACCCGACATGGCCCTGAGAGCAATCCCCGACTCACTTACGCCAATATTTGTCAACCATGTCGGACGCCACGGGGCCCGGTTCCTTTCCTCAGCACGATACACGGCTTCGCTTCTAAGCTATCTGCACAAAGCCGACAGTCTCGGCACAATAACTCCCGCCGGACGCCGGCTCATCTCCCTGTGCCGGCTTGTTGACGAGCGCACGGCCGGACACTGGGGCGCGCTTGACTCGCTCGGAATGGCTGAGCAACGCGGGATCGCATCACGGCTATACTCCCTTGCGCCGGCCCTCTTCCACGACAAAAAAGTCAACGCCATTTCATCATATGTCCCGCGCTGCATAGCTTCTATGGACGAATTCACCCACCGGCTTGCCACCCTTGACAACAGTATAGACATATCCACAGCTTCCGGACGGCAAAACTCCCCCCTGTTGAGGCCATGGACATCCGACTCCGCCTACATAGCCTACATGGACGGCAGCGAATGGCATGACGTTTACAAGAGATTTGTCGACACCACAGCCCCTGAGAGCGTGGCAGTGAAATTACTGGGACCGGCATATCCTTTCTCCCCGGGCGAAAAAAAAGAGGTGGCGATGGCGGCCTACAAAGTCATTGCCGGATGCAGTGCCATGTCAGTCGATCCTCAGGCCGATAGCTTCCTGACTCTCCCCGAATACAACGCCCTCTGGAGCATCGTGAATCTTCACCACTATCTCACGCATTCAGCCTCCACACTCTCCTCCGCACCTATGGACATGGCGGCATCCCTGCTTCGCGATCTGATCTCCACCATGGACTCCGCAGCCGTTGGTGCCAACCCTTACAGCGTAATGCTACGCTTCGGGCATGCCGAGACACTGATGCCGCTTCTCGCCCTCATGCGGCTTCCGGAATGTTACTATCTGACCGACCGCTTCGACACAGTCGGTATGCATTGGCGCGACTTCTTCGTTGTGCCGATGGCCGCCAACCTGCAGATGATACTTCTGCGGGCCAAGTCGGGGAAACTTTACGTCAGAGTCGATCTCAACGAACATCCTGTCACACTCATTCCGGACAGGCCCGAAATATACATCCCCTGGGAAACTGCCGGAGCATACCTGTCGCGCTGCCTCCCGCAACAATCCACCCCGCACAACGCCTCATGAGGCCGGCTCCACATTTCAGCATTACCCGCCATCGCACATTGTCGTTTATTGTCGTTTATTATTGACACCGATATCAAACATCAATAACACAATGGCATCAATAAAAGTAAAATTCCGACCTTCGTCCGTAGCCGGTAACGAAGGATCCATCTATTACCGGATCATCCACCGTAATCATGTGCGCCAGCTTAACGCCAACTACAGGATCATGCCTGAGGAATGGGATGACAAACACTCGATAATAATATGCCCTTCCGGATCCGAACGTTACACCCGCCTCTCGGCAACAAAGGAGAAGATCCGTATTGACATCCAACGATTCAGCAAGATAATCCGTGACTTTGAACTTCAGGGCATCCCCTACTCGGCCGAGGACATTGCCGCTATCTTTGAACGGCACTCACGCGAATACACCCTGTTCAACTACATGCATTCACTCATATCATCCCTCCAGCAGAAAGGGAAAGTCCGCACAGCCGAGACATACCGGACCGCATTCAACAGCCTCAGGAAATTCTGCAACGACGACCGCATGACTCTCGACGCAATAACATCCGATATGGTCGAGGCATACGAGTCAAGCCTGAGAGCAAGAGGCAACACACCCAACACCACATCCTTTTATTTGCGCATACTGCGTGCGGTGTACAACCGCGCCGTGGAAAACGACATCATCGAAAACCGTCACCCGTTCCGCCACGTTTACACAGGCGTCGAAAAGACTGTAAAAAGGGCTCTCCCTATAAACATGATAAGGAAGATACGCGCCCTCGATCTGAGCCGGTCACCGCGCGCCGAATTCGCCAGAGACATGTTCATGCTAAGTTTCTTCCTCAGGGGCATGAGCTTCATCGACATGGCATTCCTGCGCAAATCCGACCTCTCCAACGGATACATATCCTACCGCAGGCGCAAGACCGGACAATCACTCAAAATCAAGTGGACCGACGACATGCAGAGAATCCTTGACAGATACCCTGAAAACCCCACCCCATACCTCCTCCCCATACTCACAAAAAAAGGTATTGACGAGCGACGCACCTACCGCAACACATCCTACAATATAAACCACCAGCTCAAGAAGATTGCAGTCATAGTGAACGCCGCCATCCCCATCACACTATATTGCGCGCGCCACAGCTGGGCATCGGCAGCCCGGTCAAAAGGAATACCCCTGAGCGTGATCAGCCAAGGCATGGGCCACGACTCCGAAACGACAACCCGCATATACCTCACCTCACTCGAGACATCCGTCGTGGACCGCGCCAACTCCCTGATCATATCATCCATCTGACATCAGTCATACCCCCCGCAACGATTCAGCGAACAGTCAGGCCCCGTTCCCCAATACCTATTAAGGCTGGGGAACAGGGCCTAAAACTAAAATCAGGATGCAACCCCCTCCCAAAGTTTTTGTGCCTGACTTTTTTGGGGATGCAGTTCACATAAGTTATATCGTCGCGCCAAATAGTTAAAAAAACATAATAACGTTCCCCATCTGAAACGTTTCTTGTATCTTCACGTCATATTATAGAAGAATGTGACATCAACTTGTTAATCTATACAAAACCAAATATTCATCACACATGAAAAATCTTTTACGAACGGCTCTGTTCGCACTCATGACTCTTGTCATGCTACCGTCTGTGGCATACGCCCAGCAACAGAACCCCATGACTCAGCCACTCCCTGTCGACAAGGACGTGCGCATCGGTCATCTACCCAACGGATTAACCTACTATATCCGTCACAACGAATACCCCAAAGGACAGGCCGATTTCTATATCGCACAGAAAGTGGGCTCCGCGCTCGAAGAAGAGAACCAGAGAGGCCTCGCTCACTTCCTCGAGCACATGTGCTTCAACGGCACGACCAACTTCCCCGACAATCTGCTTCGCGACTGGCTCGAATCAATCGGAGTGAAGTTCGGACAGAACCTCAACGCCTACACCTCAATCGACGAGACTGTCTACAATATATCCAATGTACCCATCGCTCGCGAAAGCGTTCAGGACTCATGCCTCCTTATACTCCATGACTGGGCCAACGACCTCACTCTCGACCCCAAGGAGATCGACAAGGAAAGAGGTGTCATACATGAAGAGTGGCGCAGATCCATGCAGGGACAGATGCGCATTTTCGAGAAGATACTCCCTGAGCTCTTACCTACCACCAAATATGGCCGTCGCCTCCCGATCGGCACAATGGAGGTGGTCGACAACTTCCCCCCGCAGGTTCTCCGCGACTACTATGAAGCATGGTATCGCCCTGACCAGCAGGCCGTGATAGTCGTAGGTGACATCGACGTCGACCGCATCGAGAACAAGATCAAAGAGATGTTCTCATCTATCGAAATGCCGGCCAACGCCAAGCCACGCACTTACGAACAGGTTCCTGACCACAAAGGAACACTCTTCGGCATAGGGTCCGACCCCGAACAGAAACAGCTCGTAGGACAGATAATGTTCCTCACCGACCCCACACCCGACAACATTAAGAACACCATGGCATATTTCATCAACGGATATGTCAGAAGCATGGCGCTCGGCATGCTCAACAACCGTCTCGCCGACATTTCATCCCACCCCGACGCTCCGTTCGGAGGAGCAAGTGCCGGATATGGCGAATACATCGTTGCCAAGACCAAGGACGCACTCTCAGGCACAGCAGTGGCAAAGGGCAACGACATTATTGTGCCCCTGCAGGCCGTCTACCGCGAGATACTTCGCGCCGCCCGCGGAGGCTTCACACAGAGCGAATATGACCGTGTGCGCAACAACATGATATCATCCTACGAAAGCGCATACAACAACCGCGCGACCCGCGAGAACGAATCATTCGTCAAAGAATATGTTCGCAACTTCATCGACAACGATCCCATCCCGGGCATAGAGGTCGAATGGCCTCTCATGCAGCAGATAGCCAATCTCACCCCGCTCGCACTGATCAATGAGACCTTTGCTAAAATGGTCACTCCGGACAACCGCGCCATAATGATACTCGCCCCTGAAAAGGAGGACACAAAGATCCCGACAAAAGAGGAACTCACATCCGCTCTCGCCGCTGTTGACGCTGAAGAGATAGCTCCTTTTGTCGACAACTTCAAGATGGAACCGCTGATCACCGCTGCTCCCAAACCCGGCAAGATTGTATCGACCAACGAAAACAAGCAGTGGGGCACTACCGAATGGACTCTCTCCAACGGTGCAAAAGTAATCGTCAAACCCACAAAATTCAAGGAGGACGAAGTCTGTATGGTCGCACAGGCTCTCGGAGGAACATCAGAGTACTCCCAAGAGTATATACCCACACTTCTTCTTCTTGGCAACATCATGGGCAACATGGGTCTCGGAACATATAATTCCAACGACCTCAGCAAATACCTCTCAGGCAAAGTGGCCGGTGTGAGCGTTCAGTTCAATGAATACTCCAGGTCCGTCACAGGAGCATCGACTCCCAAAGACCTCCCCACCATGATGGAACTTCTCTACATGACATTCACCGACATCAATCTTGATGCCAACGAATTCGCCGCCATGCAGAAAGCAGTATCTGCCGCTCTTGCCAATCAGGAAAAGAACCCCCAGCATATCTTCTCCGACAAGATGATACGCACCTGGTACAATTCACCGTACCTCAAATCTGTGACACCTGCCGATGTAGAGGCTGCATCACGCGAACAGGCCCTCAAAATCGCCAAAGACATGACCGCCAATGTTGCTGATTATACATTCGTATTCATCGGCAATATTGACCTCAACACTCTTAAGCCGCTCGTTGAGACCTACATTGCATCCCTCCCCGGCAACCCGAAGACTGCAGTCAAAAAGATCGAGAAGTACAATCCCGAACTGTTCATGCTGCCCGGATCCGCCGATGACAGCTTCACAGCCGAGATGACAACCCCGCAGACACTTGCAGCGATCGCGGAAATAGGTGACATGGAGTACACCACAAAGAACGCTCAGCTCGCATCGATAGCCGGACAGATCCTCACCAACCGTCTGCTCAAGACAGTGCGTGAAGACATGGGTGCCGTCTACTCAATCGGCGCATCAGGCTCCGCCGCTCGCATGGGCCTCAACCCGGTATCGATATCGACATCATTCCCCATGAAACCAGAGATGAAAAAAGAAGTTCTCGACTTCATCAAGAGCCAGTACAAGGCTATGGAGAGTGACGTGACAGCGGAAGAGCTGAACCCGATCAAAGAATATATGGTCAAGAGCTTCACCGAAGCCAAGGAAAAGAACGGCCCATGGCTCGGAGCAATCGTTGGCTACCTGATCAACGGTGTGGACACCTTCAACAACAACATCGAGACCGTCAACTCCATCACCGTGCAGGATGTCATGGATTTCATGAAGGCTCTCAACGCTCAGGGCAACTACCGCACACTGACCCTCGATCCCGCAAAATAAGGATAACACAAAATTGCAACGCGAACAGGTTATAAAAAACTAACTTACAATTTCTGACTCGAAAAGCCCGGTGCGCCATGCATCGGGCTTTATTTTTGCAATAAAATTATGGCGTATAAGTCATTTCGGGTGCTGAAATCGCCGTAATGCTTATGCTTATCAGCGTGTTATGCCCCTTCAAAACTTTGACTTATTAGTCAAAATTATCCGCAACGTTCAACTTGATCCCACAACCCCGCAATTTTCCCACTCTGACATTAACACACCAGTTCGGAATTAATAAAATTTAACTCATAATGCGCCCTATATGTTTGGCAATTCAAAATAAAGTTTCTACCTTTGCACTACCAAAACATCGCGGGTTGGAGCAGTGGTAGCTCGTTGGGCTCATAACCCAAAGGTCGCAGGTTCGAGTCCTGCACCCGCCACCAAGTCAAAACGTTCTCGGATCAAGATCCGGGAACGTTTTTTACATATCCCTTTCTACAACGCATAGCTCAAAATCACGCAGTATCGACAACAGTTCGGGCGTCAGACGCTTCTCACACTCCGAGGAAATATACTCAGGGATCTGATAGACACAGGACGCTACAGAGCCGGCTATACATGCCATAGTGTCCGTGTCACCCCCAAGCGAGACAGCGAGCCTGATCACATCCTCAAAGTCACGTCCCTCAATAAAAGCAATGATCGATTCCGGGACTGAGCCCTGACATGACACATCCCACAGATAAGTCGGGCGGATCTCATCGATAGACCTGTCAAGGTCATAACCGAACTCTCCGGAAATATACTCCTTGATTTCATCTTTTGTGTACCCTTTGCGAGCCATCCACACCGCAGATGCCACTGCCTGAGCCCCGGCTACACCTTCCGGATGATCATGCGAAACCTCTGCCGAGATCCTTGCCAGCATCAAAGCCTCGTCAAGAGTTTCAGCATACAGCCCTACGGGACTAACCCGCATTGCGGCTCCATTGCCCCAACTATTGTAGGGCTGCGGATTATCACTGCAAAGCCATTCATTGAAACTCTTGCCGTAACCGGCCCGGGGATACTTACGCCCCAACGACTGCATGATCCGGATCAGATCATCCTTGGATTTTTCGGAACTCGACATAAGCCATTGTGCCACAGCAAGCGTCATCACCGTGTCATCAGTAAATCGGCTTCTCGGATAGAACAGATCGAAATCATAATATTTCAGTCCGCCATGCTCATAAAAAGAACCTATTATATCACCTGCTATCGCTCCAAGCATATCATTTTTATTTATATTATCAAGAACACAAATTTAGTCATCTTTCAAGCCAATCCAAAATAACTATCGACCATTTATAAGAGTTACTTAAATTATTTATCCGATATATTGACTTGAAACTCAAAAAGCAGTAAATTTGCAATCAACAACAGAGCCGAAGAGTCGGCTTATTATCTGAACAAGGTGTTATTTGAATTATCTTTGCTTAGTAAATTCTCGCAAAATATACTGACAGTCAGAAAGATAATGACAAATAGCACCCATATTGGATGCTTTATATCTACCCGTGTCGGGTACTATATAGCAGTTCGGTGTGGGTGTACTGTCATATCTCTGACCAAGGCAATGCGAGAAGCCTGCTAAGCCGATATGACAAGTACAATCCCACACCTTGCATATCCATTTATACTAACCGTTTCATTGGGATTGTGAGACACCAAAATTTTCATACAATGAGACACAAAATTCTGAACCTGAAATCTCTGTTCGCTTTAGCAGTATGCGTTGCCATGTCCATGGCCATCATCAGCTGTAGCGACAACGACGACGAACCGGACAGCAATGATTTAGCAAAAATCCTGATCGGAGTCTGGGCACAGGATGGTGACAACGACATCCTTACCATCAACGTCGGCGGCACCGGGACAGGATATGACAACTCGTCCGACTATCAGAACAACCGTGAAAGCTACCAACTCACCTGGAACTACAGCGACGGCTGGGTAAACATGACAATCGACTACGACGGCGATACTCAGGCCGAAAAGATGCGCGCCAGATCAGTCACTCAAAACAAAATCGTATGGCAGAGGTACGCCATACCTTCTGAAGGATACGACCCGTCCGAGGATGAATGGGACGGACATGACTCATTCGGCTACTACGATCTCTGGACTTGGGAAAGATACAAGTAAAAAGATACAAGTAAGAAATATTAAACCGAAACAAGAGGAGGCTGTGTCAAAATAGGCGCAGCCTCTATTGATAAAATAGGAATTGAGAGGACATACTAACGTATGGATGTACTAACGTATGAACTGATTGCACGCACACAGAAAAAATCTCGACGTTTCACATTTATGTGAAATAATTGTCGTACCTTTACGTTATAATTAAAAGGACTATAGATATGAGCGAAGTAGAACTGGTTTTAGTCAACGGCACTGACAAGTGTACAATTTACACCATTCAGTTCTCAGAAGAATCCGAGACTGAATACGAGCGTTTTTATTCCAAATTCATTGAAGATGCTCAATTGAATAAGGACTTATTGCGCATAGTACAAATTTTAGATAAAATTGCCGATGAAGGTGCGCTGGAACGTTTCTTCCGTCCCGAGGGTAAGATGCGTGATTCTGTGGTGGCTATTCCTGTGCTTCGTTCAAAACTCCGTCTATACTGTCTGCGCCTTTCCGACCGGATTCTTATTCTCGGCAACGGAGGTGTCAAAAATTCGCGTACATATGAGGAAGATGATTCGTTGCGAGGATATGTCCTGACTTTACAGAAATTTGAGGAACTGTTGAAAGAGGGGCAACGTGACGGAACAGTAACAGTAACATCCAAGACAATAGAAACCGACAAAACATTTAAGCTATGAAGGATATTAGAAACAGATACCGAGAAATGGTTGGCCAGGTGCCACCTGAAATAAAGGAAGAGATTGACCTGTCTTTCGCAATATCCAATAAAATAGACGCCCTTATGCAGGAGCGCGGACTTTCAAAGAAGCAGTTTGCCGACCAGATAGGGAAACGCCCGAGCGAGATAACCCGATGGCTGAGCGGACAGCATAATTTCACTGTCTCCACACTTGCCATGCTGTCGGCATTTTTCGGCAAATCCATAATCTCCGTCTAATCATGGCCAACGAATCTCTGTCAGCGGCCAAAGCCGCCAAGAATGATGAATTCTATACTCAATATTACGATATTGAGCGTGAGATAAACGCCTATCTCGAATTTAACCCTGATGTGTTCCGTGGAAAAACTATCTTGTTGCCCTGTGATGACCCGGAATGGAGTAACTTCACTCTTTATTTCGCACAACACTTTCAGACACTTGGCCTGAAGAAACTGATTTCCACATCATACGCGCCGGAGAGCAAGAAATACAAGACTCCTTATCAGCCATCCCTTTTTGAGCAGGATGCACCACAGTTTGACCCGAACAAAACATCTGTTCGTGGAAAGATTTTTGTACTCGATCATGACATTGACGGTGACGGACGGATAGATTTCCATGACCTTGAATGGCGTTATCTTGACGGTGATGGAGATTTTCGCAGTGAAGAAGTCACGCGCCTGCGTGATGAAGCCGACATCATTGTCACAAACCCACCATTTTCTCTGTTCCGCGAATTCCTTTTATGGATAGTAGAAGCAGATAAGAAATTTGTTATCATTGGCAATATGAATGCCTTGACTTATCGGGAGGTATTTCCCCTCATCAAGGATAATAAAATTTGGCTTGGAAATGGATTTCATAACGGCAATGCCTATTTTCGACCTGTAGGAGAACGAGAGTATGCTTCTGGTGTAAAAGATGATTCTACCGGTTTAGTTAAGTTCCGAAATTGCTGTTGGTTCACCAACTTAGACCACGGTCGTCGCCATCAGCCTCTATCTCTTATGACAATGGAAGAAAATATAATGTATTCCAAACATAAGGATATTCGTGGAAAAGGATATGCTCATTATGACAATTATGATGCAATCGAAGTTCCATATACGGATGCAATTCCATCCGACTACGATGGGGCAATGGGAGTACCTATTACCTTTCTCGACAAATATTGTCCTGACCAATTTGAAATATTAGGGATAACA
>CAJURI010000037.1 GCA_910588795.1 uncultured Duncaniella sp. | reverse complement strand
TGCCAGCCCTAATTTTTCAACTGCTCAAAAAACTTTAGCGGACAGTAATAATTTCAGAGTTTGTTATTAAACGACCTCTTATTTTGTCCGAGAGATCAGCTTGGCATTTTACTCTCGTACATTCCGCCGCCGTCGACCATAAGGTTGATACCTGTGATCCATGATGCGGCGTTGCTCATGAGAAATACGAAAGCATGGGCTATATCGGTAGGGGTTCCGCGCCGCTTCATGACTATCGCGTCAGAGATCTTCTTGAGCATGGCCGGATCATATCCGGCTTCGAGTGTGGCGTCACCGTTGTCGACAGAGCCTATGACCACAACATTGAAACGCACTTCCGGACCGGATGCCACAGCCATGCTGTGTGCCATGTTTATCAGACCTGCCTTGGCCGTGCTGTATTCGATGAATTCGGGTGAGGGAGTGTCGCCTACCATCGATCCGGAGAACACTACCGAAGCATTGGGCTCCTTGCGCAGGTAGGGCATGCAGAATTTAGTGACATTGTACGCGCTTATTGTGTTAAGCTCATATGACGCCACCATCTTCTGTGTGTCAGATCCCCACAATGGAGTGGCTTTGCCCCATCCTACATTATTGACCAGTCCGGATATTTTGCCGAATTTTGCCACCACAGTCTCCACGAGTTTCTGTAGATCGGTCTCGCTCGTGGCATCGGCCTTTATGCCTATACATTCGCTGCCTGTATCCTGCTGTATTTTTGCGGCTACGGCCTTGACCTTCTCTTCATTGATGTCAGTCAGTGCTACATTTGCCCCAAGCATTGCAAACTGACGTGCTGCTTCGCTGCCGATTGCGCCGGCTGCTCCGGTTATGAGAATGACTTTCCCTGAAAAATCAAGAAGTTCATTAGCTAAATTCATTGTCGTGTGTTTTTATTTAGGTTTGGAAACTTATTATATCTGATATTTACCATTGTGTTTCGGAGCTTTAATCGAGCGTCTGGTCTCCGCCTCCATTTACGAATATTACCTGACCGCTGATCCATGCTGATGCCGGCGATGCGAAGAATAGGACAGCCTGGGCAATGTCGGAGACTTCCCCCAACCGGTGGATAGGGGTATGCCTCAGCATCTTTTCCTGCAATTCTGGAGTAAGAATGGAAGCGAGAGCCGCAGTCTTGGTGGCACCGGGTCCCACATTGTTGATGCGTACGCCATAAGGACCGAAATCGTATGCGAGATTTGCGGCGAGATGGTTAAGAGCCGCCTTTGAAGAGGAGTAGACGCACATGTTTGGCTCTTTGTCGATTGAACTCATGGATGTGATGTTGATTATGCTTCCGTAGCCTGATTTACCCATTTCAGGTACTGCAAGCTGGCATAGACGCCAAGGGGCAAACACGTTTATTCGGTATATGCGCTCGATATAGTTCACGTCGATCTTGAAGGGATTCTCGCGTCCGCCACCTCCGAGACCTGCGTTATTGACGAGTATGTTGATCGTTCCGAAAGTTTTCACGGTGGTCTCTATCAGGTTTACGAGGTCTGCGTCCTCAAGCACATTGCATGACACGGATACAGCTTTGCCGCCCGAAGCATTTATGCCGTCGGCTACAGCCTTGGCTTTATCGGCATTTATATCACTGACTATTACTGATGCGCCTGCCGCAGCGAGTATCTCACAGCAGCCTTTGCCTATGCCATCGCCACCTCCTGTTACAACAGCGACCTTTCCTGAAAGGTTAAAAAGTTTCTGAATATCCATCCTTTTATCGTATTGATCTGAAGATTAAACGAATGGACGGAATTATATGTTCTCATTATCCTATAGAAAATCCAACTCTTGAACTTCCTCAAAAAAATCCTTGTGCCTAATTGCCAGGGAATTAGCTTACTGTAAGGCTTCAACGTAAGTTGTTTTCATGATATTATAGCGAGCGGTTCAAAAATTGCACGCGTCACAATTTCAATGTTCCCCATAGTTTTCATCGCAGTCTATTTTAGGCTGCAAACTTATGAAATTAAGTCAATTGACATTCTGTATTGAATAAAATATAAATAATCTATAAAATATAGATTATCTATTCAGGATAGATGCGCAAAGTGACCATTTGTCCGACCATCCCGAATTATTTTATTCCAACGGCTTGATAAACTTACTAAGCTCTGATCCACTGATTGTTAAGTACACTAAAAGGGACCCCTATTGGAGTCCCTTCAGTGATCCGGCCGCGACTCGAACGCGGGACCGTCTGCTTAGAAGGCAGATGCTCTATCCAGCTGAGCTACCGGACCATCATTCCGCTACTGTGTTTGCTTGCCATGTTTGCAGGCTTGCATGAACGGATGTGCAAAGTTAGTGCTTTTCTGTGTCCTGTACAAGTATCGGGAGGATGTTTTTATATCATAAATTTGAAGAAAATTCAAATTTTTACGCATATGTGACGTCTGTCAGGGCGATGGATATGCCCCTGTCGCGCTTGTCGGGATATTTATAATCGCGGAATGTGTCTATATTTCACCGATTATATCGTTGATGTCGTCGATGCCGTGGCGTGTGCAGTAGTCCTTCATAAAGTCGATGACTTTCATTGTTACGGCGGGATCTATGAAGTTTGCTGTGCCGATTTCTACGGCAGTCGCTCCTGCGAGCATGAATTCTATCGCGTCGCGACCATTCATGATACCTCCGAGTCCTATCACCGGGATTTTTACAGCTTTTGCCACTTGCCATACCATCCTTACCGCTACTGGGCGCACAGCTGGTCCGGAAAGTCCGCCTGTTACGGTGGACAGGTGCGGACGGCGACGCTCCACATCTATAGACATGCCCATGAGGGTATTGATCAGTGACACGGAGTCAGCTCCCTCAGCTTCGACTGCCTTGGCGATATCGGCAATTGAGGTGACGTTGGGTGACAGTTTCACAATTAGTGTCTTGGGATATACAGCGCGTATGGCGCGCGTGACTTCGGCCGCACCTGTGGCAGTTGTGCCGAACGCCATGCCGCCTTCCTTAACGTTGGGACATGAGATGTTTACCTCGATTGCACTGACATTTTCGAGAGGGGCGAGCCTCCTTGCAGTCTCCGCATAATCCTCGATCCTTGCTCCCGACACATTGACGATGAGACGTGAATCGAAGTCTTTTATGCGCGGATAAATGTTCTCGATGAAATAGTCGACACCTTTGTTCTGCAGACCTACGGCATTGAGCATTCCCGAGGGTGTTTCCACCATACGCGGGTATGGATTGCCTTCGCGGTGTTCGAGTGTAGTGCCTTTTATTATGTATCCTCCGAGACGGCTGAGGTCAATGAATGGGGCGAATTCCTCACCGTAGCCAAATGTCCCTGAGGCTGTGAGTACTGGGTTTTTGAGTGAGAGGTCGCCTATGTTTACTGAAAGTTTAGCCATTTGTGTTACCAGTTGAGCAGATTGATGTTGAATACTGGGCCTTCGGTGCATACGCACACGTTGCCTCTTACGGTGTTCTCCACGCAGCATAGACAGGCTCCGAGCCCGCATGCCATCATGTTCTCCAGAGACACTTCACATTCTATGTCCCGGTCCTTTGCTATGCGGGCCACGGCCTTCATCATGGGTGCCGGTCCGCAGCAGTATATGCGGTCTATGTCGCTGTTGAGTGCCGAATGGCAGGTCACGAGACCTTTCTCGCCCATCGAGCCGTCCTCGGTGGAGATGTGTACCCTGCCTATTTTCTCGAACAGTTCCAATTCAAGAACATCCGCCCCTGAGCGAGCTCCGAGCAGGAATTCCACTTCGTGGCCTGTCTCTTTGAGTTTCCTTCCGAGATAAAGCAGCGGCGCGACTCCAACGCCTCCACCTATCAGCATCAGTCTTGACGATGGGGAGGCTGAGGTGGTGAATCCGTTGCCGAGGGGCAGCAGTATGTTTATGATGTCGTTCTCTTTCATAGATATCAGTGATGCAGTGCCCTTGCCGGCTTTGCGTATCAGGAGATCTATGGTGTTTTTGTCATAGTCGACATCGTTGATGGATATGGGTCTGCGCAGGAATACTCCCGGGGTCTCGACAGCTACCTGAACAAACTGTCCCGGGTGTATCTCGGGCAGTTTTGATCCGTCGGCAGGAGCGAGGGTCAGACGCGAGTACATCTCGTTGTATCGCGTGGCTTGTATGATAATGAAATCAAGTACTTGTTTCACAGTATATTGTTTTTTGATTATTAGTTCATGTTGACAAATTCTTTAGGAGTCATGCCCATTCTGCGCTTGAAGAAGCGTATGAAGTGCTGAGGATATTGGAATCCTAATGAATATGCTACCTGGCTCACATTGCCTTCTCCGTGGAGCAGACGCATCTTGGCTTGGTTCAGCACTTTTTCATGGATGTAATCCTGTGCCGTCACACCTGTTTCCCGTTTTACGAGATCGCCGAAGTAGTTGGGGGAAAGTGCGACTTTATCAGCGAAATATTTTACACTCGGTATCCCTTTGTCGGCACTTTTGCCGTCAGATAGATAGCTTTCGAGGAGGTTGTCAAATTTGGCTATTATGCCGTAGTTCATTTTTTCCCTGACTATGAATTGCCGGCTGTAGTATCGCAGACAATAGTCGAGCAGGAGCTCGATGTTGGATATTATGAGACTTTTGGAGAAGCGGTCGATCGGGTGGTCGATCTCTGTGCGTATACGCTCGATGGTATCGACGATTGTCTGACGTTCGTCCACGGATAGGTGCAGTGCCTCAGTGGAGTCATACGAGAAAAAGGAGTATTTCTTAATCCCCTGAGCCAGCGGGGTGCGAAACAGGAAGTCAGGGTGTATCAGCACTGCTTTTCCGCTTGGTGTGGATAGTCCGTCCCTTATCTCGATGCTTGTGAGTTGTCCTGGCGCAAAACATACTATCGACATGTCGTCGTAGTCATATCGGGTTCTGCCGTAATTTATCTCGCAGCATTTGGTGTCCTTGAGCATTATTGCGTATAATCCCCATTTAGCTGAGTATGACTGTGGCTCGGTGATGCTTTCAAAGTCGACTACGGCTACAAGCGGGTGTTTTACCGGGATATTGTAGCAATCGCAGTAAGCCTGTATGGAATCGAAATTGTAATTTGTTTTTTCCATATGTAGTGGGGAGTGATGAAGGTTCTGTGTGTGGGGCCGGGTAAGTAGTATGTGTATCGGAAGGCTCATTCCTGTGCCGGCTATTTATTGATGAATTCTCTGGCGCGAGCCGGGTCGACACCGAGTTTTATGGCTTTTTCCGCATCTTTCCTTGCGTCATCCGGACGGAAGTGCATCTTATTGAGTGCCGCGCGATATAAGTAAAGTTCGCCATCATCCGGAGCGAGCTCAAGAGCCCGGGCAATGTCCTCGGCCGCAGCCTGAAGATCGCCCGTCACAAGGTAGCAGTATGCACGTGCTCCGTAATATTCCGGTTCTTTTATTTTACGGAGTATCTCTGTGTAGAGGGGTATCGCTTCTTTGTATTCCCCGGTGAGACTGTGCATGGCAGCTTCCCCGATAAGAGCCTCGTCGGATGCAGGATAGTGTTTCTTCAGATATTCAAAATCTTCCTTGGCTACGTCAAACATCCTGTGGCGCATTGCTATTAACCCATGGTTGAAGCGTGCTGTCACATAGGTGGAGTCAAGCAGCATTATGCGGCTGTAATCATTGAATGCTTCCTGTTCGAGCCCCATTGCCGTGTAGACTTTTGCCCGGTTGGCTATTATCGTGACGCTTGACGGAGCTATGTCGAGCGCGCGGTTGAAAGTCTCTATGGCGAGAGAGTCAAGCCCGAGGTTATAGCGCACCATCCCGATGTTGCTTAGCAGAAGCACGTTGCCGGGGTTGTCAGGCTCCTCCTTTATGGCATCCTGAAGAGCCCTCGCCGCCTCATCCCACTTGCCTTCGGCGCATGCTTTGTCGGCTTTGTCGACAAGCTCCATGTATGGAGTGTCGGCAAGGGATGGCAAGGCAGATGCGAGTATAAGTGATAAGGTTATGATGATGCGGTGTAAGGGGTTCATATGTCGGAGAGTTTGGCTCGGTAGTCTCGTGGTGACATTCCAGTGAGGTGCTTGAAGTATTTTCCAAAGAACGACTGGTTGGCAAAGTTGAGCTGGGTGCTTATTTCCTGTACATTCAGTCCGGTGGAGCGCAACAGCAGTTTCGCTTCGAGGATCACCCGCAGGTCTATCCATTCACCGGCTGTCTTTTCGCTGATTTCCTTGAGTACAGCCGACAGGTGTTTTGGTGTGACACATAGCTTGTCGGCATAGAATGTCACTGAGCGTTCGGTCCTGAAATTGTCCTCAAGGATCTGTATGAATTTTATCAGCAGGTCCTCTTTACGCGATTTGTGCACCGAAGTCTTAAGCCTTGAGGCATATATGCCCAGAGTGTTGAAGAAAAGCACTTCGCACATGGCTCCCAGAGCCATGTTATGGTAAGGGCGGGGTGCTGATGACAGCTGCTTACTGAGCATGCTGTAGATCAGTGTCAGCGATTCAAGTTCCTCGTCAGTGATGTGGATTATCGGATTGTCGTAGAAAAAAAGACTGTAAGGCACCACGTATCTAAGTGACGGGAGCAGCTGATTGATCTTCTCCTGGGTAGCTGTGATGAAGAACCCTGAGAAATTTTCGTCCGTGGAGCATTTGGTGATCATATGTCCCGGACGCAGCACAAGAATGTCGTTGGGCCCGACAGTTCTTGATTCCATATCGACATAAGCTGAGATATGTCCTGATATGCACACCACGAGCAGCATTCTCTCGAGGCGTGTGGGAAACGTGATATATGGTATTTCAGTCAGCGACTGAAATACCGATATATCACGTTGAGAGTATTTTAATGGGGTTGTAAGCTCCATTAAGGGTCTGGTTTAGTTCGACATTTCCGGAGTATTAGTCCTGGAATTCAATCAGGGGGGTGTCGGTGTTGACAACCTCGCCTTCCGTTACAAGTACACGCTTGATCACAGCGTCTTTGCCGGCTTCGACATCATTCTCCATCTTCATTGCCTCGTAGACAAGTATAAGGTCGCCTTTCTTTACGGACTGTCCGTTCTTGACATTGATGGATATGATGCGGCCTCCCATCGGGGCAACAAGTGTCGGGCCGGTTATAGGCTCTGCGGCAGCGGCCGGTGCAGCCTTTTCTACCGCAGCCGGAGCTGCCTCGACAGTCTCTTCAGCCTTGCGGGCCTTGTATTCCTCGGTGCGACGCTTGCGGAGGAATCCGTTGGCGACGGACGGGAGGAGCTCGAGAAGGAGCATCTCTTCCTTGTTGGAAGCGAGAGGCATGCCGCCCATGTCATCGAGAGTCGGGTTTTCGGGCTTCTTGTAGGATGATACGTCGTAGGCCTTTTCCACGGGTGATCCTGTGATCTTTTCGCGGAATGCGGGATCAACGGGCACAGGGGTCTTGCCGTATTCGCCTTTGACGAGCGAGATAAACTGGTTGTTGGTAGTGGTGTAGTCGGGTTTGCCATTCTTGCGGTCAAGAGCCACGAGTACAGCCTGGCTGCCTACAATCTGGCTGGTGGGTGTCACAAGAGGTATCAGACCGGCGTCGCGGCGTACCATCGGGATGAGTCTCATAGCATCTTCAAGCAGGTCTTCGCTCTTGAGCTGCTTGAGCTGTGCCACCATGTTGGAGTACATGCCGCCGGGCACTTCGGCTGTCTTGACCAGTTCGTTGGGCTTGGGGAAGTGGAAGTATGCCTCGATCTTGTGGCATGTGTCAAGGAGTCCGGCTTCGTCGCCTGCAAGGGCAAAGCTTATTGCAGTGTCAAACAGTGCTGCCACTTCTGCCGGCAGTGTGTCGTTGAGAGGATCGAAGTCGATGGGCATCTTGTCGCGGTTGAGGTCGAAATCGGCAAGAGCCTTACGTGCGTTGAAGAGCTCCTTGCGGATACGGCCTACGGCTTCCATGTTTACTTCAACCTCTACTCCCAGACGCTGGCAGAAGATGTATATCAGTTCGATGGCAGGTGCGGCGGATCCTCCTCCGAACCACCATATGTTGGTGTCAAGGATGTCAACTCCGTTGATGATCGCCATGAGGGCCGAAGCAAGGCCGTAGCCCGGAGTGCAGTGGGTGTGGAAGTCTACGGGAACTTTGACATTTGATTTGAGTGCGGATATGATCGAAGCTGCTCTCGAAGGATTCACGAGTCCTGCCATATCCTTGAGTGTGATGATCTTGGCACCGAGAGCTTCCATCGCTTTTGCTTTCTCTACGAAGTAGCTGTCGGTAAATATCTTTTCGGGCTCTGCCGGCTTGCTCCCGAACATTGACTTGAGTTTGCCCATGAATCCGCGTGGCTCTTCCTTTGCTTCGGGCTTGGGATCGACGGTGTAGCATACGGCACCGTCGGCAATTCCGCCGAGAGAGTTGATGAGACGGATAGACTCCTTTACGTTGTCGATGTCATTGAGCGCGTCAAAGATACGCATGACATTGAGACCATTTTCGATGGCTTCCTTATAGAAACCTTCGAGCACGGAGTTGGGATAGGGGACATAGCCGAAGAGGTTACGTCCGCGGGAGAGAGCCGAGAGGAGTGATTTTGGGTGCTCGCTCTTGGAGTCCATGGCTTTGGATACGATACGCAGGCGGTCCCATGGCGACTCGTCGAGATAGCGCATCACGGAGTCGGGTACCGCACCGCCCCATACTTCCATTATATAGAAGTGGGCGTCCTCATAGTAGGGGAGAAGTTTGTCGATTGTGGCCTGGTTCATACGGGTCGCGAAGAGAGACTGCTGTCCGTCGCGAAGAGTCAAGTCACGGATTTTCAGAATTGGACGTGTAATTTTTGCCATATTAAGAGGTGTGATGTATGAAACGTATCGCAAAGATAAGTGGAATTTTTCAATTAATGAAATTTTTCTTTAATTGATATACGGATTAGATGAAATTTCTTTTCCAACAGTGGTCTCGGGCCCGTGGCCGGGGAGTATCACAGTCTCAGGCGGGAGTGTCAGTATGCGCCGGCGTATTGAATCTATGAGTGTCCCGTAGTCGCCTTTTGGCAGATCGGTGCGTCCTATTGATCCTTGGAAGAGAGCGTCGCCTGTGATCACGAATCCTGATTCCGGACAGTAAAGGGCGATGCTTCCGGGTGAGTGGCCCGGGACACACAGGATATCTATGGGCTCCTTTCCGAGATATAGACGGTCATTGTCATTCAAGGGGATGTCGATGCCGTGGTCAGTGACATCAGCCGGCAGATGGAACCGTTTCGTCTGTTCCGACAATGTTTTGCCAAGGAATTCGTCAGCCTTGTGAGCCTTTATGTCGAGTCCGTAGCGGTCCTTGATGTATAAGTTGCCGAATATGTGGTCGAGATGCATGTGGGTATTGATGAGATGCCTGGGCGACAGGTGCTCGCGTTCAATGAACGAGTCGACAGCCTTGAATTCGTCCGGATCGATCATGCCCGGGTCAATGATAGCAGCCTCAAGGCTTGCAGGGTCCCACATCACGTAGGTGTTCACTCCGAACGGATTGACTATGAAGCGGCTTATTTTCATAACTCTACGTATATCAGGTGCTTTTCAGAAAAATAATCCTGCGGGAAGTAATCGCTTAGAGGTACATCTATGAGCGGATGTTTTTCCCGTCCGAGTTCGGCCCGCAGGTCGCCCCCTTTGAGGCATATGAGTCCGTTGGGTATTTTATTGAAGGATTTGGATGATATGTTGCGCCTTATCAGTTTTACAAGTTCGTCGAGCTGCATCACCGCGCGTGACACCACGAAGTCGAATTTTTCGTGACATTCGCCGCTGTCGCCGTGCTGGAATGTGACGTTGGTTAGCCCTATGGCTTCGGCTATTGATTGCGCCACCTTGATTTTCTTGCCTATTCTGTCAATCAGATGGAATGAGCATCCGGGCCAGAGTATGGCAAGGGGTATGCCCGGGAATCCGCCTCCCGTGCCGAGATCGAGAAATCGTGTCCCGTCCGCAGGTGTGATGAATTTGCCAATTGAAAGGGAGTGCAGTATGTGGTGAACATAAAGATTGTCTATGTCTTTGCGGGATATGACATTGATCTTTTGGTTCCATTCGGGATACAGGGTGCCGAGCATTGTCAGCTGTTCGGTCTGCCGGGGTGTCAGGGATGGGAAGTATCGGAGTATTTCGTCCATGTGTCAGAATATGAATGCGTGCGGCTGGATTATTGTCGTAGAGTGTGACAACCGCTATGATAAAATGGATTACTACTGCAAAAGTAGCCTTTATATGTGAATTTTTGACTACTTTTGTCCAAAACTTTTACATGATGGTAAAAATAGGAAAATATAATAAGCTGAGGGTCGTGAAAAATGTCGACTTCGGAGCTTATCTTGATGGCGGTGACGGTGTGGAGATTCTGTTGCCGTCGCGATATATCGACACCCCTCTGCATGTTGATGACGAGATCGAGGTATTCATATATAAAGATAATGAGGGCCGGCTTATAGCCACGACCGAGCATCCGTATGCTCAGGTTGGAGAGTTCGCATTTCTCCAGGTCAATGATGTCAACCGCATGGGGGCGTTTCTTGACTGGGGCCTCATGAAGCAGTTGCTTGTCCCTTTCAGCGAGCAGCGCATGAAGTTGTCAAGGGGGATGGTGGTGCCGGTGTACGTTTATCTTGATGACGCGTCGCAACGGGTGGTGGCATCAGCCAAGATTGATAAGTTCCTTGGCAACAGGATGCCGTCATACCGTCTCGGCGAACAGGTCAACGCTCTGGTGTACAAACATACTGACATTGGCTATAAGGCTATTGTCGACAACCTGTATCATGGCATGTTCTACGAAAATGAGCTTTACCGTCCCCTGGAGATTGGTGAGTCGGTGACAGCCTATGTGAAGAATGTGAGGGAAGACGGCAAGATAGACCTTTTGGCGCATGGCGGCAAGGACGGCCGCATCGAGTCGCTGGTAGAGGCCATAAAGGAAAGGCTCGACCGGTCTCCGGAAAGGTTTATCCCTGTGGGAGACAGTTCGAGCCCTGAGCTTATCAGAAACATGTTCAGTTGTTCCAAGAAGGATTTCAAGAAAGCCATAGGCAATCTTTACCGCGACAGGATCATAGAGATCACCCCTGACGGCATAAGACTTGTGTGACAGGTTTTATGCCGGTCTTCGGCGGTATGTAGCCGGTTCAGCGGTTCTTGTACATGTCGTCGTAGTAACGTTCGTAGTCGCCTGATGTGATGTTGTCCATCCAGGACTGATTGTCAAGATACCAGCGGACGGTCTTTTCAATCCCTTCCTCAAACTGCAGCGAGGGTTCCCATCCGAGTTCTCTCTGAAGTTTTCGGGAGTCTATCGCATAGCGCAGGTCATGTCCGGCACGGTCGGTCACATAGGTTATCAACTCGTCGGAATATCCTTCGGGATTGCCGAGCAGACGGTCGACAGTCTTGATCACGACCTTGATGATGTCGATGTTCTTCCATTCGTTGAAGCCACCTATATTATATGTTTCGGCAATCTTGCCCTCATGGAATATAAGGTCGATGGCCCGTGCGTGGTCAACGACGTATAGCCAGTCGCGCACGTTCTCTCCCTTGCCGTAGACGGGGAGTGGCTTGCGGTGTCGTATATTGTTGATGAACAGGGGGATCAGTTTCTCAGGGAATTGATATGGCCCGTAATTGTTGGAGCAGTTTGTCACGATGGTCGGCATTCCGTATGTGTCATGGTAGGCGCGAACGAAATGGTCGCTTGATGCCTTGGATGCGCTGTAAGGGGAATGTGGATTGTATTTCGTGGTCTCCAGAAAGAATTCTGTGCCGTAGGCATGATGGTGGTCCTTGGACGAGGCTGCGGTTGTGAATGGTGATTGTATGCCTTCGGGATCGGTAAGTTCGAGTGCTCCGTACACTTCATCGGTCGATATGTGATAGAAGCGTTTCCCCTCATATTTTTCGGGAAGGGATTCCCAGTACACTTTAGCAGCCTGGAGAAGCGAGAGTGTGCCCATCACGTTGGTGCGTGCGAATGTGAACGGATCCTTTATAGAACGGTCCACATGGCTTTCGGCGGCAAGATGTATTATACCGTCAACGTTGTGTTCCCTGATCAGCCCGAGCATCATGTCGAAGTCGCATATGTCGGCCTTGACGAATGTGTAGTTGGGCTTGCCCTCTATGTCGGAGAGATTGGCGAGATTGCCCGCATATGTCAGCTTGTCGACATTGATTATATGGTATTCTGGGTATTTGTTGACAAAAAGTCTTACCACATGTGAACCGATAAAGCCGGCTCCTCCTGTTATGATGATATTACGCTTCATGGGCTTTGATGTTATTGATGCATTTTCTGAGTGAATCGGTCCAATACGGGATTCTGATCCCGAAAGTCTCCTTGACTTTGGTCTTGTCAAGCACAGAGTAGGATGGACGTTTTACTTTGGATGGGAATTCGTCGGAGTGGCACGGCTGTATGTCGCAAGTGTCGTTTCCGGCCATTGCGGCTATCATTTTTGTGAAGTCATACCATGAGCATACGCCTTCATTAGAGTAATGGTAGGTACCTTCGTTGCCATTATACTGCCGCTTCTCTATTATATCGAAGATTGTGTCGGCAAGATCCTGGGCATATGTCGGTGTCCCGGTCTGATCGAATACAACTTTGAGCGACGGCTTTGATGATGTCAGTCCGAGCATCGTTTTTACGAAGTTCTTGCCGTATTCCGAATATAGCCATGCTGTGCGGAATATCAAGGCTTTGGCTCCGCTTGCAGCTATCGCCTGTTCGCCATGGAGTTTTGTAAGCCCGTACACGCCTGTCGGGGTGCCGGTCTGGTCTTCCCTGCAGGGCACATTGTACGGCTCTTTCCCGAACACATAGTCGGTGGATATGTGTATCAGTGTGCCGTCATTGTCTTTGATGGCATCCGCAAGATTGCGGACGGCTGTCGAATTAAGTGTCTCGGCAAAGGCGGCGTCCTCCTCGGCTTTGTCGACATTGGTGTAAGCGGCACAGTTTATTATGATTCCGATCTTATTGTCAGCGACCATGCGTCTGACCGCTGTAGGATCGGTGATGTCAAGCTCTGCCACATCCGTGAATATGTAATTGTCCTTGGAGCCTCGCTGGAAACAATTGCGGAAGCAATTGCCGAGCTGGCCGTTGGCTCCTGTCACTAATATGTTCATAGGTTATAAAGATCGGTGTTGAAATCAAACGGAGAGTCGAATTCTGCAAGAAGAGGATGCCTCGTGTCCTTCTCCGACAATATCGCCTCGGCCGGATCTATGCGCCAGTCTATTCCGAGCGATGTGTCGGAGATGGAGATGCCTCCGTCGGCCTGGGGGGCGTAGAAGTTGTCACATTTATATTGGAACACTGCTATGTCCGACAGGACGGCGAATCCATGGGCGAAACCTCTCGGCACGAAAAACTGGCGGTGATTGCTCTCGGTCAGTTCGACTGCGACGTGTCGGCCGTAGGTCGGTGAGCCTTTACGGATATCTACGGCTACATCAAGCACGGCACCTTTTACGCATCTCACAAGTTTGGACTGGGTGAAGGGGGGGAGCTGAAAATGCAATCCGCGCATGACTCCTCTGGTAGACATGGATTCGTTGTCCTGCACAAAATCGATGGGACGCACTTTCATGTCAAATTCCTTCTTGTTGTAGCTTTCAAAGAAATATCCGCGCGCGTCAGTGAACACGCGAGGCTCTATGATCATCACGCCTTCAATGTCGGTATTGATTACTTCCATAAACAACCTCTTAGTCTAAATTTTTTATTCCGGTCCTTTTAACCTCGTCGATAACTTTGAGAAGGTATTTCCCGTAGTTGTTCTTGAGCATGGGCTGTGCGAGTTCCCTCATTTTGTCCTCGGAGATCCACCCTTGGCGGTATGCGATGCCTTCGAGGCATGCTATCTTCAGTCCCTGGCGTTTCTCGAGCACTTCCACGTATATCGATGCCTCGGCGAGCGAATCATGGGTCCCGGTGTCCAGCCATGCGAAACCGCGTGGCAGGGTGCGTACTTTCAGCTCTCCGTCGCTGAGGAACTGCTGGTTCACAGTGGTTATCTCAAGCTCTCCGCGTGCTGATGGCTTTATGGCGGCAGCCACGTCCACAACTTTGTTGGGGTAAAAGTAAAGTCCCACAACAGCGTAATTGCTTTTTGGCTGCTCTGGTTTCTCTTCAATGGACAGGCAGTTGCCGTCCTTGTCGAATTCAGCTACGCCGTAACGTTCGGGGTCGTCGACCCAATAGCCGAATACGGTGGCCTTCCCCTCCTTTTCAGCTGTCTCGACTGATTCCTTGAGCAGCTGTGAGAATCCTGCGCCATGGAATATGTTGTCGCCGAGCACGAGGCAGGCCGAATCGTTACCGATGAATTCTTTTCCGATTATGAAGGCCTGGGCAAGACCGTCCGGGGAGGGCTGCTCGGCATATGAGAATCTGACACCGTAGTCGCTGCCGTCGCCAAGCAGATGCTTGAACATCGGGAGGTCAAACGGTGTGGATATTATGAGTATGTCCCTGATCCCTGCAAGCATGAGCGTGGAAATGGGATAGTAGACCATTGGCTTGTCAAAAATGGGCAGAAGCTGTTTGCTCACACCTTTGGTGATAGGATACAATCTTGTGCCGGATCCGCCGGCAAGAACAATGCCTTTCATAAACTTGTCAGGAATTCTGGAATTATCAAATATTTTGTTGTCGCTATTATATTTTTCAGCTACGGTCATCGACCGATGCACATATATGTGAATCCATGTTCGGCAGCTTCTTCCGGATCGTAGATGTTTCTTCCATCGATTATTACCTTTTCGGCCATGATCCGTTCGAGAGCAGCGTAGGATGGCACTCTGAGCTCGTTCCATTCGGTGACAAGCATGATGGCGTCGGCATCGACAGCGGCCTCGTACATGTCCTTGCAGTAGGTCACTTTGTCGCCGAGGCGACGGCGGCATTCGTTCATGGCCACGGGGTCATATACCTTGACTTTACCTCCGGCTCCGGTGATCAGGTCGATAAGAACGAGCGATGGTGCTTCGCGCATGTCATCTGTCTCTGGTTTGAATGCCAGCCCCCACATGGCTACGGTGCGTCCGGTGATATCACCATGGAAATGACGCATGAGTTTGTCGAACAGGATTGATTTCTGCCGTTCGTTTACGCTCTCCACAGCCCGCAGCACTTCCATCCTGTATCCGTTCTGCTCGGCTGTCTTGATAAGGGCTTTGACATCTTTTGGGAAACATGAGCCGCCGTATCCGCATCCCGGGTATAGGAATTTTTTCCCAATGCGGGTGTCGGTGCCTATCCCTTTGCGCACCATGTTGACGTTCGCGCCCACAAGTTCGCACAGGTTGGCTATGTCGTTCATGAACGATATGCGAGTGGCAAGCATTGAGTTGGCTGCATATTTTATCATCTCGGCCGATGGAATGTCGGTGTATATCATTCTCTCGTCTTTGAGCATGAAAGGCTTGTACAGGCGTGATATCACGGTGCGTGCCCGGGGGCTTTCGGTGCCTATGACCACACGGTCAGGTGACATGAAGTCCTTGATGGCTGCTCCTTCCTTGAGAAATTCGGGATTGGATGCTACATCAAACGGTATGTCGACTCCTCTGCGTTGCAGTTCCGCCCGGACTGTCTCCTTCACTTTGGCCGCCGTTCCTACCGGCACAGTTGACTTGGTGACAAGTATTGTGTATTTCTTGATATTTTCACCGAAAGTCTTGGCCACGGCAAGGACATATTTCAGGTCGGCGGAGCCGTCTTCGTCAGGGGGTGTGCCTACGGCCGAGAATACTACTTCCACGTTGTCGATCACATCAGGCAGTGATGTGGAGAAGTGGAGCCTGCCGGCTTCGACATTTTTCCTCACCATCTCATCAAGCCGTGGCTCATAGATGGGTATTATGCCGCGTGTGAGCTCATCAATCTTCCTTTTGTCAATATCGATGCAGGTCACGTCGAAACCCACCTCGGCGAAGCATGTGCCCGAGACAAGCCCTACATATCCTGTGCCAACAATCGCAATGTTCATATGATAAATCGATTACTCTGCAAAAGTAGTGAAAATTGTCGAGAATCCATATGTGTGAAGTGCCAAAGTTATAAAATCCAGTGAGGCGACTTGCGTGTCTGGAAATTTTCAGAGAGCGGCACTGCAAACGGGGATTGGAATGTCCTTGCTCCGGATGGACAGTTTTTCACACATGCGCAGCACTTTATGCATAGTGACGGATCAGTGGAGAGGTCGCTGCGTATGGCATTGACAGGGCATATCTCAACGCATTTTCCGCATTGTGGGCATTTGTCGGGATCAAGAATCGGCAAGTATTTACGTGGTGATGCGGCTTGTTCGGCCTGGTAGTTTTTGACAAACGAGATAAAATTCCTCACGGATGATTCCGGCGAAGGCTCGTCTTTGAGATCGGATGCATTTATGGTGGTGAAGTCGTGCCTCAGGATCTTCTCGCGGACCAGACGTCCGAATTCTCCGGCTGCTTTAAGGTCAGTGTCATCGGGCCGCCCTGCTGCTATCGGGGTTTCAGAATTGCTGTAGGAATGCTCGCACGGGAATGCTGCCGCCGCTACAGGATTGAAGCCGCGTTCACGCACAAATGCCTCCAGATCGGTCAGCGCGTTCTCGAATGCGCGGTTGCCGTAGACTGCCACTATGATGGCCGGATCGTTGTTGCTGCTGTGCGCTTTGTCAAACCGTTCGGCAGCTGTCTTGGGCATATGTCCGCCGTATACAGGTATTGTGAATATCACAGGCATCTTTTCGATGTGTCCTGATTCCTGTGACAGGGACTTCTTGTTGAGGTTAAGATTGAACATGTAATCGCCGTCGTGATGGTCCATACCTGACTGGATGGCGTTGGCGATCTTCTCTCCTCCGCCGGTGGGTGAGAAATATAGGCTCAGTGATTGCATAGTCTCGAAATGTTGATGAAATATTGATGCTTTTGCAGGGGAGGTAGGCTGTGTGGTCGGTTCTGTCTATCTGGCAATAGTCCTGTATAGCTCACGTATCCAGAGTACCAGTGAGGAGGCCGTTATGATGATTAGCAGATCGGCTGTACCCGATGGATTGAATTTCCAGTCGAGAGTATGGATCATGGGTTCTACATTGAAGAATTCGTAGGCTATCTCTGTTATGAATAGTTGCCCTAATACAATTATTGCCACTATTGTCCAGAACCCCTGGCTCATACGTGTCCTGAATATGCTTTCGCCTGTTCCGAAACATCTTGCATCGAACATGTACCAGAAGTGGGTCCACACGAATATCGAGAATAGCAGGGTGGCTTCGTAGGCTGTCATGGGTGACTCTGGGATGATTTTGACATGTGCCATCTGTGCCACTGATGTTACATCGGCATGGTTGAACAGCCAGTAGAATCCGAGGGTTATGGCGAAGAAAAGGAATCCTACACCGGCGAGCTCTGTGATCATGGATGGGGTCAATATCGAGGCTCTGCGGTCGCGCGGCGGGTCATTCATGACTTTTTCGGACGGAGGGAGCGATGCAAGAGCCATAGCCCCGAATGTATCCATGATAAGGTTTACCCAAAGCATCTGGGTGACTGTAAGCGGAGATTCCGCTCCCATGAAGGAGCCGAACAGCACAAGAAAGCAGGCCGCAACGTTGACGGTGAGCTGGAACAGGAGGAATCGCTGGATGTTGCGGTAAAGTGAGCGTCCCCACATCACGGCACGTCCTATTGATGAGAAGGAGTTGTCTATAATGGTTATGTCGGATGCCTCTTTGGCCACTGACGTTCCGTCGCCCATGGAGAGTCCTACATGGGCGGTCTTCAGAGCCGGGGCGTCGTTGGTGCCGTCGCCTGTCACGGCCACGACCTCATTGCGGGCTTGTAAAGACTCGACAAGACGTTTCTTGTCCATTGGGCGTGCGCGTGCTATGATCTTCAGGCCGTCCACAATCTCGCTTAGTCTGCTGTCGCTTAGCCCGGCAAATTCCACTCCGGTGATGATGTTGCTGTCTGTGTCGGTTGTGTCGTCCCATAGTCCTATCTGCCGGCCTATCTCTTTGGCTGTGCCGGGAGTGTCTCCTGTGACTATCTTTATTTTGATGCCGGCTTCGGTGACAGTCCTGACTGCTTCGGGTACGTCAGGACGTACGGGATCGGATATCGCAGCTATGCCGAGGAAGGTGAGACGTGTTGCTGTGACCTTGCCGCTGTCGATGGTCTTGTCCCCATCCGAAAGTTCCTGATAAGCGAAGCCGAGAGTGCGCATAGCCATGTTCTGGAATTCGAGTAGTTGCGCGTCGATCTCTTTTCGTGTCACACCCGCCGTGTCGCAGCACATGTCGAATATGATCTCCGGCGCGCCTTTCACGTACAGGATCCTTTTGCCGCATCCCGATCGGACTACGGTGGCCATGTATTTCCGTTCTGTCGTGAATGGCAGTTCTTCAAGACGTTCAGCCCTCTCCTTAAGTTCATGGTAGTCCATGCCGCGGTCTTTGAGCCACAGGAGCAGCGCGCCTTCGGTGGGGTTTCCGAGCACCTGTGTCTTTTCGCCGGAGGTGTCAAGCTGTGCGGTGGAGTTGACTGCGATACCTTCGTAGATGACATTGTCGGAAGGCTGTCCGTAGAAACATGTCCTGTAGACCTGCATCTGGTTCTGTGTAAGGGTGCCTGTCTTGTCGGTGCATATCACAGTGGCGGCCCCCATGGTCTCGCATGCATGCATCTTTCGCACGAGGTTGTTGGTCCTGAGCATCCGGTTCATTGAGTAAGCGAGTGACAGGGTCACTGCCATGGGCAGTCCTTCGGGAACTGCCACAACAATGAGAGTCACTGCCACCATCAGTGTCTTGAGGGTGTGTCCCAGTAGCAGCGACCATGTGGCACTGTCGGCCTGTGGGTTGAGGATAGAGAATATGCCTGTCACAGTGCCTATGAATACGGTGAAGAACACTACGATGGACAGAATGCATGCGGGCTTTGACCAGCTGCTGAATTTGCTGATCACGAGCCAGAAGAATATGGCGACAGGTATGACGAGCAGGTATGACTGCCAATTGCTCCATCCGAGGAAATGCACTATCTGCCCGGCTATTATGAGCCCGGCAAATACATAGCTTGCATCGGTGATCCAGCGGGCGAGAGTGTCAAGCTGTTCGTTGAGCGGAGTCTTGACCGAACTGTCGATCTGGGCTTCCTCAAACACTTTCCCCATCTCGGTTGCGTCACCTACCTTAAGGGCTCGCATCACGCCGTGCCCTTCCATCACCTTTGTGCCGCGCATTACATGGTCCGAAGGATATGTGGCGTCAGGGTCGAAGTGGGCGGGGTCAGTGGTTTTGGCACACAATGGCTCGCCGGTGAGTGTCGATTCGTCCACACTGAGTGTCACGGTGTCAAGAAGTATTCCGTCAGCCGGGATTTCGTCACCGGTGTTCAGAAATATTATGTCGCCCACCACCACATCTTTTCGCGGGATTGTTGTCGTTGTGCCGTTGCGCATCACCTCGACGAGTTCATCGTCGTTGACTTGATTCAGTATGGCGAAGGCTTTGTTGGCTTTCTGTTCGAAGATGAATGCGAGGCCGGTGGCGAGAAGTATGGCGATGAATATGCCTATCGGCTCGAAGAACACTTTCCAGTCTTGCCCCAGACCGAAGTATTCATAGAATGAGATGCCTATCGACAGCACTCCTGCGACCAACAGTATGATGATGAGCGGGTCGGAAAACTTTTCAAGAAATTCCTTCCACCAGGGATCTTTTTCGGGTGACGAGAGAATGTTGACACCATGTTTACGTCGGCTTTCCGACACTTCCGCGTCTGTCAGGCCTCTTAAGTCCTTGTTTAGTGACATTATGATTTTAAATAGTTTTGTGGCGCAGTTCAGGCAGTTGGTCATTTAAGAGGTTGTTATTAAACACCTCTAAATTTAAATTTCTTGAAATCCATTTCTTTGACCGGAACTGCTTCAATATAGAGTGAATTTGTGATGTTGAATTTGGATTGCCATTGCGAAGGGTGAAGTCCTGAATATCTGACTCCGCATATGTCAAATGAGTCGACCATGTTACCGTTGCCGAGATCATATTTTTTCATATGTCCGGTTGAGTATGCCATCAGCGGTATGGTGTCTCCGTATTCATATCCTTTTTCGTTATGACATTCAATTAACAGGGCATTGCCTGTAGGGATAGAGCATGCCAGCCGGCGTGTGTTGGATGGCGTCACGTATACATTCACTGTGGCTGAGTCCGCAGCCATCGTTGTGACGCATATTGAGGTGGAGTCCGGCATGACAGGCGCGAATCCAAGAATGTGCCTCGTGGTTTTGCCATTGTGCTGCTCCACGAGCCACAGCTCATAGTATCGGGCATCATTGTCGTCATAATGTATTGTGGCAGTGATTTGACAGGCATCAAGCAATCCGAGCAATCCGCTCAATTGCATGTCATCATTCTGTCGGAAACTTGTTTTGACAGGATTCTGTGCAGAAGATATGGCAGATATCATCATGGTGAGCATTGCCAAAATAAGAGTCGTTTTCATGACGAGGAAGAATTTGAAAAAAAGCTGTGCGGTAAAACCGGAACTACGGCACGCGCCATCAAGTGATCCGTTTGAAGCCGTCAGGCATCAATGCCATGTGATGCGTATTAGCGGGCTGTAAGTGCTATAGTAGCTTGGTTCACTTATCTGTCACGCTTATACTACAATATCCATTACATGATTGCAATTCTGAAGATGCAAAGTTAATGAATCTTCTACTATAGACAATGTGGCTGACCGTTAAAAAAACTAAGAGGCCGTTTTTAAACAACGACCTCTTAGATTCATCAGTGGAGTGATGGTTATTTCAGCTCCACAAGCTTGTATTTTTGGGATCCAACGCCAAGACGCTCGGCTGCGTCGAGTATATGCGGCCCGTGCATCTTGTTCATGCGCTCTATGAGGTGTGCCTTGCCCGGATCGTCGGAGTTAAGCACCATATCCACGCATGCTCGGTCGAGTGCCACCGGATCGAGAGAGGCGAGTATGCCGAGGTCCTTCATCTCGGGGGCTGCGGGATTGCCGTTGCAGTCACAGTCTATGGACAGGTTGTTGGCAACGTTGATATACAGCATCTTGTTCTTGCCGATGTGGTCGATCACCCCTTTGCATGCTTCGGCCATAGATTCAAGGAATGCGTCCTGCTCGGCCACATTGCTCCATATGCTGTCTGCGTTCTGGGTTTTGCCTGCGCTATGGATATAGGCCTTGCCGTTGGAGGAGGCGATCCCTATGGAAATGTTTTTTAGGGCACCGCCGAAACCGCCCATCTGATGCCCTTTGAAGTGGGAGAGCACGGCTATGAAATCATAGTCAAGGAAATTTTTACCCACGATGTCCTTTGTGAGGTGTGTGCCCCCTTTCACAGGGATCTCTACCTCCCCCTCTCCGTCCATGATGTCGACTCCTGCAAGATCGACATAGCCGTGGGCTTTGGCGGTGCGGTAGTGCTTTTCAGTGGTGTTGCGATTGCCGGCATAAGCTGTGTTGCATTCTATGAAATTGCCACCTATGGCGCGTACCAGGTCGGCTATGAGTGCTGTGTCGAGCTGGTTAGACTTGCTTGACTCGCCTGTGGATATCTTTATGCCTGTCTTTCCTTCGGGCTTGCGGCCGAGAGCCTCGTAGATCTTAACTAGATTGGCGGGAGTGATGTCTCTGATATAATATACAGTGGCAGTCTCTTCCACCGATGTGCTGTCGGTATCGGTGTTCCCGGCATTGGCCTTTGTCCCGTTGCATGACATTGAAAGTGATGCCAAGGACAGCACCATGGCAAGGGTAATGATGGTTTTCCTCATAATGTATTATTGATGTTCAGTTTTTAATATGCGAAATTAAGTGTTTTTTGTCAATTACAAGGTATAAATATGACGGAAATAATAACCAAAATCATCTGTAAGTTTGATAATGCAGTCAAAAAACAGTAATTTTGTAACTGCAGATATTGAATAAAATCCTTAAATCGATGAAAATCATAAATTTGTTGCTGCCATTGTCACTGCTTATGGGGTGGTGCTGTGCGGCTGCGCAGACAATTCCGTATGAGATAGAGCCTGTTAAGGCTCCGTTTGAGATGACTTCGCTGTTAAGGCCTTCTTTCCCGGATCGCTCGATGAGCATAGCTAAATGTGGTGCCAGAGAGGGAAAGATGTCGACCGCCGCAATACAGAGGACCATCGACCGCATGTCGGAAAAAGGCGGAGGGACTGTGATTGTCCCGGCCGGAAAGTGGCTCACAGGACGCATAACTCTCAGAAGCAATATATGCCTGAGGCTCGAAAAGGGGGCGGAACTGCATTTCAGCGGCGATATAAAGGATTATCTCCCTGTGGTGCTCGCGCGCAATGAAGGTATCGATGTGTATTCACTCGGTGCGATGATATATGCCGACGGAGCAGAGAATATAGCCGTCTCCGGCGAGGGAAAGCTTGTCGGTCCTGAATATGACTGCGAGATATGTCAGCGTCAGGAAGGAGGCATAAGCGAAGAGGTGGGCAAGATGCCGCTTGACAGGCGTGTATATGACGGAAGCAATGGAGAGAAAGTGTTCCTGCCGGTGTTTTTCGGACCTGTAAACAGCCGGAATATACTTGTGGAGGGAGTGACATTCGAGCACTCGATATTCTGGAACATAGTCCCGACATATTGCGAGAACATCATAATACGCGGAGTCACGGTGAGTAGCTTCGGGAGAGGACGCACTGACGGCATAGACATAGACTCGTCAGTGAATGCTCTTATCGAATACACCACGCTCGACTGCGGTGACGACTGCTTCACCCTGAAGTCGGGGCGCGGAATCGACGGAGTGAGGCGTGCGCGCCCCACTGAAAATGTCGTGATACGAAACTGCCGTGTGAAACGCGGTGTGGGTGGCATAACTCTTGGCACAGAGACCGCAGCCGGCATACGTAACGTGTACATGCATGACTGTGTTATGGAACACCCGTCGTTCCCGTTCTATATCAAGACACGCCGCCCGAGAGGCGGGGGTGCCGAGAATATTCTGGTGGAGCGTGTGGAGATAGAGAATAGCCGTAAGACGGTGTTCAAGTTCGACATGCTCGGTTCGGTAGAGTGGCTTGGCAGTGTGGCCGAGCGTTACCCCGCTCCGGCTGTAGGAGAGTTGACTCCAAGGTTCCGCAACATGACTTTCAGGGATATAACGGTCAAGGCATGCCCGGCACTGATCAATGCCAAGGGCTTGCCGGAACAGCCGATCGAAGGGCTTGTGTTTGAAAACATAAAGTCACCCGACATGACTATGCAACTTCAGGATGTGGGGACGCTTGTGTTCAAGTGATCTATTGCAACAGGATAGCTTAAATATTTTTTTGTAAAAAATATGTGAATTTGTTGGTGGTTTGTGGCAGAATGACTAACTTTGCCGCCGATGGAGACCAAACAGCCATCCTAAACGGCAACAATTGGACAAAATGACAAAAACTGCCAAATTAAAGAAAGAAACGCCGTCTGAGGCGATCACGTTCACCAAAATGCATGGCATTGGCAACGACTACATATATATAGATTGTATGGAGTCGATTCCCGACCGGCTGCCGGAGCTGGCACGGGAGATGAGTGACCGCCACATGGGCGTAGGGGGGGACGGCATAGTTCTGATATGCCCCTCGGAAGTCGCCGACTTCAGGATGAGGATGTTCAACAACGATGGCTCGGAAGCCCGTATGTGTGGCAACGCCTCCAGATGTATCGCACGATACGTGCATGACCACAACCTGTCTCGCAATAATACCATAAACCTTGAAACCCTCTCGGGTATCAAGGTTTTGTCTCTTAATATGGAGGGGGGTGAAGTTAAATCTGTGACAGTGGATATGGGGCAGCCATCCTTTGATAAGGATGTTATTCCTGTCCTTGCCCCGGATGAGGACCGCGTGATAGAAAAGCATGTCATGACTCCCTACGGAGAGTATGTTGTGTCGGCTGTATCCATGGGCAATCCTCATGGAGTGATCTTTGTGGATGATCTTGATGCCGTGCCGTTCGATCTTCTTGGCCCGTATATGGAGACACATTCCATGTGGCCTGACCGGGCAAACATTGAGTTTGCCCAGATTGTCTCTCCGGAGGTCATAAAGATGAGAGTGTGGGAGCGTGGCACAGGCGAGACCCTTGCCTGCGGCACGGGAGCGTGTGCCACAGCTGTAGTGTCAGCCCTGACAGGGCGTACAGGACGTCGGGTGACGTTGCAGCTGCGTGGCGGTGATCTGGACATAGAGTGGTCCGGCAACGGCCACGTGATGATGACTGGAGCCGCTGAAGAGGTGTTCCAGGGTGTATACCGGCGCAAGAGCTGACGCATGCTTATTCTGTGTGGAGTATAGGAGTTTCCATATTACATATAATTCATGTTTTTAAGGTGAAAATGACCAATGTTTAAGGTTAATGACAATTTTACCAGATTGCCTTCCTCGTATCTGTTCAGTGAGGTTGCGCGCAAGGTCAAAGCATTCACGGAGTCACATCCAGAAGTCGAGGTGATACGTATGGGCATCGGAGATGTTACCCGTCCGTTGTGTCCTGCGGTTACCGACGCTCTTCACAGGGCAGTGGAGGATGAGGCACATGCAGATACATTTCATGGCTATGGTCCTGAACAGGGATACGGATTCCTGATATCCAGAATAGTGGAGTGTGATTACCGTCGCCGTGGAATAGAGATAAGCGAGGACGAGGTTTTCGTCAGCGACGGAGCCAAGAGCGACACAGGCAATATCGGTGACATACTTTCGATGACGAATCGTGTCGCCGTGACCGATCCTGTGTATCCTGTGTATGTGGACACCAACGTGATGGGAGGACGTGCCGGACGGCTTATGCCGGACGGCAGATGGAGTGAAATAGAGTATCTCCCGTGCACATCCGAGAACGGATTCGTCCCTGCGCTACCTACAGGAAATCCTGATGTGATATACTTGTGTTATCCCAATAATCCTACCGGCACCACCCTTACGCGTCAGGAATTGGAAAAATGGGTGAAATATTGCAGGGATAACGGTGCGTTACTGCTGTTTGATGCTGCTTATGAAGCTTTTATCAGGGAGGATGATGTGCCTCACTCGATTTATGAGATCGAGGGTGCCAGAGAGGTGGCCATAGAGTTCAGAAGCTTCTCGAAGACAGCCGGTTTTACCGGTATACGCCTCGGATATACCGTAGTGCCGAAGAGTCTCACGGGCTGCAGCCGTGATGGAGGGAAAGTGTCGCTTAACGGATTGTGGCGACGCCGTCAGACCACCAAGTTCAATGGAGCAAGCTATCTCACGCAGCGTGGAGCCGAAGCATTGTATAGCGAGGAAGGACAGCGTCAGGTGCGTGAGACAATCGATTACTATCTTGAGAATGCAGGCATAATGCGTCGTAGCCTTGCAGAAGCGGGATATGAGTGTGTGGGAGGTGTCAACTCCCCGTATATATGGATCAAAACACCTGACGGTATGTCATCGTGGGAGTTCTTCGATTACCTCTTGGAGAGATATCATATAGTCGGAACTCCCGGTAGCGGGTTCGGTCCGTCGGGCGAGGGATATTTCAGGCTTACAGCTTTCAACACTAGAGAGAATACGGTCAAGGCCATGTCTCGTCTGGCCGGAGTGAAGCATTAAATTCAATATAAATAATCATACAGTCTATAATAAATAATTTAAGTTTCGCAAGTTCAACTTACTGATTTCAGATTGTAAAATTGAGCGAT
>CAJURI010000036.1 GCA_910588795.1 uncultured Duncaniella sp. | reverse complement strand
GACTCATAAATCTACCCTTAATCGTGTATTGGATGATAGTTGCGGATTTTAGGTTGATATGATTTTCAAGTTTGTGTCGTGATATAAAACGAGTTGTCAGGCTGTTTATTGCGACGGAATCTGTGCGATATTCATAAATAACACCAAGAAGTGTTAATGACGGGCTTTTGTCACAGACTGTCGATGTTGACACGCAGAGTTATGCCTGCGCGTAGCGGTTTGCCCCTCTGAAAGAAGTTGTTGTCAATTGACTCGTAACGGAACACGTCGAACTTTGTGTCAGTAAGGTTTTTCCCCCACAGTTCAAGCGAATAGCGCGAGTGCTCGAGCCTGACTGACGCGCCGAGCTCGGCATAGAACGGCTGGCGGTAAATGTTCATCTCGTCCCAATAGATCGATCCGGTGCCGCGGAGAGTGGGGCAGAAGCTAATGGCATCGATCAGCGAAGAACGGACCGGCATGCGGTAGGCTGCCGAGAGGAAGAGGGTGTTGGATGGCGCGTAGGGGACACGCTTGCCTGAGAGGTCGTCGTGTCCGTCAAAGAAGTTTCGGAATGTGGCATTGGTGTATCCGTAAGCGAGGTCGAAACGCCATCTCGGTGTCGGGGTGTAGCGGAGGGTCAGTTCGGCTCCGAATGAGCGTGTGCGCCCTGCGTTTGTCATCATGCGTCCCGTCTCTGATCCTTCGGGGAAGAGAGTCACCTGCTGATCGCGCACATTGATGTAGAATGCCGAGAAGGTGGAGTACACGCGTCCTTCGTCGCATGAGAAGTGTCCTCCTATCTCATAGTTCCATGAGGTCTCGGGCTTGTAGCTCACGTATTCGTTCACGGTGTATGCGCCGTCACCGCTGCTTTCCGCTTTGCCCGACGGGCGCATCCCTCCCATGGCGTTGCCCATCATGGTCTCGATCATTTTGTCCTGAAGGAAACTGCTGAACATCTGGGTGTTGAATCCTCCGGCCTTGTATCCTTTGGCCACAGAGAGAAACACAGCGGAGTTCTGAAGATTGTATGTGACACTCACTTTTGGCAGATATTCTCTGAAAGTTTGTCTCAGGTCGCCTGTCTCATCGATGTCGGCGGGAGCCTTGATGGGTATCGGGCGGGGCATCTGTGGAATGTTGACAGTGCCCGTGGCCCCGGTTGAGCAGTGGCTGCGGTATTTCAGAGAGGTCTGCTCAAAATCGAAACGCATGTCAAGCGCGAAACTCCAGTTGCGCCAGCTGTAAGTGCTCTGATGATATATCGCCGCTCCACGCGTGTGATGGCGGAAGTCGCTTCCGAGTATGAAGCTGTCGTCGTCCCATGTCAGCTGAACGATGGGAGGGATGTTCCCGAGAATGATCTCCTTGATTCCGTCCTCTTTGAATGTGACGGGGGCGTTCATGTTGCCGTATTTGTAGAACCCGAACACACCGGCGAGCCATGAGTAATGCCCTTTGGTGCCGCGCAGCACTATGTCCTGTGTCACGCTCCTGTCATGCTGGCGTTGGGTGAGTGTGAAGTAGCTTTTGGGCAGGAAGTCCTGATCGAGAGTCATGTTGTCGCTCAGATATTGCAGTCCAGTTATTGACGCTACGCTGAAGTGGGGGCCTGCCCAGCGCACTGTGATGCCGTCGGTGACCGAGGTGCGACGATAGAAGCAAGTGTCGTTGTAGTTGATCTCGCCGGTCTCTGCGTAGGCGTAAGGGTAGCCGTTCTGCCTTGAATGACCTGCCGACAGCACATTCTCTATGCTGAGCCGGTCAGTGGGACGCCACACGGTGCGCCATCTTCCCGAGTAGTCGGTGGTGCCGTCGGCACGTTTGCCGTTGTGCATATTGCGGAAATACCCGTGGGTGTGTGATGCGTAACCGTTGACGCTCATTCCCAGCCGTGGAGCAAGCTTGCGGTAGACACCGACGCCCGCACGGCAGGCTCCCGGCAGACTCCCTTCGGCCATGAATCTAACACCCTGATAGGATATCGGTGAGAGCGTGTAGACGTTTATGAGTCCTGCTATGGTGTTGCGTCCGTAGAGGGTTGACTGCGGGCCGCGCAGCACCTCTATGCGTTCCACATCGAGCATGTCGAAGTCATAGCTGTTCTTGTTGAGATAAGGTATGTTGTCGATGTTGAGCCCTACGGCAGGTTGGTCGATGCGTGTTCCTATGCCTCGCACATATATCGAGGATGTCATTTTTGACCCATAGTCGGGCATATAGAAATTAGGCGCGATCTCGCTCGCCCCTTTCATCCCTCGTATGTTGAAACGTTCGATTTCTCCTTGGCTGATGGTTGTCACGGTGACAGGCTGGCGCACGAGTGACGATGACTGCTTGATGGCTGTGACGCTCACCTCGCCAAGTGTCGTGGCTGATGTGTCGGCCGGAGCGTAGAGGGTTTCTGAGGGACGTTCGGCCCCGCTTGTTCCGGTTATCGACGCCAGCAGGAGAAGCATTGTTGATATGTGCCGCATTTAATGTGTGATTGCGCGTATGAAAATCAGGATGCAAAGTTACACATTTATTCTCCTTTTCGCAAATGCCTCACGGCTGTGATGCCGGATCCGGCCTGTGTATAATAAAGAAATACAGAGGGGAGTTTTTACACAGCCCCTCTGTATTTTATTGTTTTATGTTGTCTGGAGTTGATGTTACTTTGTCACTCTTTCAAGCCATTTCACCATTGCGAACATAATGCCCATCGAGATGACGCAGACAGCGAGGAACACGGCCCATGCTACCCAGATGGGAGCCTTGTTGTAGATCAGCGGGCCGATCCAGAGCATGAGGTTGCCGACGGCGGTGGCTCCGAGCCACAGACCCTGACAGAGACCCTGCATGTGCTTGGGTGCTACTTTGGATACGAAGGAGAGTCCGAGAGGCGAGATGAACAGCTCGGCTACAGTCATGAAGAAATAGTACAGGATGAGTACCCAGGGACCTGAGAGAAGACCGGCCTTGGCAGCTTCGCTGAGCGCGCGGAAATCGGTGCCTGAAGGATAGTTCATGTAAAGCGAGTAGATGGTGAGGAAGAGATAGGCGATGCCTGCCAGTCCCATACCTATGGCTATCTTGCGCGGAGTCGATATCTCTTTCCCTTTTTTGGCGAGGGAGGAGAAAAGCAGGATGATGATCGGGGTGAGCACGATCACGAAGAAGGGGTTGACAGCCTGCCATATCTCTGGAGCTATAGTGGATGTGTCCACGAAGTCGCGTGCGAAAAGCGACATGGATGTGCCGTTCTGGTGGAATGAGAACCAGAAGAATATGGCGATGCCGAGCACTGCGAAGAGGGCATACATTCTCTGCTTGATCTCCTTGGCCATGGCTGCTTTCTCTTCCGGGGTGTAACCTGCTCCTTCGGCACTTTCGCGGCGGGCGGGAGATGGCAGCCCTTTCTTCACGGCGAGGAACACTCCGAGCGATATGAGCATTGCGGCTACCGAAGCGATGAATGAGTAGTGGATACCGGTGTTGAACACATCGAGGTATCTTGTGCAGAATTCAGCGATGTCGCCACCCTGATGCCCTACCTGTGTGGCGAGGGCGTAGAGGTTGTTCATATTCTCTTCGTTCATCGAGTCGGTGACGCTCAGGTATTCATGGCACATTGCCGGGAAGGAGGCGTTGTATGACATGTTGTTGGCGTTGAGCCACCAGCTGCGGAGCAAAGGAGCCACGAAGGGGGCGAGCACTCCGCCTATATTGATGAACACGTAGAATATCTGGAATCCGGAGTCGCGCTGTGAACTATATTTGGGATTGTCATAAAGCTGACCTACGATGGCCTGAAGATTGCCTTTGAAGAGGCCGTTGCCGAATGCAATGAGGAACAGTGCGACACAGGTCACGGTGAGCAGCCATGAGGTGTTGCCTTCGGTGGCAAGCACGGGAATGGACAGGATGATGTAGCCAAAGGTCATGACCAGAAGGCCTGAGATGATGGTGCCTTTGTAGTTCATGGTCTTGTCGGCGATGTATCCGCCCACAAGGCTCAGCACGTAGATGCCGGCATAGAAGAAGGAATAGATGAGTGTGCTGGTCTCCTCGTTGAGTCCGAATTTGGAGCAGAGAAACAGCACGAGCACGGCGTTCATGATGTAATATCCGAAACGCTCGCCCATGTTACTCAGGGCTGCAGGTATAAGGCCCTTTGGGTGATTCTTGAACATAAGATGTGATGATTGGTATGGATTAGTTATCTATGAGTGCAAATATAGGTAAAAAGAATCTTATTCCAAAATAAAATCTATTTCATCAAGCAACTGTAAGGATAAATTGTGTGTAAGCCTGTTCCCTGAATCTCTCTCGCATTCTGCGACGGGTCGTATCATGCGGACTGTTTCTTCCGGCGACGGGAGTCCCGCTTCACGTCCGGCCGGTGATGAAGCTGTGTTCAGCACATTGAACATCAGGCGGAGAGCGGTATATCTCGTCATGTCATCGATGTCGTTCTCGGCCACTGTGCCTATGGCTATGTCGAGAGCCTCAGGCAGATGCCGCAGTAGCTTGAGACACAGCACGTCGGCTACTTCTGTAGTCGGGGCTTCGTGCATCCATCTCTTTGCAGTAGAGATGTCCATTGACGATACGGGGTAGAGCATTGGTGCGAGCAGCATGCTCTCGCGTGTGCGCCGGTCAGCCCATAGCTCTTCGGCCAGGTCTGCATCAGCGGTCAGTCCGGAGGCTATCTCGGTGATCTGTGGCAGATTGAGTCCGAATATGATTTTGTATCCAAGCCCGGCTTTGCGGAGTGTGTCGGCGATGATCCCGTTGCGCATGGCATAGAATCTGCGCTTGATTAGCTGCATTCTGTTGTATTCAGGCATAGTCATACTTGTCTTACGATGCAAATTTAAATAAAAATTCTGTAACAATTGCGGGGTGTTGTGTGTTTTCAAATAAATATCCACTCACTAACAATTATTAATTATGAGTACAAAGGAATCTTCTTCACGTGTCTCGGTGTGGCTCGTTATCGGTGTGATAGTGCTGATAGTGCTTCTGCTTGTGTGGCTTACCGTCGCCGACATTTTCGGTGACACGGATGTGGCTGCCTTCATGCATCCTTACATGTGTTTGCTAAAACTCTTTTAATATATAAGAGTGACCTGTTATGTCAGGAATTCTCCATATATTTTGACAAAAAATTTAGCTTTGCCGGCGCGAACCGGCCTTTGGCCGACTTTCGCTATTTTTTTCGTCGAATATTCTTCGTATATTTGCATGCGGTATTAACAAATTTAACTTAAAAAACAGATATTAAATGAAACTTCTGAAGATTATTGGTATCCCTATGCTGGCGGTATGTGTGCTGGGGATGACAGGATGCTCGTCAATGAACAATACAGGTAAGGGTGCGCTTATAGGCGGAGGCAGCGGTGCCGGCGTGGGTGCCGGTCTCGGTGCGCTTATCGGCGGCGGCAAAGGTGCTGCCATAGGTGCTGCCATAGGTGCCGCTGTCGGAACAGGTGCCGGTGTGCTCATCGGCAAGAAGATGGACAAGCAGCAGGCTGAACTTGAGGCTGAGCTTGCAAGACAGGCCCAGATCGAGAAGACTACCGATGCCAATGGCCTGCAGGCTATAAAGGTGACATTCAATGGTGGTATTCTTTTCCCGACCAACGGTACTACACTCAGCGCGAATGCCAAGAGCGACCTCACCAAGTTTGCCTCTTCTCTCATCAGCAATCCCGATACAAATGTGCAGATCTACGGTTATACCGATGATACCGGCACTCTCGCAGTAAACGAGCGTGTGTCGACCGGCCGTGCTGACGCTGTACGCAATTATCTGCTTAACAGCGGTGTTCAGGCTAATCGTCTTTCTGCCCAGGGGCTTCCTATGCAGGACTATGTTGCCTCCAACTCAACTCCTGAAGGCCGTGCGCAGAACCGCCGTGTAGAGATCTACATCACTGCCAACCAGCAGATGATAGATGCCGCCAACGCCGGTACTCTCAAGTAACACGAATCATCATCAATTCTGATATCAGCCGGAGACTGATCCTGCACATGCGGGTCGGTCTCCGGTTTACTTTGTATCTCATCTTTTCAAACAACCTCTGATACAGGCACGGATTTTAAAGAGTTATTAGTAACTTTGCAGTGAAAAACATATATCATTTTCAGAAATGAGCATAACGGTATTAGGAATAGAGTCGTCATGCGACGATACTTCAGCCGCGGTCATACGCGACGGTGTGCTGCTCAGCAATGTCATAGCGTCGCAGGATGTACATGCAGAATACGGGGGCGTAGTGCCTGAGCTTGCATCGCGTGCACATCAGCAGAACATTGTGCCGGTGGTGGACACGGCACTCAGGCGTGCCGGCATCGACAAGCACGATCTGTCGGCCATAGCATTCACCCGCGGTCCGGGCCTTCTCGGCTCGCTTCATGTGGGCACTTCTTTCGCCAAGGGTCTGTCGCTCGGTCTGCGTGTGCCCATAATGGATGTAAATCATCTTCACGGTCATGTGCTTTCTCATTTCATACGCCGAGAGGAGTCCGATCCGGTTCCTGAATATCCTTTCCTCTGTCTGCTTGTATCCGGTGGCAACAGTCAGCTGATACTTGTGCGCAATTACAATGACATGGAGATTCTCGGCCGCACTATCGATGACGCGGCCGGTGAGGCTTTTGACAAGTGTGCCAAGGTCATGGGGCTTCCTTATCCCGGCGGTCCGCATATCGACCGTCTTGCCGCCGAGGGCGATGCCGCCCGGTTCAAGTTTGCCAAGCCCCATATCGCGGGTCTGGATTACAGTTTCAGCGGGCTCAAGACATCGTTCCTTTACACGCTTCGTGACAATGTGAGGCTTGATCCCGATTTTGTCGAAAAGAACCGTGCCGACCTTGCCGCTTCGCTCCAGCGCACCATCATTGATATCCTGATGGACAAGCTCGACAAGGCTGTGAAGCAGACAGGTGTAAGGACAGTGGCTATCGGAGGCGGAGTCTCGGCCAATTCGGGCGTGCGTGATGCTGTGTCAGACTATTGCAGACGGCGTGAACTTAAAGCCTTTATCCCTCCTCGTCTGTTTACCACTGACAATGCCGCCATGGTCGCCATTGCCGGCTACTATAAATATATCGACAGAATATTCTGCCGTTATGACCAGGTGCCGTATGCGCGCGTAGGTGTGTGACCGGCAGAAATTGATTGTTAAGAGATTTTCATACAGGGAGAACGCAAGATGAAAGTATCCGTTATCGTCATTGGCGATGAATTGCTCATAGGTCAGGTGACCGACACTAATTCGGGCTGGATAGCCCGCCACATATCCCCTTATGGATGGGAGGTGAATGACGTTCAGACCGTTGGCGACAATGCCGAGGAGATACGTCGTGCCATAGACCGGGCTTTTGAGTCAAGTCAGGTTGTGCTGACTACGGGAGGCCTCGGTCCTACAAAGGATGACATAACTAAATCGGTGCTCCGGGATTATTTCGGAGGTGAGATGGTGACCGACCCGTCTGTGACAGAGAATGTCAACCGCATTTTCGCCCGCCGGGGCATAAAGATGAATCCGCTTACGGCGGCGCAGGCCATAGTCCCGAGTTCATGCCGTGTGATCCAGAACCGTGTCGGGACTGCTCCCATCATGTGGTTTGAACGTGAGGCTGACGGCAAGGTGCTCGTATCGATGCCGGGCGTGCCGTTCGAGACTTCCACGATGATGGCCGAAGCCGTGTTTCCTGCCTTGCGGGAGCGGTTTCCATCGCCGTTGCATATAGAGCATGCCGTGCTTATGGTGACCGATTACACCGAGAGCGGTCTTGCAATGAAGATAGCCGGTTGGGAGGAGGCTCTGCCTGAATATATGCATCTTGCCTATCTGCCTAAGCCCGGGCTCATACGTCTGCGTCTTGACGGCCGTCATGAGGATGCAGCTTTCATAAAGAAAGAGGTCGAAAGGGAGATTGCGGCACTTAAGGATATACTTGGCCCGGCCGTACTTTCCGACGAGGATCTTACTCCGGCCGAGATACTTCTGAAGGAGTGTGCCGCAAAGGGGGTCACAATATCCACGGCTGAGAGCTGTACCGGCGGCAACATAGCTCATGAACTCACGCTTATACCCGGGGCTTCCGAGGTGGTAAACGGCGGGGTGGTTTCATACAGCAATGAAGTAAAGGTCAATGTGCTTGATGTCTCGGCCGCTGACATTGAAGCGCATGGAGCTGTCAGCATTCCGGTGGTGCGTCAGATGGCAGCCGGGGCACAACGCGTGGCCTCATCCCGGCTCGCAATGGCGACGAGCGGCATTGCCGGCCCGGGGGGAGGCTCCGAGGAGAAACCCGTGGGCACGGTGTGCATATGTGCCCGACTTGATGACAGAGAACTTTATGAGACAGCACGTTTCAACGGTTCCCGCTCCCGGGTGATCGACTCGGCTACCACACGCGCTCTCATTCTCGCCGTAAAGCTTGTTAAAGGATTGTAGTCAGCGTCCAATACTTACGATAGAGCCACAGCTCCGAAATTAGCGGCTGTGGCTCTGTCGTTGTTGTATATAATAGTAATAAGTAACTCTTATAAATTAGTTATAATTAAAATAATTTCAAGTAACCCTTCGGGCTGACACATCCTTATTCGTCTTTTCGGCGATTTTCGCGCTGTAGCTCAGTCGTGTAGCTCGCTACACTCCTTCGCTCCATCCCGAAAACCGCTCGAAAATACTTCATAATTATGTATCAGCTAATTTATGCGAGTTACTTAGCAGCTGTAATATATAAATAGCGATTTGTCCTTAAGTCGTTAATTATTCGGTTTGTTTCTTGTGATTGCCCGGTAGACAGTGTCGGATATGCGGGCCATTATGTCGGAGGCTTGTTTTTCATTTCCGGCGAAGTCTTTGACGAGGATGACAAGCGTGTATGACGTGCCGTCGGGGAGCGTGATGTATGCGGCGTCATTGTGGGCGGTGAGTATGCCGCTCTCGTTGATGTATCCTGATCCGGTCTTATGGGCTATTGTTATGCCGTCCTTGCCGGCAAGCGGTGCGGCTATACGGTCAGCCCCTGTGTGACAGCCACGCATTGTCTCACATATGAATTCCTGTTTTTCAGTGCTTAATATGCTGTCGGTGAACAGCCGTTCCACAAGCCTTGCCACGCCTGACGGTGATGAGTGGTTGTTGTAGCTCTTGGCATGATCAGACTGCATGTCGGATTCTCGCTCAGTGATCCTGAAACAGTTGCGCGGGATGAGTGTGGCTATCAGACTGTCGGTTTCAGCGACGCTTACCAACCGGTCAAACATCAGATTGCTCGCATTGTTGTCGCTTTGCATCAGTGTGTATCTAAGGAGCTCGCTTACGGGCATTCTGAAGTGTGCGTCCTGATGCTCCTTGAGCATGGGGCTCCAGGTATCTGGGTTGAGCGATGTGCGGTCGAATTCCAGTATTGTGTCAAGCGGAATGCCTTTGAGATCGAAAGAATGGCAGACGGCTATTGCCTGATGCATCTTGAAGACGCTCATAAGGGCATATTTGTCAATGTCGTTTACTGTCACTGTATCCCTGCTGTCAATTATAGCCGCGACACCGATTTCTCCCGGCATGCCGGAGATGATGGCGGATATGCTGTCACGCACGGCTGCTGTGTCTATTGTGGCAGCTGTGGCAGTATTGCCGGTGTCACGTGGCGAGCATGAGGCAAGCATCGAGGCCGCGGCAATCATGTATATCTGAAAAATGAATTTTTTCATTTCAGAATATTGATTCGTGCGTGTAGGTGGTGAGCAGTTCAAGAGCTTTCATGCCCATCACGGAGTTGCCTTTCTCGTTTAGTCTGGGGCTCCATGTGGCAACGGCATACCGTCCGGGGTATATTGCTCCTATGCCTCCTCCCACACCGCTCTTGCCGGGGAGTCCGACGAGATAGGAGTATTCGCCGGCATCGTTGTAGAATCCGCATGTCTGCATTATTGCGTTTATGCGTTTGACCTGCGAGGAGGTGAGGCGTATGTCGTTGAATATGAAATCGGTTTTCCTGTTTGCGAACGGGAGAAATGCCTTTGAGAGCTGACGGCAGTTCATCTCGATAGAGCATTGCAGGAAATAGAACCTCAGTACATCCTCGATATCGTTGTCGAGATTGCCGTAATATTTCAGCATGTTTGCTATCGCAGCATTTATATATCCCTTTTCACGTTCTGACGAGGCCACTTCCCGGTTGTAGTCGATCGACTTGTCGGCGGCGATCTCTCTCACGAATGACAGGTAGTCGTCAAGAGGGTCGTCAAGCTCTGACATGAGCACATCGGCAAGGACTATGGCTCCTGCGTTTATGAACGGATTCCTGGGGATGCCTCGGTCCAGTTCGAGCTGTATCAAGGAGTTGAATGCCGCGCCCGAGGGCTCTTTCCCCACTCTTGACCACAGACGCTCTCCTTTGAGCGACAGGCTCATCGACAGGGAGAATACTTTGGTCACACTCTGTATGGAGAAACGCTCTTCCATGTCGCCGTATGCGGTCACAGTACCGTCGGTCGAGGTTATGCACATTCCGAAACGGTCGGGGTTTACTTTTGCAAGAGCCGGTATATAGTCGGCCTGGTGTCCCACATGGCGCAGAGGTTCTATTGCTACGGCTATCTCTTTTAGGATCTCGTTATAGTCTTTCATTGTATTATGACCTGAGGAGTAAGAGGTTGTTATTAAACAAGCTCTAAGAGAATATGGCGGAATATGGCGTCGTATCTGTGTACGCCGCCATATTCCGTTTTTTTGGATGATTGCCTGAAATGTTGATGGCAGTCGTGCTGCCGTTTTCGTATGGTAATGAGCGTGAGTCAGCAGCAGGCTGCTCAATTCTTGCTTGTCATGATCTCGAGGATCAGGCGGTCGGTTTCATTCATGCCGTCGCGACCGATGTGGGTGAGGTTGTGGATCGATTTGTCCACATCGTCGTCAATGATGCCTTCTACCGATGTCACGCAATGTCCCTCCATGGCCATGAGAGCCGAGATGACTGCTGTGGATACACCGCTTGACAGTTTCATGGCGCAGCTTGGCTTGGCACCGTCACATATCATACCTGTGAGGTTGGCGATCATGTTCTTGGTTGTGGCTGCTATCTGGTCGAAACCGCCGCCCATCAGATAGCATATGCCGCATGCCGAGCCGGTGGTGGCTACGACGCATCCGCATAGCGCGGACAGCTTACCGAGGCTCTGCTTGATGTATATCACGGTGAGATGGCTCAGCACGAGAGCTCGGATGGTCTGCTCTTCTGTTGCCTTGCACTCGTCGGCATATACCACTACGGGCATGGTGGCGGCGATACCTTGGTTGCCGCTTCCGCTGTTGCTCATCACCGGTATGGGCGCGCCGGCCATGCGGGCGTCGCATGCTGCCGTGGTGTAGCTCAGGATGCGTGCAAACGCGCTGTCGCCCATTATCCTGCGCTGGCGGTCGCAGTGGAGTGTGCGCCCTACGGAGTGGCCGTATTTGTGGCTGAATGAATGCTCTGCGATCGATTTGTTGAGCTTCTTGGCCTCAAGTATGAATTGCAGTTCGTCGAGTGGTGTGGTGGTGGCGAATTCGTAGACGGTGTGGAGGTCGAGCTCTTCGTCGGACGAAGTGCTGTCAGTTGCCGAGCAGGAGGTCTTGTCAAGGAGGTATTCCCCGTTGCGGGCTATCTTAATGAAGTTGGTGTGGCCTCCTGATATCACGGCAAGGGCTGAATTGCCTTCTGTGTCGAACGCTTCGGCCTCGATATACAGTTTCTCGGTGATCCCTGTCTTGAGGTTGATGGATATGCGCTTCTCGTCGATGTATTTTTTGCCTGCTTCTACAGCCTGCGGGTTGACATCCCGTATCACCTCGAGATTGTAATCCGACTTGCCGATAGTCAAGCCGAGGGCTATTGCTATCGGAAGTCCTATCATGCCGGTTCCGGGTATGCCTACACCCATGGCGTTTTTCAGTATGTTCGCGCTGAGGTACAGGACTATTCTGTCAGGTGTCTTTCCAAGCACTTCAGCACATTTTGCGGCACACAGTGCTACAGCGATAGGTTCCGTACATCCCATAGCCGGAACCACTTCGCGGTTCATCAGATCAATAATCTGTTTGCGTTTTTGTTCAGGTAACATGATATGAAGGTTAATATTTGGCAAAGTTACGCCAAATTATTTTAAATAAAAATCTTGCAAAATAAATTTTTTGGAGCAGGTGCAATCTTTAACGTGCCGTGCCGTTATTATTGTAATGAAATACTTGAAATATACAGTTTTGGCGATGGTGACACTTCTCCTCATATCAGTGTTGCCGTCATGTAATAATGATATTTTTGTAGATGACTTTAAACCTGATGTCGAGCAGCTGTCGTTGAGCGGTGAGGGTGATGCCTATACCGTTCATTTTAAGTCGGCTGACTGGGATATGCTTGATATGGGGCTTCCTTATGACGAGAATCTTGTCAGGACAGTCACTCCTTTGGGCGGGGAGCCTTACGAAGGATACATCCTTAAAGGTGACGGATGCATATCGGCTGCAAATGGCGGCACGGATATTGTAGTCACGCGAAGCGGAAGCGAAATGAAAGTGGAGGTGAGATATGCGATAGGCACAACGCCTCTCAGAATATGGCTTACCGCTACCAACAGTGTCACCAATGATGTCCATTCAATGGAGGTAGTGGTGGACCGCGTAGGAGGCTATGAGATATTGGATGTGGATTACAATCTTGATACCTGGGGCAGTTCGGTGGATCTGGAACCGGTGCAACTTGACAATATCTCGCTTGTCTCTTCCACTTCCGGGGCGGTCAAATGGTTTCCTAAACTTTCAGCCGGCGGTCTGGTGTCAGGTTACGTAATGGGTACCTCTTCGGCCGATGAGCCGGTGCTTAGATCGCTGTGCGGCGAGAAGGTGCCGGTCCCGACAAGAACTTCCCCGGGGTGGAGCGACTGGGCTTTGCGTGGGGAGGAAGCTGCCATAACCATGGACCGAAGTTCGGTGATACTTGAACATTATCCCCCGTATCCGTCACCTATAGAGGTGCGTCCTGGAACGCGGACCGCTCTGTGGGCCGAGATGGAGGAATGCTATTTTGACGTGACACTGACCGTGAGGAATATTTTTAGCGGAGAAGTTTCCGATATATGGATGGTGCTGAGCATATTTCAACCTGAAAAATACGTTGTGACTCATGATGAAATCTAATATTATCCTGTTTTTGGCATTCCTGTCCGGAGCATTGTCCGTCATGGGTCAGAGTGCATCTCCCGTGTCAGACCGGAGTCCCTTCCGGGTGTCCGATGCTGTGGTGCATGCCGGATTGCGTGGCACATATGTGGCTCCGACTAATCATCTGCTGAGGGGGGACTATCCGGGCGGAAAACGTGTGTCGGCCGGGGTGGCACCTTTCGTGGAGCTGTCGGTGCGCAACGCTCCCGGCTCCCGCTATGGCAGGTGGTATCCTTCGGCATATCAGGGCATAGGTGTAGGGTATCAGGGCGTGCTCCCTGACAGGGTGACCGGATCGGCGGCTCTCGTATATGCGCTTCAGGGAGCTACGATAGCAAATATCTCACCGAGACTTTCTCTTGACTACGAGTGGAATTTCGGCGCGGCTATCGGTTGGAGATCCTATGACCATGATTCGCCCGACTATAACAGGGATGAGGATGCTATGGGATCGTCGGCCACGGCATATATCAATCTCGGGATGTATTTCCGTTACCGCCTTAGCGAAAGGCTGGGGCTGTTCGGCGGCGCGGAGGTGACACATTTTTCCAATGGCAATACTTCCGATCCGAATCCGGGGATAAACATGCTTGGTGCGCGTGTGGGCATAAGTTATGCCTTAGGTGAAGTGAATCCTTTGAGACGCGCTGACTGGAGCGGCTTTGATCCGGGCATGGTGTATGATGTGTCGTGCTATGGCGCATGGCGTCGATGGACCTATAATCCGTTTGTCGGGTCGGATGCCGATGAGGGTAAGCTGATGCTTGTGCCCGGAAAGTTTGCCGTGGCCGGACTCAGTATAAATCCTATGTATAGGGTCAATCCGGTTTTCTCTGCGGGAATGGCGTTTGATGCTCAGTATGACGAGGGTGCCAATCTGTCAGGGAGATATGTGACATCCACACCTTTTGAAGATCCTAAATTCTATCGCACATCTTTCCGTGACCGTCTGTCGCTCGGAGTGTCAGCTCGCATGGAACTGAGAATGTCGCTGTTTGCCATAAACATAGGTCTGGGGCACAGTGTGTATGCCCCCGGAGGCAGGGACCTTCGCGGATGGTATAACACATTTTCGCTCAAGACATTTCTTACGGAGCGGGTGTTTCTGCTCACCGGATACCGCCTGTACCGTTTCAATGAGCCGGGCAATCTTATGCTCGGGTGTGGCTACCGTTTCTGATCAGGGTTGAAGTACTGTCCTTTGCCACGTGTGGCATTGGCATAGTCGATGGCATGTGTCGGACATATGTGATAGCATCCGAGACAGCCTGCGCAGTCGTTGCCCCATTTCGGCCGACTGCCGCCGTTTTCACCATCCATCGATATGTTGCCGAGCGGGCACGTGCGTGCGCATTTGCCGCACGATATGCATGAGTCTGTGACACTGAATCTGCCGGGATTCATGGCGTGCCGTATGAACCACGGGTATATCACCCGCGTCTTTATCCATGCGTAACTGCCGTGAACTATGTCGGTGGTCTTGTCTCCGTTCAGTTCACTCTTGACTATAGTGTCGGCTGCATGGGCAATGCGTACGGGGAATGCTGCGAGTTTTTCTGCCTCCAATTCCTTGGAATCCACGTCGAACCCCTTCATGGCCACATAATTGTTGGGCATCCGGACCGATTGTACAGTGCCGTCGGTCCATCCTCGGGACCTGATGGCTTTTCGCCACATTCTGTCGGCCAGCCCGCAGTCATCTCCGCAGGTGACAACCGCGTGGTGTGTGAGAGTGGCGTTTCCGTTGCTTATTCCGATCCCCTTTATCACCTCGTCGACATAGGGAGGAACGCCCCATGAATATATGGGGAATACCCATATCACACGGTTGTCCGTTGTTGGAATCCGCTTTCCATGACGCATGTCCGGAGTCATCTCCATGGCTTTGTCGCCGAGGATACCGGAGAGAGTCATGGCCACCTGTCGGCTGTTGCCTGTGCCGGAAAAGTATAGGATCATGGCGGTTGCTCTTCCTATATGGTCACCTGTGTGGCTCCGTATCCGTATTCGCGGAATGAGGCGTCCTGTACCTGATGCCCCTTGTATCGGTGGTTGAGCTCTTTCATGATGGCATTCCTGAGCACACCTTCCCCTTTGCCGTGGATAAACACTATCTTGAGCCCTTTTCTCTTAAGGTTGGCATCCATCACTTTGCGGAACTCGTCGATCTGCAGATTGAGCATGTCGGCATTTGAAAGCCCTGCGCGCGAGTCGACAAGCTCGTCGATATGCAGGTCCACTTCAAGTATGCCTGGCTTTGAGTCCTGACGTTTCCGCACCGGCTGCTTGCGTGGGCGGTCAACAGTTTTCTTTGCCTTTATGCCGTCCTCTATGCGGCTTGAATCCAGCACCATGCGATGCATCGCCACATCGTTGACCACAAGGTCGAGGGCTATCACCTCTTTGTCGAAATACGGATTGCTTTTGAAGCAATGCAGCTTGAAGAATTTGGTGGTGTCGAGCCGCGTGTCGATAGCTATGGGTGACTTGAGTCGGAACTCTTTCCCCTCCTTGAATGCTATCATCTGTACTGCGACTCTGTCCATGTCCGGAAGGTCGGAGCCTGTTATGTCCTCCATGAATACCTGCATGCCCGGCTCGACCATTCCTGCATATCTCATGGTCCATCCGTCCGCGTCGTCGGGACGGGTCATGTAAGTGAAGTAGAGATAGTAGTTGGAGTCGTTGACCAGATAGGTGCTGAATGTGGTGTCGTTGAGACGCTTCACATTTTCAGGCTCATAGGCGAGCACGACATTGAGTTTTTCCCCTTCGGGGGTCTCTTCGACCTTTAAATCCTCCCCGGCGGCAGGGGCTGTAGGAGCGGCAGGGGCAATGTCCGCTGACGGCCTGCTCCCCTTGAATTCCTTTATGTCGGAGGGTTTGGGCTCGGTAGCGGCGGTAGCCACAACCACACATTCGCGCAGCAATGTCGGGGTCTCGAAGCCGTCCTCGTCAACATAAGCGATATTACCCTCTATGCGGCGTATTATGCCGCCTCCGGTCGAATTGAGAAATCTTACGGTGTCACCAACTTTAGCCATTATTCCCCGTCCTCCTTGTATTCTTTTCCACCCACGATCTTGGAGAATGATATGGGGATCGGGGTAGTGAAATTCATATCTTTGCGTGTGATCGGATGCACGAACCTGAGTGTCTGGGCATGCAGTGCCATGCGGTGTATGGGTGATGATCCTGCTCCGTAGCGGCGGTCGCCTGTTATGGGGTGTCCGAGATCCTTCATGTGTACGCGTATCTGGTTTTTGCGTCCGGTGTCAAGCTCGACCTCCATCAGAGAATATCCGTTGCGGCTCTTGAGCGTGCGGTATCTTGTTATGGCGAGCTGGCCTTCGTCGGGGTTGTCGGTGGAATATACCTCGTAACGGGAATTCTCCGCGAGATAGCTTCTCACGGTCCCTTCGGCCGGGTCGGGCCTCCCTTCCACCACGGCGAGATATTTGCGTGACAGCACCATGTTGTTCCAGTTGTGCTGCAGGTTCTCCTTGGCCTCGATGCTTTTGGCAAACACCATCAGTCCCGATGTGTCGCGGTCGAGGCGGTGTACGATGAAGAGTTTGTTGCGGGGATCCTGCCATTTCAGGTAGTCCCGGAGTATGGTGTAGGCGGTCCCCTCCTTTACTTTGTCATTCCCCATGGAGAGAAGTCCGTAGCCTTTGTTGACCACTATGATGTCCTCGTCCTCATATACGAGCTTCAGGCGGCGGTGGTAGAAGAGTTTGAACTCTCTTGAGAGATTGGCTTTGACTTCGTCGCCGGGTTTCAGACGGGTGTCAAACTGTTTCTGCGGCATTCCGTTGACGGCAATCTGGTTATGGGCCAGCAGGCTTTTGATTGACGTGCGTTTGCGCTGAGGCATCACGCTCAACAGGAATTCGAGCAGTGGCATCGGTTCTGTCACCTGATATTTTTCAATGACATCGGGCTTGAACTGGCGTTTTTCAGCTCCCGGCTTGGTGTTGAATGGTTTTTGGGGCATAATTTATATGTAGGACCGGAGTCCCGATGCTATTTTTTGCGTCTTGATGGTTTCTTTGGAGCGTTGTCCTGATCCTCGACAATCGCCTTGGCCTCATCGTATGTGAGGGCCGACGGGTCGGTCACGGTCTTGGGTATCTTGTAGTTGGACTTTTTGAATGAGATGTACACCCCATAACGTCCGTTGAGTATCTGCAGGTCAGGATCTTCCGGGAAAGTCTTTACTATCTTGTTGCTGTCGGCCGCGCGCTTTGCGAGTATAAGTTCTATGGCTTCGTCAAGTGTTATCGAGGTCGGTGACAGATCCTTGGGTATGGAGACGAATTTGCCGTCGTGGCGCAGGTATGGTCCGAAACGGCCTATGGCTGCTGTGACGGTCTTGTCCTCGAATGAGCCTACCTCGCGTGGCAGATCAAACAGTTTGAGAGCTTCTTCAAGAGTGATGTCCATGATGCTCTGGTCCTTACGAAGGGATGCGAAGCGCGGTTTGGAGTCACTGTCGGTCGATCCTATCTGCACTATCGGGCCGAAGCGGCCTATCTTTACCGAGACTGGTTCGCCGGTTGCAGGGTCGGTCCCGAGCATCCGCTCGCCCACTTTGTGCTCGGTGCGCATCTCGTTGGCTTTTGTGACTTCGGGATGGAAAAGTTTGTAGAAATCGGATATCTCGTTGTTCCAGTTGCTGTTTCCCTCGGCTATGCGGTCAAATTTTTCTTCCATCTCGGCTGTGAAATCGTAGTCGAGAATGTCGGGGAAATGTTGCGTGAGGAATTCGTTTACAATTATTCCGGTGTCGGTGGGTATAAGTTTCCCTTTGTCCGATCCTGTGTTCTCGCTCTTGACTGCGGATGTAATCTTCCCGCCTGGCTTCAGTGTGAGCACGTCATAATCACGTTTTTCCCCTTGCTTTTCACCTTTTACTATATACTCTCGGTTCTGTATGGTGGAAATGGTTGGCGCATAGGTCGACGGGCGTCCTATGCCGAGCTCCTCCATCTTTTTTACAAGCGAGGCCTCTGTGTAGCGGGGAGGCGCGAGAGTGAACCGTTCGGTGGCCGTCATTTCGTTGAGCGACAGCGATTCGCCGGCGGTCATGCGCGGTAGTGTCGACTCACCTTCGGGATTCTCGTTTTCGTCGTCGTTGCCTTCGAGGTATATGCGCAGGAAACCGTCGAACTTGATTATTTCGCCCGATGCCGAGAAATGCTCGTCGCGGTTGCTTATATTTATGTCGGCGGTTGTCTTTTCCACCAGGGCGTCGGACATCTGTGATGCTATGGTGCGGAGGCGTATAAGGCGGTAGAGCTTCTTTTCCTGGGCTGTGCCTTCGATAGTCTCCTTCTCCATGTAGGTGGGGCGGATTGCCTCGTGGGCTTCCTGCGCGCCTTTCGATGAGGTGTGGTACTTGCGTATTTTCAGGTACTGTTCACCCATCTCCTCTTTTATAAGTGACGATATCGACGATATGGCGAGCGACGAGAGATTGAGCGAGTCGGTACGCATGTATGTGATGTGTCCGGCCTCGTAGAGCTTCTGTGCTATCATCATTGTCTGCGACACGGAGAATCCGAGTTTTCTGCCGGCTTCCTGTTGCAGTGTCGAGGTTGTGAAGGGGGGGGCTGGCGATTTCTTGATGGGCTTGACAACGATGTCGCCTACAGTATATGCCGCTTTTGCGCAGTCCTCGAGGAACGCTCTCGCTGTTTTCTCATCGGGCAGGCGTCGTGACAGCTCGGCATGGAGCGGAGTGCCTGAGGGAAGTGTGAAGCGGGCTACTACACGGAAATAAGGCTCGGATGTGAATGCGTTGATCTCGTTCTCCCGGTCCACGATGAGGCGCACTGCCACTGATTGCACCCTTCCGGCCGAGAGTGCCGGGCGTATCTTCTTCCACAGCACAGGGGAGAGCTCAAAACCTACCAGACGGTCGAGCACACGGCGGGCCTGCTGGGCGTCGACAAGGTTTATGTCGATGTCGCGGGGATTCTCTATGGCGTTGAGTATGGCGTTCTTGGTGATCTCGTGAAACACTATTCTCTTGGTGTTCTCAGGCTTGAGTCCGAGAACCTCGTAAAGGTGCCATGCTATAGCTTCACCCTCGCGGTCCTCATCGGATGCGAGCCATACGGTCTCCGCGCTTTTGGCTGCTTTCTTGAGGTCGGCGACAAGAGTCCTCTTGTCGGCAGGAATTTCATATTCAGGCTGGAAGTCCGAGTCAACGCGTATGCTGATGTCCTTTTTGCGCAGGTCACGTATGTGGCCGAAACTCGACATCACTTTATAGTCCTTACCAAGGAATTTTTCTATAGTCTTGGCCTTCGCCGGAGACTCGACTATTACGAGGTTCTTCATATACAGTTTTGGTATGCATAATGGTGGATCGAGCGCGACCCACCGTTATTTCAGTCGGCAAAGTTAGTGAAAACTCTTAATATACCGACTATTATTTAACAATTTATCACAAATAAGGCTTTACTCTCCAAAATATTCACTACCTTTGCACCCGTGAAAAAATAATTCAGTATATATATTATGAAAGCATTTGTATTTCCCGGTCAGGGAGCCCAGTTTGTAGGTATGGGCAAGGACCTGTACGACAATAATCCCGTGGCAAAGGAGATGTTCGAGAAAGCCAATGACATACTCGGTTTCCGCATCACAGACCTGATGTTTGAGGGCACTGACGAGGATCTTCGTCAGACCAAGGTGACCCAGCCTGCCATATTCCTTCATTCCGTGATACTTGCCAAGACCATGGGCGATGAGTTCGATCCCTCCATGGTGGCCGGTCATTCCCTCGGAGAGTTCTCCGCTCTTGTTGCAGCCGGAGCACTCAGCTTCGAGGACGGTGTGCGTCTTGTCTCGGCCCGTGCCCGCGCCATGCAGAAAGCTTGCGAGATAAATCCTTCGACCATGGCTGCTGTCATAGCTCTGCCCGACGAAAAGGTGGAGGAGATATGTGCAGAGGTTCCCGGAGTTGTGGTATGCGCCAACTATAACTGCCCCGGCCAGATAGTCATCTCCGGAGAGGTTGATGCCATCGATGCCGCATGCGAGAAGCTTCTCGCCGCAGGTGCCAAGCGCGCATTGAAGCTTAAGGTGGGCGGCGGTTTCCATTCGCCGTGCATGGAGCCTGCGCGTGTGGAGCTTGCCGAGGCGATCGAACACACTGAATTCCACACACCTTCGGTGCCTGTCTACCAGAACGTGGACGCTATGCCTCACACTGATCCGGCCGAGATAAAGGCTAATCTTGTGGCACAGCTCACTGCTCCTGTCCGCTGGACCAAGAGCGTGCAGAATATGGTGGCTGACGGTGCCGATGAGTTTGTCGAGGTAGGCCCGGGCAAGGTGCTCCAGGGTCTTGTCGGCAAGATTGCCCGCGGGGTAGCCACTTCAGGCCGTCAGTGATTTTTACGAACCATGCAATATCCGGCAGTGTTATTACAGGTGAACAACTTGTGATAACACTGCTTTTATTATGTCATCCATATTACCCTCACGTAGATATACGGTCATAACCGCTGTCCGCGGAAGCCATATGCCAGCGGAAGCTTCTGACGGGATGTGTGGCGGTTCGCCTCTCGTTTTTGCCCCGCTCACTCTTGATGATGTGCCGCGCATACGCCCCTATCTTGAGTATGCCAAGGCCCGCACATGCGACTTCACTATAGGCGGATTGCTCATGTGGGCCGACTATTTCAGCTATACTTATGCGATATACGGGGACACATTATATATAAAGGGTGTCACTGAGGATGATGTGACGCGGCCGGCGTTCTCGTTGCCTGTCGGTGCATCCGATTTAGGTGAGTCGGTGAGGCTGCTTAAGGATTATTGCCGGGAGCATGACTGCATGCCCCTTGTGTTTTCGGCTGTACCGGAGATGTACATCGGTAAGCTGAAGGAGCTTGGCGCGTCCAAAGTGACATTGCTTGATGACTGGAGTGACTATCTTTATGATGCCCGGTCGCTTGCTTTGCTTTCAGGGAAGAAGCTCGGGAAAAAACGCAACCATGTCAACCGTTTCATGCTTGATAATCCTGGCTATCGGTTTGAGCCGCTCGTTCCTGACATGCTTCCGGAGGTCAGGAAATTCTTCTCTGCTATACATCTTCCGCTTTCCAAGCCTGCCATAGCCGATATAGAGCGCGAACAGGTGATGCGCGTGCTCGAATGCCCTGACCGTTATGGCTTCGAGGGGGCGGTGTTGTCCGTGCCTGGTATCGGTATTGTGGCGTTCACATTAGGAGAGGTGATAGGGGATACACTGTACACGCATATTGAAAAAATTGACCATCTCGTGGCCGGTGCCGGCGAGACGGTCAATAAATTGTTTGCCGAGATGATGGTCTCGCGCTATCCGGATCTCCGTTACATCAACCGTGAGGAGGATGTCGGTGATCCCGGACTGCGTCATGCCAAGGAGTCATATCATCCCGCCGATCTTCTGTCGAAGTTCAATGTCGAGATGGGGTAGGCGTCGGATGACACACGGCAGTGTTGTCACAGGCTTGCCTGTATGAATACGATCAGCATGTACAGGGCATGCGCGAAGATGGCGGCACATATTCCTCCGATGGTGTGGGCGAGAATGGCCTTCGGGGTTAGCTCGCGGTATCCGAGCGAGTCAAGCATGGCAGTGTGGGTGCTCAGGTATCCGCTCCAGCACATGCCTATGGCGGTGAACACTGCTATAGCATTGCCGTCGACCCATCCCTGAGCCATGAAGTTGGGCACGAGGCTCAGTGCGGCACCCACGGCTCCGAGTGCTGTGATCGGAAATGCCACAAGGTGAGGATCGCCGAAGCCGAACAGCCATTCAAACACTATGTTGACTTTCTCGGCGAGCCACGGGAGCACAGCCACGCCTTCGTAGGCGGCTCCGGTGTAGGTGCCGTCGGCCGAGGCCCCGAAGGTGAGAATCATCACCAGAGTAGAGATTATAAGCACGCCAGGGATTATGGCGATTCCCACGTCTACGCCTGAGCGGCCTCCGTCAAGAAGGGAATTGAGTGTACGTATGAAGAGCGATTTCTCTCCGGGTTTCTTCTCGGCTGTATCCTCGCTGTCGTCAAGCTTAACCACATCCTCGGTGGCAAAGTGGGGATAGGCTTTCAGTATGAAGTGTTGCATTAGGCGTGTTGACACGGCGCATCCCACGAAAGCTCCGGCAAATCCTACCAGCGGTTCCCAGAAGAAGCCTTGTCCCACCATGAACACCATCACCAGCAGTCCCATGCCGAATGCAGTGCCGAAATTGGTGAGCGAAATGAACTGGAATTTCTTGAAGTATGAACTGAAGCGTTTCTCCTGTGCGAGGGAGATTATGGCAGGATTGTCGCTAAGGAATGTCATCACCGCTCCGAGTGACGCCACGCCGGGGAGCCGGAAGAGGGGGCCCATAAGGGGCTTCAGGATCTTCTCGAGCATGCTCACCACGCCAAACTCTACAAAGAGGCGTCCGAGCGCGCCTGTCACCACACATATGCCCATGAGGTAGAACACGGTGTTGAGCAGCAGGTCATGGGCCGTGGCCATGACTGTCTTGAGCATCTGTGCCATTCCCATCACTGATCCGAGATACCAGAACAGGCCGAATACCACGGCGAGGCATATCACGCCCGAGGGGATGTAACGTGTGATGGAAAATTTCTTCTTCTCGTCTTGCGCTTTGACCGGCGCGGAAGTGATTTCAGGAGTCGGGGATTCCATTAGTGTCGTTTATTTTTTAATGATAGAAGATCCAGATGACAGCGTACGCCCACGGCGAGCATCACACTGTTGTGCTGCATGAGGTCGGCTGAGTTGGCGTTGCGCCCCCATGAGTAGTAGCAGTTGGCGTGTATGCGCACGGCTCCGCGCTTTTTGACCAGCGGGAAGTATTCAAGGCCGCCCCCGGCCATGGTTAGTTCTGTGCCGGGGAGGACGGTGTAGTCGGCTGTGTTGTCAGCTCGGTTCACATCGTATGTGACCTTGCCGTGGAGACGCCAGCGGCTGTCAGGTGTCCATGCAAGCTCGCCCATGACGGAGCAGTCCTTGAACAGGAATGTCTGTCCGTGTGCGGCACGGTTCATGAAGTCCAGTTCCAAGGTCACCTTGTCAATGTCCAGTTTGTTGCCGATAGCTATATAGTTGATGTATCGTCCGGGCAGGTATTCTACAAGGTTGGCTGACCAGATGGATGAGTATATGCCGTGTGATCCGTTCCACATAAGGTTGTAGGCATACATGTTGCGGTTGTCTGTGGTGTGGAACAGGCTCTGTGTGGCCTGCAGTGTAAGCCTGTCACGGCCGGTGATGTCATATGCCACTGATGCTCCGAGCTGATAGCAGGGGATGTTCTGCCAGAATACGGAGGTGCTGTACAGATCGGCCGGATGGCGGTCATATTCCCATCCTCCTATGGCCACGATCTGTTTTCCTCCGGCTATGTTGAACTTCCCGGTGGCATAGTTGAGATACATCCAGTCGGTGGCATCGAAGAATGAGGCGTCGCTATGAGCCTTGTTGAGCCTCTGACGCCAGGAATAAGTCAGTCCGGGGATGATTTCGCCGTCGACCCGGAACATGAAGTATTTCCCCTCCAGTCCGGTGTTGGCGTCGTTGGTGCTGTGTTCCTGCCACAGGTGCTGGTAGTCCACACGGACATCCACACCGAGCCTCAGAAGCTCGTGTGACTCGATTTCGCAAGATTCTATGACATTTTGTGCGCCGGCGTCACATATCGCTGCCATAATGACAAGAATTGCCATTATTCGCTTTCTCATGGTAGTGATGAATTGATTGGATATTAGTTATTTGCACGCCAAAATTAGATATTTCCCGATATATATCCAAAAATTAAGCCTGCTTAATCCATGCCATAGATGAAAAATTTTTGCATATTACCGGCAATGGTCCTTTATCCAGAGATAGTGGCCGTATTCGGTGTTGTCCGAGGTCCAGTGTTCGTTTATGGGAGTTATGAGCGCGTCCTTCGGTGCGGTTATCACGTTGTACACCTCATATGACGTTGTGGGCGGACAGGTATTGTCGTTGAATCCCCATGTCATATGTACCGGACATTTGATATGCTTCGCGAAGTTCACCACATCGTAGTACTCGAGAGTGCGTATCTTTTCGGGTGTCGCGTCATTGCGGTTTTTGCGGAAGTGATGGGGATATCCGCCGGTCTTGTCGCTCAGGTAGCCTGTCATGTCGCTGAGCGCGGGGTGGTTTGCCGCACATCCGGTGACTCTTCCGTCAAGTGCGGCAGTGGTTATGGCAAGAGCTCCACCTTGGCTTCCTCCCTGGGTGAAAAGGTTTTTGCCGTCCCATTCGGGGAGCGATGTGAGCAGGTCGAGGAAGCGGCGGCATCCGAGATACACATCCTTCATGTAGTATCCTTCAGGGCTTTCGAGTCCGAATTCAAGGTATTTCCCTTTTTCGTTTCTCAGCCGTGAGAATTCCTCCTCGCTTAGTTCGGGGTGGCATCCGTGAATCTCTATCTCGCAACGTATCATTCCACCCTCACCATAATAGCGGTGGCGAAGGGGCTCTTTTATGGTCTTGACACCGGCTCCGGGAGGGCATAGCACGGCGGGGTATTTCCCCTCGCCTTTGGGGATGAACAGGTAGGCATACATGCAGCGTCCCTGCGGATTGAGCTGAAGTTTGATGAGTTGGCACGCCATCTTGTCGGTAGAGTATTTGTCGACTGTTTCCGATGTGTACTGCAACGGAAATTCCTTGTCGGCTGCCACTGCCTTTTCCCAGAAGCTGACGAAATCCTTGGGCTCGCGCACGAAGGGTTCGAGTTTTTCGGGTGAGAATCCCACCTTCACATGGTGTTCCGTCTTGTTGCCGCCGAGAGTCGCCGTCATGCGCAGATCGCGGAATCCGGGTTTAGTCATGGTGCCCATGTCGATTGTCGCTCTCCCTTTCTTGTCAAGCGTGACTGTCTCCTTGCGGTCGTCGGGCAGCATGTCGTCGCCGAGGGTGTAGGTCACGACGGTTCCGCTTGCCGGCTGTCCGTAGTGCAGCAGTTGGATATCGACGGTCGCTTTTTCTCCGGTTTTGTAAAGCCAGTCCCCGTGGTCGGGCACAGTAACCCATAGGGCATCGCTGCGGTAGGGATAATTCTCAGCCTTCACCGGAATCACAGCGGCGATGGCTATGGCCAGAAATGATAGGATCCTAAGTAGATTCATGGTAAATTATACAATTTTAATAATCGTTTATCGGTGTGTTATGGAATGTCGGATGGCTGACAGTGCGTGTATGAGCCGTGGAAAACGTGTGTGCAGTGCGAGTTTCAGTTTCCACTTTAAGGACTGTGACCTGTAGAGGGGATTGTCGCGGAAATCAGGTATGATCCTGTCCACGGTCCCGGTGACGTAGTGCAGGCGTCTCACGGGCAGGCGGTCAAACCTGTATATGCATCCGTAGACGGTGTGGACATAATACTGGTTGAGAAGCAGGAAGTCTATCTCTTCATGCCACCGGTCATATAAGCCGAGCCGTACGAGATGTCTCTTCAATGTGATTGCCGAACCGAGCCTGTGAAAGAACCTGTAGTTGTTGCGGCTTCTTGTTACTGACGTGTTGTCAACACGGTAGCCGTAAACAATTTCATTGATTTTCACGGGATTTAAGGCCGACAGCTGGATTGCGAGTGCCACTGCGTTATCCTCGTAGAACACGTTCTCAGGGAAAAGCAGCCCGTTGTCGGTTATGAGTGAGCGGCGATAGACCGCCGACCATATCGGGCCCGGATGGGTTGTGAGATGCCTGCGCAGTATGTCGCTCCTCATTCCCGCCGCATTCTGTCCGAGCGGGCTCACGGTCACTGGGGCTGATCCGTCCCCACGGAACTGTTCGTAGTCAAACAGAACCATGTCGGCATGTTCTTTTCTGATAGCTCCGGCGCACACCGCAAGCGACCGGGGAGAGGCGAGACGGTCGTCAGCGTCAAGAAACATCACGTATTTGCCTTTGGCCGCGAGTATCCCCCGGTTGCGTCCGCCACCCTGCTTTACATTTACGGGTGAATCTATCACATGTATGCGTGGGTCTGTCGATGCATATCTGTCAAGAATGCTTATGCTGTTGTCGGTTGACGCATCGTTGAAGCATATCAATTCCCAATCGTCGAATGTCTGTGAAAGCACTGATCCCACCGAGCAATCGAGAAATTGCTCAGCATTGTAGACCGGCATTATGACTGATATAAGAGGCATGTGATAGATAATCTTGATATATTTATGTCAAAAGTACGAAAAAATATTCTATATGGCAATATATGTAGATGAAAAATGTTAAAATTCATTAATGAATTGGGGGGGGGTGATTTTTATAGTAACTATTCAGCGAATCGGCAATAGAGGTGTTTAGGTTGATAATTCAATTTA
>CAJURI010000035.1 GCA_910588795.1 uncultured Duncaniella sp. | reverse complement strand
AACACTATATTCTCCTCTTTTTAACAAATGCACCGAGATTTCGGCTTGAGCCAGAATGAGCTTCTTTCTCAGAAAGTGTTGATATGCTTAAATTATCGACATTTTTATAGTTCATTCTAAGTTCAACAAGAAGCAAGCGTTCGTTTACCGGTAAACCCTGACGCTCATTGCATATACCTATGGCAGCATCCACCGTTCTCTGATTATCTCCATGCAGAGATACTTCATAACTATCAATGTCTATAGCAGGAATGTCACATTCAAAATATCCTTTATCAGGATAATCCCTGTCAGATATCTCTTTTAATGAACTCCCAAACTTCTGTGACAAAGAATGACCGATTATCACATCCGGGAAATGCCAGATCGACACATTATTCGCCATAACATTTGATTCTTTCTATCGCGACATTAAACGAACTGAAAATCTTCTCTATATCATTACCCAAATATTCATAATAGTATCTGAGCTCAGATTTATTTATCTGAGCCTGATAGAACTTTGTTACCTCGGATAAACCCTCCGAACGTGATATTGATTGCAGAGCAGCTATCATATCCGGATTATGACTTGCAATTAACACTTTAGTACCAAGTTCTTTATGCAGCAATACGAGTATCCTTGCGAATTCCACGATCCATTGAGGATGCAAATGCGCTTCAGGCTCATCTATCAACAATAAAGAATTTTCGTCAAGATATCCATTTTCAATCAGACGCATCATGTATGCAAAGGTTTTTAGTCCTGTTGCAGCTTCTCCTATTGGTATATCCAAACCGTCTTCCTTCCTGATATATCTAATCTCTGTATCCCGATTCAGTTCATCATGATTCACAACAATCTTCCCACCCATGATTCTCCTTAGGCGCATAATCAGATTCAGGGCCTCTTTGGGCATATCCTGCAAAGGATAGGTCAATGCATCCATCAACCTATCCCATATATAATTATCTGATGACTGATGTTTGGACAACGCCATTGGTGTATCAATATACACAGCGTTTCTTAATCCCAACGGTGCCCTGAACCGAAATGGATCAATTAGCCTCATCCCATTTTCCTCTAAAAAGAAATCACGAGGCGCATCTCCATAAATATCGAGTTCCTTGCGGATAAAATAAAGTAAATTATCAAGACTGCAATCATTCTTAGCTTTTTGGGCCGAATGAATGGCTTCATTGACGTCATTTATTGTCATCTCAAAATAAGATGATATAAAATTATTATATAAATCATCTTCTGTCCCCAATGTCTTTTGCAACCACTTTCTAATGTTTTTATCATTACTGTTTTCTACAGCATTTTCAATTTCTGAACAAAAAACGCGTAATTTTGATTCAAAAAGTGTATACAAATCATCATAATCAAATTCATCATGATGGAACACTGCAGGAGATATGGCTTTAAGCTGACGAGTTAAATTTTCAAGGTCTATATTGCGAGCTATCCTCTGCATTTTTCTTATCTCAATATTTAGTCGCTTTAGCAACCTTTCATCAACCAAATCACTGAATTCGTTTGAATAATTTACAAAAGCATAGAGCCATTTAGATATGGTAGATTTACCACACCCGTTGCAACCTGCAATAACCGTAATGCCGTCGATACTGATATTAGCCTCTCCTATGGCATGGTAATTATTAAGTATGAAACGATATTCATTCATTTGATTAAATAATTAAAGTACAAAGTTATTAAAAATATCAGAGTAATCCTGCATTTATTTCATGTGTTGTATAACAGCAAATAAGAAGTTATCAATATCACATCCTGACAGTTCATGGATTAAGCCATAGAATATAACGATCTGCTTTGATTTCTCACACAGAAAGAGTAATTTTGCAATTCGACAACGCGATATTACAATAATATGAAAGCAGCAATCATCGGAGCCGGAGCTATGGGAAGTGCCATAGCCCGCGGACTCATCGCAACAGTTCCCGGCTTCCTGGAAGCACCCGCCGACCTGAGCGTAGCCAACCCCTCCCCGGGCAAGCTCGACCCGCTCGCCCGATCCGGAGCGTACACCACCTCCTCCGACACCGAAGCCGTCAGGGGAGCCTCACTCGTGATCCTGTGCGTAAAGCCATGGCTCGTGGAGCAAGTCATCAGCGAGATCAAGGACCACATCGACTACTCATCCGCCGAGATAGCGGTCGTAGCAGCACAAGTCTCCATATCCGACCTCCGCACATGGCTGCACAAAGACTCGGCCCCGGCCCTCCCATCATTCTGCATAGCCATGCCCAACACCGCCGTGTCCACCCTCCGGTCCATGACCTTCATCGTCAACGGCAACGGCAGGTGCCCCCTCGCCACACAGGCGTTCAGCCTCCTTGGCGAAGCCATGGAGATAGAAGAGAAGCTCCTCCCCGCCGCGACATCCCTGGCATCATGCGGCATAGCCTACGCCCTGCGCTACATACGGGCCGCCGTCGAAGGAGGAGTGGAACTGGGAGTGCGCCCGCAGCTCGCACAGAAAATGGTCCTCCAGACCCTCATAGGAGCCGCCTCACTCCTCTCCTCCCCCGGCTCGCACCCCGAAAGCGAGATCGACAAAGTGACCACACCGGGAGGGCTCACCATACGCGGCCTCAACGCCATGGAGCACTCCGGATTCACATCGGCCGTGATAAACGGACTGAAAGCCTCCACCCCGCAATGAGAATCGTAGTAAAAGTTGGCAGCAACGTCCTCTCACGCCCCGACGGCATGCCCAACGTCACCAACATGTCCTCCCTCGTCGACCAGATAGCCACCCTGCGGGACCTCGGACACGAGATAATCCTTGTGTCGAGCGGCGCAGTGGCATGCGGCAGGGGAGCAATCACCCCCTCACGCCAGCTCGACACCGTAGCGGCCAGGCAGCTATACTCATCCATAGGGCAGATACGCCTCATCAACCTCTACGACAGACTGTTCGCAGGCTACGGGATGGTGATCGGACAGGTGCTCACACAGAAAGAGAACTTCGCCTCCCGCACAGCCTACCTCAACCAGAGGGCCTGCATGCTCACGATGCTCGACAACGCCGTGATACCCGTGGTCAACGAGAACGACACCGCAAGCCTCACCGAACTCATGTTCACCGACAACGACGAGCTCTCAGGCATGGTGGCATCCATGCTCGACGCCGACATGCTCATAATCCTCTCCAACGTCGACGGCATATTCACAGGCCCACCGGCCGACCCCTCGTCCAGGCTCATCCCCGAAATCGAGCCGGGAAGAGACCTCAGCGGCTGCATCACAGCCGCAAAAAGCGGATTCGGCCGAGGAGGCATGGGCACAAAGTGCGGCATAGCCCGGAAAGTCAGCGACGACGGCATCACCGTGATAATAGCCCGGGGAGACCGCCCAGGCATACTCACATCGCTCCTGCTGCGCCCCTCCGAAGTGCCCCACACCACATTCCTCCCCTCCCCCCAGCCCCTGAGCAACATAAAGCGGTGGATAGCCCACAGCTCATCCTTCGCCAAAGGGGTGGTACGCGTCAACCATCGCGCGGCAGCAGCCCTCCGCAGCGACCGCGCCGTAAGCCTCCTCCCCATAGGCATCACATCAGCCGAAGGAGACTGGGAGGAAGGCGACATCATCACCATCCTATCCCCCGAAGGAACGGCAATAGGAGTCGGACGCGCATCAATGTCATCGGCCGACACCACCCCCCTCATCGGCCACCGTGGAGGCAGGCCGGTGGTCCACTACGACTACCTCTACATCGAATGACCCTCCCGCCCGGCACGCCCGGCATCCCCCCGAAACACACAAAAACACACAAAAACACCACCAAACCACATCCCGAATGTTCACCGACGTAAAGACAGCATCACGCACCATAGCAGCACTCCCCGACTCAACCCGCTCCGACGTGCTCCGCACGCTCGCCCGGCTGATCGTCTCGCGGTCAGACGCAATCCTCGCGGCCAACTCCCGCGACCTCGCGCGCATGCCATCCTCCTCCCCGCTCTGCGACCGTCTGCGCCTCACCCCCTCGCGGCTGCAGGCCATAGCCGCCGACATTCTCAACGTAGCGTCGCTCCCATCCCCCGTAGGAGAGGAGATCGAGAGGCGCACACTCCCCAACGGCATACTCCTCAGGAGAGTGCGCGTGCCGTTCGGCGTCATAGGCGTGATATACGAGGCCCGTCCCAACGTCACATTCGACGTCTTCTCCCTATGCCTCAAAAGCGGAAACGCATGCGTGCTGAAAGGTGGAAAAGACGCCGAGGAGACCAACCTTGAAGCCATATCCATAATCCACGAATCGCTCGCCGCCCACGGCATAAGCCCCGCTGCAGCCCTCATGCTTCCCGCCACACACGAAGCCACAGCCGCGATGCTCGGAGCCGTGGGATTCATCGACGTGTGCATACCGCGCGGCGGACGCAGCCTCATAGACTTCGTGCGCAACAACGCCCGCATACCCGTCATAGAGACAGGGGCAGGTGTCGTCCACGCCTACTTCGACCGCGAGGCCGACATCCACATGGGCCGTGACATTATCCTCAACGCCAAGACACGCCGCGTAAGCGTATGCAACGCCCTCGACACACTCCTCATCCACCGCGACCGCCTCGCCGACCTCCCGGCCCTGTGCGCTCCGCTTGCCGACAAAAACGTCGTCATACACGCCGACCCCGAAAGCCTCGCCATCCTCTCCTCCGCAGCCTACCCCGCCCACCTGCTCACCCCCGCCCTCCCCGCCGACTGGGACCGCGAATGGATGGACTACAGCATGGGGCTGCGCACCGTGTCATCACTCTCCGAAGCCATAAGCCACATCGCCCGTCACGGATCAGGCCACAGCGAGTGCATCATCACATCATCACCCGCCTCGGCCGCCCGCTTCCAGGCCGAGGTCGACGCCGCATGCGTATACGTCAACGCACCCACCGGTTTCACCGACGGGGCACAGTTCGGCCTCGGAGCCGAAATAGGAATAAGCACTCAGAAACTCGGCCCGCGAGGGCCAATGGGACTGCGCGAGATCACCACCACCCGCTACCTCCTCACAGGCAACGGACAGACCCGCGAATGATCCTCCTGTCACTTCATTGACTGCATCTCCACAAGGCGCGTATAATACCCGTTGAGAGCTATCAGCTCATCATGCGTGCCACGCTCCACTATCTCCCCCTCATGCATGACACATATGAGCGAGGCATTCTTGATAGTCGACAGGCGGTGCGCTATCACAAGGGTCGTACGGTCCTTCATCAGACGCTCCAGAGCCTCCTGGACCGACTTTTCGCTCTCGCTGTCAAGTGCCGAAGTGGCCTCGTCGAGTATAAGTATCGGAGGATTCTTGAGTATAGCCCTGGCTATTGACAGTCGTTGACGCTGCCCTCCCGACAGGCGGCAGCCTCTATCACCTATATTGGTATTGTAGCCATCCTCGGTAGCCATGATGAACTCATGAGCATTCGCTATCTTCGCGGCGGCCACCACCTGCTCAAGCGTCGCGTTCTTCACTCCGAACGCTATATTGTTGAACACCGTGTCGTTAAACAGTATCGCCTCCTGATTCACATTCCCCATCAGACCGCGAAGCTCATGCACACGCAGCGAGCGTATGTCATGGCCGTCCACCTTGATCGATCCGCTGTTGATGTCATAGAACCTCGGCAGAAGGTCCGCCATGGTCGACTTGCCGCTGCCGCTCTGCCCCACAAGAGCCACCGTCTCGCCAGCCTTGATCGAAAGGTCGACACCCTTCACCACAGGCACCTGAGGATCATACCCGAATGTGACGTTCTCATACCTGATATCCCCCTTGAGCCTGCCTATCTCCTCCGGACGCTCCGGATCGGCTATCGGGTTCACGGCATTGAGTATCGCGTCCACACGCTCCATCGACGCAAGGCCCTTCTGTATGCTGTACATCGCCTTCGTGAGGTCCTTGGCCGGATTGATCACCGAATAGAAGATGACCATGTAATATATGAACGACGCCGCATTCATCCCCGACGTCCCGCGCAGGATGAGAGTGCCGCCGAACACAAGCACGATAGCTATAGTGATAGTGCCCAGGAACTCGCTCATGGGATGTGCGAGCGACTGTCTGCGCTGCACATTGCGCGTGATCCTGAAGAACTCCTGATTCCCTTTATGGAAACGGTCCACGACCTTCTGCTCGGCATTGAACGCCTTGATGATCCTCAGGCCCCCGAGAGTCTCCTCTATATTGCTCATTAGAAGCCCCCACTGCTGCTGACCCTCGAACGACGCTCGCTTGAGACGCTTCCCCACCCTGCCCATGATCGAGCCGGCGATCGGAAGCAGAAGCAGCACGAACACCGTGAGCTGCCACGACATGAAAAGCATCATCGACAGGCACACTATGATCATGATCGGATCCTTGAAAAGCATGTCGAGAGTCGACATTATCGAATTCTCGATCTCTGCCACATCGCCCGTCATGCGCGCCATCACGTCACCCTTCCTCTCCGTCGTGAAGAACCCTATGGGGAGAAGCACTATCTTGTCATACACATAGTTGCGTATGTCCCTCACTATGCCCGCGCGCATCGGTATCACGAAATAGCTGCTCAGATACGTCGCCCCGGTCTTGAGCATCGTCATGAACACAAGCAGCCCCGCCATAGCCATAAGCGTCCCTATGGGGCCCCAGCTGTTGATGCAGTCCTGAGTGTAATAATAGAAATTGTTGATCAGCACATCCTTCAGCGAATGGCTGCCGATCTCCCAGTACTCATACTGCACATCCTTGATCTTGAACAGGATCTCGAGTATAGGCACTATCACGGCAAACGAGAACAGGGTCAGGAATGCCGCAAGTATATTGAAGAGTATGTTGAGTATGAGATACTTCCTGTAAGGCGGGACAAATCGCCTGAACAGGTTCCAGAGTTCTTTCATAGACCTTGTTTTCGCTTGTTGATCATCTGTGCCGTGACTCGGAGACACGCCGCGCATGCCGCCCACATACAATCACAGCCCACGCCGACCCGCGTGGTGTGTGGCACGGCGCGTCAGTGCGGGCTTGTATATGTCTCTCCGATCACTGTCCCTGCATATAGGGGCAGCGGCCCGGCCATTACTCTGCCGTTTCGGCGGGAGCCTCGGGCGCAGGAGTCTCCGCTGCGGCGGGAGTTTCTGCCTTGGGGGCTGCGGCGGGGGCGGGTGTGTTGAAGTTTCCTGGAACTGTCTGCTCGGTAGCGGCAGGCGCGCTCACACGGGAGTTCCCGACGATAGCCTTAGGCATGGTGAATGTCGAGAGGACTGCCAGCACGCAGATGACACCTGCGAGACCCCATGTCAGCTTCTCTATAAAACTGTTGGTACGGCGGACGCCCATGATCTGGTTGCTTCCGGCAAAAGACGACGAGAGACCTCCTCCCTTGGACTTCTGGACAAGCACCACACAGATGAGAAGCACGGAACAGATGAGAGTCAGGATGATCAGTACAATGTACATAACTATATTTAATGTATTGGATATGAATTATTTACTATTATTCAAAGCTTCACGGTTGGCAATCAGTTTCTTCAGAAACCGCAATTGGTCTGCAAAGTAAGCACTTTTTTTTGAATTATTCAAACTTAGAGTGTGAATAATTTCAAACGCCTTGTCATATCTCTTCTGCCGTATATATATCTTGGCAAGGCTCTCGCTCAGCGACGAGTCATATGCCGGGCTTGCGGCCGGGCTCGGTGCATGGTGCTCCACAGCGGCGGCCCGACGCTCCTCCACGGCAGATGCCGGTTCGCTCTCCTCGGCAGCGTCATGCTCCCTCGGCAGCAGCTGCGACTCGTCATCCTTATGCTTGAGGATGAACGAATTGATGAGCGCGTCCTGCTCATTCTCCGATGCCGCGTCAGCCTCGGTGGGACGGTCGGCCTCCTCCTCGCGCGCAAGAAGCGACGAATAGTCAGGCGTCGGATTGAATATCAGCCGCTCAAGCAGGGCCTCCTCCCTCGGGTCGGAATGCCCGTAAGTCTCCAGAAACTTCGATATGGCGTCATTGGTGCTCACCTCCCCCTTGCGGACCGACGGGTAGAAATCCGCCCACTCCTCATAGGCCACGTCAGCGAGTATGAACGCCCCGGCTGGGTCAGGGGCATTGAGGGCTATCTGCTCCATCAGGCGGCGTCTGTTCCCGGCATCGGCCGATCCACCCTTCAGGGCAAGCAGCGCGGGCAGATAAAAGAACGGATACCTCTTTCCAAGAGCCTCGGCCTCAGCGGGATCCACCCCGGAGCCACCTTCGGTGAGCGTTGACAGCACGCGGTTCAGTTGCTCGTCCATAGTCAGTTACCAGTTACCAAGTGTCGCATTGAATATGAGGTCGACAAGCTCCTTGGAGATCTGGCTGCACAGCTCGTCCTGAACATCCGTAAGCATCTCGCTCGAATCGAAATCCCTGTACGCGCTGAACGTCTGGTCAATATCCTTCCCCTCCTGCTTGTTGTCGATATACTTCACCCTCACCTGTATCGTCAGGCGCGTCTTCGAGGCATAAGCATCCTCCGTGACCGCCTGGGGCGAGAGAGAATAGCCCGTGATCTCACCCTCGAGCTGGAGGTCGCCCCCCGACTCTACGGTGCGCAGGCGCGTGTTGCGCGATATATAGTCAAGCAGCTCATTCTCGAAGGTCTGCTGCAAAGGCGGATACACCAGCGCGGCACGTATCGGGAACTGCGAGACATAGATGGTCTTGTAGACATTGTAGTCGATGGCCGCGCCGTTGAGCTTGTAGCTTATGGTGCAGCCCGCAGCGGCAAGAAGGCACACAAGCATGGCCAGCGGCCGGAGGAGTATGCGGAGTGTTTTCATTTCTGGCATGGGATTTTCCCGCAAAAATACGAAAAAACGCTCTAATCTCCAACTTTTGTGGTGTCCCCCTTTGCGTGCCCCGGTCACTCCCCCTTCTCGCCGCTCAGCATCCCGCAGGCGGCTTCGATGTCCTCGCCCCTTGAGGCGCGTATGGTGGCCGTGACCCCGAGGGAGTTCAGGCGGTCGCGGAATCGCTCCATCGTAGCCTGCCCCGAAGGCTCTCCGTCAAATCCCGGTATCGCATGGAAGCGTATCAGGTTCACGCGGCAGTCCGTTCCCTTGAGCAGCCGGGCAAGGGCGTCGGCATGGCGCATATCGTCATTGACACCCTTCCACATTATATACTCGGCCGAAAGTCTGCGCTGATGGGCGAAGTCACACCCCTTAAGCAGATCCATCACCTTGCGTGCGGGATAGGCCCGCTCTACGGGCATAAGCCCCTCACGCTCCGACGGGAACGGCGAGTGGACACTTATAGCCACATGCACCTTGGTCTCCGCGAGCAGTCGCCTCAGCCCGTCCATCTTGCCGATGCTCGACACCGTGATGCGCTTCGGGCTCCACGCAAGCCCCCAGGGCGCGGTAAGCACCTCCACAGCCTTGAGCACTTCGTTCACATTGTCCATAGGCTCCCCCATCCCCATGAACACGATATTCGTTAGCTTGTCCGACTCGGGTATCGACAGTATCTGGTTGAGTATGCCAGCCGAGCTGAGGTCTCCGTGATACCCTTGCATCCCGGTCATGCAGAAGCGGCAGCCCATGCGGCAGCCGGCCTGCGACGACACACACAGTGTCGCACGGTCCTTGTCAGGGATGTACACCGCCTCGATATCCCTGCCACCCTCTCCGTGGGTCAGATAGTCCGTCTCGGGGGTGCGTGTGGCAAAAAGATATTTCACAGTGCCGTCGGTCGAACGCGACGCGAGCTTGGGAGCCGTAAGCCCCACTGTGTAATGTTCCGATATCCACTGCCTCGCGCTCTTGGGAAGCTCCGTGATCTCGTCTATATCTTTCACACGGCCCACATAAAGCCTTCTGGCTATCTGCTTGGCGGCAAACCGGCGCAGACCGGCCTCCTCCGCCACCCCCTCGAGCTCCGCGAGGGTCATACCTATGAGCGGACGCTTCACACTGGCCGCTCCACCTTTTTCATTCTCCATCTACGTTTATGGCAAACTTCTTTTCTATCTGGGAGTTACTGTTCCCTGAGCACCTTTCTTGCCGACGCTATGTCATCCTTGATCTGGGAGGCAAGCTTGTCAGTGTCCGCAAACCGCCTCTCCGGGCGCAGGTATTTCACAAACTCCACCTTGATCTCCTCATCGTATATATACCCCACAAAGTCGATTATATGGGCCTCGATGGATATCTGACGCTCCCCGCCGGCAGCATCGCTCACTGTGGGGCGGTACCCCACGTTCACTACGCCGGGACGTCTCACTCCGTCAGGAGTCGTCACATACGCCGCATAAGCCCCGGCCTTGGGGATAAGACGCTCAGCCGACGGAGGAATCATATTGGCGGTCGGGAACCCGAGCGTACGCCCGAGCCTGTTCCCCTCGGTGACTCTCCCCGTGATGGAGTACGGCGCGCCGAGAGCGCGGGCGGCCTCCTCGGTGCGCCCTTCGGCGAGACAACGGCGTATTATCGACGAGCTCACGGGCGCGGCTCCGCCGCGATACTCCGGAGCGGCGATCACCTCCACTCCGATCCTCTCGCCTATGGCACGATAAGGCTCCATCCCCTTCAGGCCGTCATGGCCGAACCTGTTGTTGAAGCCCAGCACAAGGGCATCTATGGCATATTTTCTCTTGAGAGTCCTGAGAAATGTCTCGGCACTCATCCGGCGCAGCGATTCGTTGAAGCTCAGCAGGATGATGTCGCTCGCACCGGCCTCTCCGAGAAGCCTCACACGCTCCTCGAGCGTATTGAGAAGCGCAGGTGCCTCAAGCGGGCGCACAAGCGACAGCGGATGCCTGGAGAAGGTCACGACCGAAGGCACAAGCCCGCGGCTGCGGGCCTCCACCCCGAGATAGTCTATCAGGTAACGGTGCCCGAGATGGACTCCGTCATACATCCCGACGGCCGCGATCCTGCGCACCGACGTGTCCGGTTTTGTTATCAGATTCATGTTGTTCTAAGAGGTTTTTGGGAGAGTGAGAGTTCCTGTGTCTGCACACTTAATACGTCTGTACGGTTAAGAGGATTGTTGTCAGCGGCGGCTCAGTATATCGGTGAACTCCGTGCCGGGCGTCACCACCTCGGCATAGAACCCAAGCGCGAGTGCGGCATCCACGTTGGCCTGGGAGTCATCAAAGAAAAGTGTCTCCTCCGGCTTTATGCCATACTTCTCGCACGCGTAGTCAAATATCTCTCGGTCCGGCTTGTAGCATTTGGCCACATAGCTCGCAACCACTCCGTCGAAATAATCCTTCATCTCCATACCCTCCTCCTGACGGAACTGCTCGGCTATGAAACCCTCCATCATTATAGGATTGGTATTCGACAGTAGATACACCCCGTAGCGGCGTCTGAGCTGCCTGAGGGCGCGGAGACGCTCCACCGGGATACCCACAAGAAACTTGTTGAATGCCGCGTCGATCTCCTCGTCCGTGACCTCCCTGTCTATGAGAGGCCGGATCTCTCTGCGGAATTCCGGAGCATCTATGTCGCCGCGTTCAAGCGCGAGAAAAGCACCCTTCTGACCGTACACCCCGAGGAATTCCTCGGCATCTCGCATGCCGAGCGACTCGAACGCTCGCACACAGCGGTCACGGTCAAGATCCATTATCACACCCCCGAGATCAAAGAGAAGATTCTTTATCATATATCAATATTTTTGGCAAAGTTACTAAATTCCCGCCACTTCATTGACGTGGCTTGCACATTTTTTTGTAATTTTGCACCTTGTTAAATCAATTACACCAACATTCTCAGCGTGGAAACCAAGTACATATTCGTGACCGGAGGAGTGGTCTCCTCTCTCGGTAAAGGAATCATATCATCCTCGCTCGCCTGTCTGCTCAAAGCTCGCGGCTACAGGGTCACAATCCAGAAGTTCGACCCTTACATCAACATCGATCCGGGCACTCTCAACCCCTACGAGCATGGCGAATGCTACGTCACTGTCGACGGGCACGAAGCCGACCTCGACCTCGGTCACTACGAACGTTTCACCAATGTACCCACAACTCGGGCCAACAACGTCACGACAGGACGCATATATCAGAGCGTCATCGACAAGGAACGCCGGGGCGACTATCTCGGCAAGACCGTACAGATCATCCCCCACATCACCGACGAGATCAAGCGCAATGTGATGGCTCTCGGCAAGACCGGCAACTTCGACTTCGTCATCACTGAGATAGGAGGTGTCGTAGGCGACATTGAGAGCCTCCCGTTCCTCGAGGCCGTAAGGCAGCTCAGGTGGGAGCTGGACGGCGGCTGCGTGTGCATCCACCTCACCTACGTCCCCTACATACAGGCCGCAAAGGAACTGAAGACAAAGCCCACACAGCACTCAGTCAAGCAGCTGCAGCAGCTCGGCATACAGCCCGACGTGCTCATCCTGCGCACCGAGCACGACATACCGGCTCCGATGAGAAAAAAGATCGCACAGTTCTGCAACGTTTCCCCCGACGCCGTAGTCCAGAGTGCCGACGCGCCCTCCATCTACAAGGTCCCTGTGCTCATGCACATGCAGCACCTCGACGAGATCGTGCTGCGCAAGGCCGGCATAGAACCCGAAGGCGAGCCCGACATGGGTGCCTGGAACGACTTCCTCTCACGCATGGACTCTGCCACCGACACCGTGACAATAGGTCTCGTAGGCAAATACGTCGAGCTGCAGGACGCCTACAAGTCAATCGATGAATCCCTCTTTCAGGCCGCCACATACTGCGGGCGCAAGGTCGACATCCGCTACATCCATTCCGAGAAAGTGACCCCCGAGAACGTCGCTTCGCTCCTCGACGGCACCGACGGCGTGATCATAGCCCCGGGCTTCGGACAGCGGGGCATAGAAGGCAAATTCGTCGCTCTCGAATGGTGCCGCACCCACGACATCCCCACCTTCGGCATATGCCTCGGCATGCAGTGCATGGTGATAGAGTTCGCACGCAACGTCCTCGGCCTAAAGGATGCCAACTCCACCGAGATGGACCCCGTGACACCCCACAATGTCATAGACCTCATGGAGGAGCAGAAGAGCATCCACAACATGGGAGGCACAATGCGCCTCGGAGCATACGCCTGCGCCCTGAGGCCTGGGTCCAGAGCCGCGGCCGCCTACGGGTCCACTGCCGTCAGCGAGCGTCACCGCCACCGCTTTGAGTTCAACAGCGAATACCTCACCCGCTTCGAGCAGGCCGGAATGCAGTGCGTGGGCAAGAACCCCGACACCGGACTGGTCGAAGTCGTCGAGATCCCGTCGCTAAGATGGTTCATCGGCACACAGTACCACCCCGAATACTCCTCTACCGTACTCTCCCCCTCCCCCTTGTTCCTCGATTTCATGAAATCAGCAATAGCATATAAAGAAGAAAAGAAATAATTACATATGGACAGAAACACCCTTACCGGCCTGCTACTGATGGGCCTCGTGATTTTCGGATTCATGTGGCTCAACAAGCCCTCGGCCGAGGAACTTGAACGCCAGCGGCTGGAACGCGAACGCATGGAAGCCGAAGCCACCCAAAAGGCAGCCGATCTCGGCGACCTGACTCTCGATTCCATAACTCCGGCCGAGACCGCATCCATAGCCGCCACAATTCGCGAGCTGGGACAGACGGATTCCGTTGCCGGGCTCACACGTCTCCACGTCGACAATGTCAACCTCACCCTCGACCCGCAGGGACAGGTGGCAGGAACTGTCGAGGCTGCCGGACAGCAGATCCCCGTCGCCCCGCTATTGGCCAACGACGTCGCCTCCATGAAGCCCTCCGTGGCCGCTGCGGCCGTGAAGGCTCTGCGTGAAGGGCTCGCCACCGCGGCAAGATACCGCGGTTTCGCACGCCACCTTTCCGGCGACAGCACCACCGTGACTCTCGCTAACAGCCTCCTCACACTCGAGATCTCCAACAAGGGCGGCGCAATCGCACAGGCAACACTCAACAACTACAAGAGCTACGACTCCACAGCCGTAACCCTCCTCTCACCGGCCACCGACACCTACTCCTTCACCCTCACATCCGCCACACAGCGGTTCGAGACAAGCGAATTCTTCTTCGAGCCGGTAGTGGAGAACGACTCCACCGTCACAATGATGCTCGACCTCGGCGACGGTGCATCCTGGGGCATACGCTACACCCTACAGCCCGACAGCTACCTCGTAGGCATCGACATAGTACAGTCAGGCATGCAGTCCATAATACCCTCCTCTGTGGCTACTATGGACTTCACATGGGACCAGAAGATGCGACGCCTCGAAGCCGGACGTGTCTTTGAGGAGCGCAACTCCGCTCTCTACTACATGTTCCCTGACGGAGACGTCGACAACCTCAGCGAAAACGGCGAGGACTCCGAGGAGATCAACCAGCGAGTGAAATGGGTAAGCTGCAAGAATCAGTTCTTCTCAGCTGTCCTCATGGCCCGCTCCAACTTCGCGGCCGCCGACCTCCGGAGCTCCGTGCTCGAGGACGACCCCGACTTCATTAAGAAGATGGACATAGCTCTCACCCTCGACTACTCCGCATCGCTCGCCAACCCGGCCTCCTTCGTCATGTACCTCGGGCCCAACTCCTACCCCGTCATGAAAGAAGTCGAGAAAGAGATTTTCCCCGAGGAGAACATGCACCTCACAAAACTCATCCCCCTCGGATGGCCGATATTCCGCTGGATCAACACCCTCATCATCATTCCGGTGTTCAGCTTCCTCGGATCATTCATATCCAACTACGGCATAATCATCCTCATCCTCACCATCTTCATAAAGGTGATCCTCTACCCCTTCACCTATAAGAGCCTCATCTCTCAGGCCAAGATGCGTCTGCTCGCGCCCGAGCTGAAAGCCATCAACGAGAAATACCCCGGCAACGAGAACGCCATGAAACGCCAGCAGGAATCAATGGCACTGTACTCCCGCGCCGGAGCCAACCCCATGTCGGGATGCCTACCCATGCTCCTGCAGATGCCCGTGCTCGTCGCCATGTTCTGGTTCTTCCCCTCGGCCATAGAGCTTCGCGGTGAATCATTCCTGTGGGCCAAGGACCTCGCCGCCCCCGACGCGATAATATCCTGGACCGCCAACATCCCGTTCATCTCTTCCACATTCGGCAACCACATAAGCCTGTTCTGCCTCCTGATGACAATCACAAACATCGGATACACCTACCTCAACATGCAGACCCAGGCATCCTCCGGAATGCCCGGAATGAAATGGATGATGTACCTCATGCCGCTGATGTTCCTCTTCATATTCAACAACTATGCCGCAGGCCTCAGCTACTACTACTTCCTGTCCCTGCTCATAACCATCCTCATGACATTCATCTTCCGCAAAGTTGTCTCCGAAGAGAAAATGCGCGCAAAGATGGCAGAGAACGCAAAGAAGCCCAAAAAGAAAGGCTGGATGGCCGCTAAGCTCGAACAGGCTCAGAAACAGCAGGAAGCAATGCTCCGCGAGCAGCAGCGTCGCAACCGCCGCCGCTGACACCCGGTTGCCTCCCCGCTGAAACCCCTCCGCCAATTCCCGGGCAACACCCCTCCGGTACCTTTCGGTAACCCCCTTCCGGCACTATTCTGTGCCTTCCGGGTGCCCTATGCGGGAGGCATGCCTCCCGCCCCACACTTCAACATTGACAGGATCTGAATCATGGGAAAAAACAAGCTCAAGAAGTTCGCCGAAATGGAGACGCTCCCATGCGTCCACCAATACCCCTTCGCCGACCTGAAAGCCGCCGGAGCATGCCCGCTCCGGGGACGATGGAACGATGACGTATTCCACAACCCCGCACCCATAACCCTCGAGCTCGGATGCGGAAAAGGGGAATACGCCGTCGGCATGGGACGCACCTACCCCCACCGCAACTTCATCGGCATCGACATAAAAGGCGCACGAATGTGGACCGGCGCACGCCAGGTAAGCGACGAAGGCCTCTCCAACGTCGCCTTCCTGCGCACATCCATCCATCTCCTTCCCCACTTCTTCGCCCCTGCAGAAGTCTCCGAGATATGGATCACATTCCCCGACCCTCAGATGAAGAAAGTCAACAAACGTCTCACAGGAACCCACTTCCTCGAGATCTACCGTCAGGTCCTCGCCCCAGGAGGCATAATCCACCTCAAGACCGACTCCCCCTTCCTCTACACCTACACCACAGCGATGATAGCCCACAACTCCCTCCCGCTCATCGCCGCCACCGACGACCTTTACCACTCCCCGCTCGCCGACCGGGTGCCCCCGATCACCACCTACTACGAGCAGCAATGGCTCTCGCGTGGAATCCCCAGCAAATACATAGCCTGGCAACTCCCACCCGACGCTCCCCTCTCGGAACCTAAGATCGACATCGAGCCGGACACATACCGCTCCTTCGGACGCGGCACGCTGCAAGGGTCATGACCCACCCCTCCGGCCCACCAAAATCAACCCCCACCGACAGACACCACAACCCATGACACTCTACCCCGCACTCATAACACAGGCCCTCGCCACAGTACGCTATCCCGGCAACGGCAAAAACATCGTCGAAAACTCCATGGTGGCCGACGACATACGCATCGACGGCGACTCCGTAAGTTTCACGCTCATATTCGACAAGCCCACCGACCCCTTCATGAAGTCCATGGCAAAAGCTGCCGAAGCCGCGATACACACCCACATCTCACCCGACGTCAAAGTCACGGTCAGCACCGCCGCACGTCAGCCCGCGCCCGCGGCACCCGCGCCCATACTCCCCGGAGTAAAGAACATCATCGGAGTCTCATCCGGCAAGGGTGGCGTAGGCAAATCAACAGTCGCAGCCAACCTCGCCGCCGCACTCGCACGCGAAGGCTACAGAGTCGGGCTCCTCGACGCCGACATCTTCGGCCCGTCGATCCCCAAAATGTTCGGCATAGAGAACGAACAGCTCTACATCCACGACGTCGACGGCCGCCAGATGATAATACCCGTCGAACGCTACGGCGTAAAGATCCTATCCATAGGATTCCTCGTCGACAAGGACAAAGCCGTCATGTGGCGCGGATCCATGGCCTCCAACGCCCTCAAGCAGCTCATAGCCGAAGCCGACTGGGGCGAGCTCGACTACTTCCTCATCGACATGCCCCCCGGCACAAGCGACATCCACCTCACCCTCGTCCAGACACTCGCCATGACAGGCATAGTCGTTGTCACAACCCCCCAGGAAGTCGCACTCGCCGACGCCCGCAAAGGCATATCCATGTTCCGCGACGAAAAAGTCAACGTCCCCATCCTCGGACTCGTCGAAAACATGGCCTACTTCACCCCCGCACCCCACCCCGACGAACGCTACTACATCTTCGGGCGCGAAGGAGGCATACGCCTCGCCGAGCACCTCGGCGTAAGGCTCCTCTCCCAGATACCCCTCGTGGCATCCATAGCCGACAGCGGAGACAACGGATCACCCATAGCCCTCTCCGACACCATCACAGGACAGGCCTTCAACCACCTCGCCCACGAAGTAATCGACGCCGTAGCCGAGCGCAACGCCTCACTACCCCCCACAACAAAAGTCGAACTGAAACACTGACTCCTTAAAAAATCCCCATATAAAGAAATCGCCCTTGCTGCAGCTATCTGCGGCAAGGGTGATTTCTTAAAAAGATAGCGTGTCAAAACGCCATCTTACTTTTTATATCCCAAGTCATTTTGCCTGACGGTACCGGCGGCGGCACAAGTATTCGGCACGCCGACAGCACCCCCTCGGCACTACACTCAATGCTTAGGCCTGATATCAAGCTTCACAGGCTTGATCATATTCTTCGGGCTGAGTATCGTGTCAAGATCATCCTTGTTGAGGATATCATGCTCCAGCACAAGATCATAGACACTGCGCCCCGTCTCCAGAGCCTCCTTGGCGATCTTGGTCGAATTCTTGTATCCGATCACAGGATTGAGCGCGGTGACCACTCCTATCGAGTTATGCACATGCTGAATGCATCTCTCCTTATTGGCTACGATACCGTCTATGCAACGTGTGCGCAACGTGTCAAAACCGTTGCACATAATGTCAACCGACTCAAAATCGCACTGTGCCATAACAGGCTCCATAGCATTAAGCTCCATCTGCGCGGCCTCACCCGACATAGTCACACAGAGCTCATTCCCTATCACCTTGTAACATATCTGGTTCATCACCTCAGGGATCACAGGATTCACCTTGCCGGGCATGATGGAGCTGCCGGGCTGCATGGCCGGCAGATTGAATTCCCCGAAACCGCAACGCGGACCCGAAGCCAGCAGACGCAGGTCATTGCATATCTTGTTCATCTTCACAGCCACACGCTTCATGGCTGAGGCATAACCAACCAGACACGAAGTATCCGATGTCGCGCCAACAAGGTCATCCGAAAGCTTGAATTCAAGACCCGTGATGTCACAGAGAGCCTCCACACACTTCTCGGCATAACCCGGCTCCGCACAGATGCCCGTACCGATCGCCGTCGCGCCCATATTGACCGTCAGAAAATCTGCTGCAGCCTCATTAAGATGCTTTATCTCATCCTCAAGAATGCTCGCAAAGCCGCCGAAAGTCTGCCCGAGCGTCATCGGCACAGCGTCCTCAAGCTGCGTACGACCCATCTTGATGATATTCTTGAACTCCTCGGCCTTGCGGCGGAACGAAGCTATAAGCTCCTGGAAATGCTTCAGGAACTTCTCATGCGAATACCACATCCCGATATGTATCGCCGTCGGATACGCATCGTTGGTCGACTGCGCGCAATTCACATGATCGTTGGGCGAACAGTAAGTGTACTCCCCCCGCTCATGACCCATGATCTCGAGAGCTCTGTTGGCGATCACCTCGTTGGCATTCATATTGGTCGTGGTGCCCGCGCCGCCCTGGATCATATCGACAGGAAACTGCTCATGGTGCTTGCCCGCAAGTATCTCCTTGCAAGCCTCCACTATGCCGTTATGCTGCTCAGGCGTGAGCAGTCCCAGCTGAAAGTTTGCCTCGGCAGCAGCCATTTTTGTGATCGCCAGGCCATTGATGAAGAGGGGATACTCGTTGAGATGGAATTTGCTGATTTTAAAATTCTCTATCCCTCTGAGTGTCTGCACGCCATAGAGTGCACACGCCGGAATCTCACGCGAGCCTATAAGGTCGCTTTCCACACGGAATTTTTCGTTCATGGCAGAAAATTACTCTTTTGATTAATTAGATTAGGTTACTTTCCGGCAAAGATACATCATTTTTCCATACAAAGCACCCGATTTAACCATTATTCACCTAATTTTATTTAATCGCAACACTTTAGCTGCTTCATATTCTCCATCAGAGGCACCATCACAAACTCCCGCTCCCCCATCCTCGGATGCGGCAGAGTCAGCCGCGGCGTAACCATCCTCACATCATCCACCATAATGATATCTATATCGATCGTCCGGTCCACATACCCCCCCGACGCATCCCTGTGGGGAGCGTCATCAATCTCTCTCTGCACCCCCTGCGTGATCTCAAGAACCTCCAGAGGATCATACTCGCGCTCCGTCCTCACCCCCACGCCAACATTCATAAACCTGTTGGCCGACTCAAACCCCCACGGCTCCGACTCAAACACCTTCGACACCACATACCGCCCCGGAAGAGCAAGCCTGAGCCGCTCCACAGCCATCTCTATGAATCTCAGCCGATCTCCGCAGTTCGACCCTATATTCAAAAACACCACCATATAATTACAATATAATTACAATCCAAACCGTAGGGCGGGGGCGTGCCCCCGCCGCCCGCGCGAAAAAAATGCCGGTGTTCCCGGGGGTAACATACCCCGGGAACACCGGTCTAAATCCAAATCCGATATCAAAGCGACTTCTTAACCTCGACCTCCTCGAAGCCCTCGATAACGTCACCCTCCTGGATATCGTTATACCCGGCGATCGACAGACCGCAGTCATAACCCGAAGTCACCTCCTTGACATCATCCTTCATACGCTTGAGCGAACCGAGGTCACCCGTATAGCGGACAATACCGTCGCGTATCAGGCGCACCTTGCAGCCGCGCTTGATCTTACCCTCGCGGACTATCGCACCCGCTATAGTGCCCACCTTGGAGATATGGAACGTCTGGAGCACCTCAGCCGTACCCGTGATCTCCTCCTTGAGTTCCGGAGCAAGCATACCAGCCATAGCGTCCTTCACCTCCTCGATAGCCTGATAGATCACCGAATAGAGGCGTATCTCGACGCCGTCACGCTCGGCAGCGCGGCGCGCAGCCATCGACGGGCGAACCTGGAAACCGATGATCACGGCATCCGAGGCAGCGGCGAGCGTCACATCACTCTCCGATATCGCGCCAACGGCCTTATGCAGCACATTCACCTTCACCTCATCGGTCGAAAGCTTGATAAGCGAATCCGAAAGTGCCTCGATCGAGCCGTCCACATCACCCTTCACGATGACATTAAGCTCATGGAAATTACCTATGGCACGCCGGCGGCCGATCTCCTCGAGAGTCGTACGCTTGGCGGTGCGGAGTCCGAGCTCACGCTGCAGCTGCACACGCTTGCTCGCTATCTCGCGGGCCTCCTGCTCCGATTCGAGCACATTGAACGTATCACCCGCAGTAGGTGCGCCGTCAAGGCCGAGTATCAGCGCAGGCTCTGCCGGACCGGCCTCCTTGATGCGCTGGTTACGCTCGTTGAACATAGCCTTTACCTTGCCGAAATGAGTTCCCGCAAGTATCACGTCGCCCACATGCAGAGTGCCGTTCTGCACGAGCACCGTAGCCACATAGCCGCGTCCCTTGTCGAGCGACGACTCTATGATCGAGCCCACCGCGCGGCGGTCCGGATTGGCCTTGAGGTCAAGGAGTTCAGCCTCGAGAAGCACCTTCTCCATAAGCTCGTCTACACCTATACCCTTCTTCGCCGATATGTCCTGGCTCTGATACTTGCCGCCCCACTCTTCCACAAGATAATTCATCTGGGCAAGCTCCTCCTTGATCTTGTCGGGATTGGCGGCCGGCTTGTCTATCTTGTTGATAGCAAACACTATGGGTACTCCCGCGGCCGATGCATGGTTGATAGCCTCCACAGTCTGGGGCATCACATTGTCATCGGCGGCGACTATGATGATACAAAGGTCGGTCACCTTGGCTCCGCGGGCACGCATAGCCGTGAACGCCTCATGGCCAGGAGTGTCAAGGAACGTGATATGGCGTCCGTCCGACAGTTTCACATTGTACGCGCCTATATGCTGGGTGATGCCGCCGGCCTCGCCCGCTATCACATTGGCGTTGCGTATATAGTCAAGAAGCGATGTCTTGCCGTGGTCCACATGCCCCATCACAGTAACGATAGGCGGACGGGTGGTCAGCTCATCCTCGCTGTCCTCCTCCTGGTTGATTGCCTCCGAAACCTCGGCCGAGACATACTCTGTGGTAAACCCGAACTCCTCGGCCACGATATTGATCGTCTCGGCATCAAGCCTCTGGTTGATCGACACCATCACACCGAGATTCATGCAGGTGGCTATGACATTGTTGATGGGCACATCCATCATCACGGCAAGGTCATTTGCAGTCACAAACTCCGTGATCTGCAGCACCCTGCTCTCTGCTTCTGCCTCCTCGGCGGCTTCGCGGGCGTGCGATGCGAATGCCTCGCGCTTCTCCTTGCGCCACTTCACACCCTTCTTCTGGTTCTTGTCCTTGGAGGTCAGACGGGCGAGGGTCTCCTTCACCTGCTTCTGTACATCCTCCTCATTGACCTCGGTGTGCACCGGACGCTTGTTGCGGTCCTTGCCGCGCCCGCGCTCATTGCCGCCGCGTGCCGCTCCACGGTTTCCGCCGTTGCCGCTGTTGCCGCCACGGCTGCCACCTTCGCCCGGCTGGCTGCCGGCCTTTTCTATGTCCACCTTCTCCTTGCCCCCTATGCGCTGACGCTTCTTGCGGCTGTTGCCGTTGCCTCCGGCAGCATTTCCCGCGCCCTGAGCTCCCTGCCCCTGGCGGTTACCGCCGCGACGCTCCTCCTTCGATTTCTTCTTGGGGCGTGTCGACTGGTTCAGTGTGGTAAGGTCGATATGGCCTATCACCTTGGGCCCGGCCACCTGAGGCTCCGGGCTGTAACGGAACACCTCCGGCTCCCCCTGCTCTGCGGCAGGTGCGGCGGGCGCCTCATCCTTCTTCACCGGTTCGGCCGACGGTTTCGGGGCCGCTGGCTTCACTGCCTCGGCGGCAGGTTTCTCCGCTGCCGACGGTCTCTGGGGCTCAGGCTTGGGAGCTTCCTGGGCTGGAGCCGACTCCTTGGGTGCCTCCGCCGGCTTCTCCGGGGCGACAGGTGCTTTCGGCTCGGCAGGTGCTTTCGGAGCTGCGGCTGCAGGTGCCTCCGGTGCAGGTTTCTCCGCAGCGGGCTTCTCCGCAGGTTTCTCTGCGGGCGCAGGTTTCGGGGCTGCGGGTGCGGGCTTCGGGGTCGCCGGTTTCGGCTCCTCGGCCTTGGGTGCCGCCTCCTCCTTTGCCTCGGGGGTCTTCACCTCCGGGCGGGCGGCGACAGGATTATTCTTGGAGTCAAGCTCTATTCTCCCTATCACACGTGGTCCGTGGGCCACAGGCGCAGGCTCAGAGGCCGCCGCAGGGACCTCCTCCCTGGGAGCGGGAGCCGGCTCCGGCTTCTCCTTATCCTGACGCATCTTTTCCACACGCTCGCGCTCCTTGCGGTCAGGCTGGAACGCATCTACAAGCACATTGTAGGCGGCTTCGTCGATACGTGTATTGGGATTGGCATCTATGGTGATGCCCTTCTTCTCCAATTGCTCAACCACTGTTGGGATGGAGACATTGAATTCTTTGGCGGCTTGACTAATCTTTATTCTCGGCATATGTTGTTCTGAACGAAGCCCCCCGCCTCTGATGCGCGAGCGGCCACATGTTATGTTTGTTTTTTTGATGTATGGACGGATTCCCTAAGGGGGATTTCCCTGTCTTACTCCTCCTCGAATTCGGCCTTGAGTATGGCTATCACATTGTCCACGGTGTCCTCCTCGAGGTCAGCCTGGTCTATGAGTGCCTGGCGCGGTGTGTTGAGCACATTCTTGGCTGTGATGCAGCCCATGTTCTTGAGAGCGTCGATCACCCAGCCGTCTATCTCGTCCTTGAACTCGTCAAGATAGATATCCTCGTCCACCTGGTCAGGTGTGTCGCGGTACACGTCGATGGTGTAGCCCGTGAGCATCGACGCAAGCTTGATGTTCATGCCTCCCTTGCCTATCGCAAGCGACACCTCTTCCGGACGCAGGAACACCTCTGCCTTCTTGTCCTCCTCATCAAGATGGATCGACGAGATCTTGGCAGGGCTGAGCGCGCGTTGTATGAAAAGCGACGGATTTGCCGTATAGTTGATCACATCGATATTCTCGTTGCGGAGTTCTCGCACTATACCGTGGATACGCGATCCCTTGACACCGACACACGCGCCCACTGGGTCGATACGGTCGTCAAAGCTCTCCACAGCTATCTTGGCGCGCTCGCCGGGTATGCGGGCCACAGCCTTGATATTGATCAGTCCGTCTATGATCTCCGGCACCTCGCGCTCAAACAGGCGGCGCAGGAACGTGTCGCTCGTGCGCGACACCGTGATCTTCGGATTATTGTTCTTGTTGTCCACATTATGGATCACAGCAAGCACCGTCTCCCCCTTGCGGAAGAAGTCGCCCGGGATCGACTGGTTCTTGGGAAGGAGAAGCTCGTTCTTCTCGTCATCCATGAGCAATGTCTCGCGCGACCATGTCTGGTACACCTCACCCGACACAAGCTCACCCTCCATCTCCTTGAACTTCGCATAGATGGCCTCCTTCTGCAGGTCAAGGATCTTCGACTGGAGGGTCTGGCGCAGATTCAGGATGGCTCGGCGGCCGAAATCCGCAAAGAATATCTCCTTGGTGTGCTCCTCGCCGATCTCCACGTCCGGATCCTCGTCAGCGCGAGCATCGCTCAGAGAGATCTGAAGATTGGGATTGGTCACCTCTCCGTCGGGCACAACCTCCAGATTCTGGAATATCTGCACATCACCCTTGTCAGGGTTCATGATCACGTCAAGATTCTCGTCCGTGCCAAACATCTTGGCAAGCACATTCCTGAACGATTCCTCCAGGACGCTCACCATTGTTGTCTTGTCGATGTTCTTAAGTTCCTTAAATTCGGCAAACCGCTCCACCATGTTGGGAGCTTCCTCTTTCTTAGCCATAATGTATATAAGGTGTATTTATTGGTTTTTCTTAAAAATCAAAATGATATGTCACCTGACGGCAGTCTGCCACGGCAAGCGTAAGCGGCTCCGCCACGAGGCGCGGACGCTTCTCCCCGGCCGGCTTCACCTTCTTCGTGACCTCGATCGTGAACTGCTCTCCGTCAGGACTGACCGCCGTGAGCAACCCCTTGAGCTTACGCCCGTCGCGGGTCAGTACATCCACGGTGTCTCCGAGATGCTTCTCATACTGCTGCCTCACCTTGAATGGTGCCGACAGCGACGCTGAGCCAACCTCCAGCGAATAGTCCTCCTCATCTCGGTCAAGACTCTCGTTGAGCTTCCGGTTCACATCGCTGCAGAAATCAAGATCGACACCGGTGGCCGAGTCAAGCTCCACCACTATATCATTGTCGCCCGACACCGTGATGTCAACCACATAAGCGTCGGTGTTCTCTATGGCCCGGTCTACGAGCTCGGCTATCTTTTCCTTCTCTATCATAAGCGATCACAAAAAAACGTGGAGGAAGCCCCATGGCCTCCTCCGCGACTTTTCATCCGCAAAGTTAATAATAATATGTATAATACCCCACTGCATCACCCCTGATACTCATTTATGTTCACACTATTTAACCATTATTAACTCACTCCGCATTTTTATCCCCCGATTATGACACAAGCATTATGATATTTGAAGATTTTTTGCTACCTTTGCGCCCTGAAAACCGCAATCTCTGGACGGGACAAGCTGCCCGCTACATTGCGGAAATGTTAACATTTTAATATACGTATAGAAAAATGGACTTAATTAAAGTTGTCAACGAGGCTTTTGCCACCGGCAAGCAGCACCCCGATTTCCAGCCGGGCGACACTATCACTGTCGCTTACCGCATCAAGGAAGGCAACAAAGAGCGTATCCAGCAGTACCGCGGCGTCGTTATCCGCATATCCGGAGAAGGCGAAAAGAAACGCTTCACTGTGCGCAAGATTTCCGACAACATCGGTGTTGAGCGTATCTTCCCCATCGAGTCTCCGTTCATCGACTCGATCACAGTTAACAAGTACGGCAAAGTGCGCCGCGCTAAGCTCTACTACCTTCGTGGCCTCACCGGCAAGAAGGCTCGCATCAAGGAGCGTCGCGTAGTTAAGAAGGACTGATAGCACATCAGCCCCCGGGCACACAGTGCTGGATGAATGCTACACAAAAAAAGAGAGACAGTGGAGACACCCTGTGTGTTACCATGTCTCTCTTTTTTTCACGCTCCCATGAACCATATCCGCACACCTCTTGTTATAAAATTGAACGTCCGAACTATTGTTTATGAAAGGGAAAGCAAGATTGTTAATGGTGTTAGCAGCGTTAAGTCCCCTGAGCCTGCAGGCTCAGGGGATTGCTGACATAATCCGGGCCCTGCGGTCTGCCCGGGGCTATGAATCACAGGCCTCATTCGCCGTGACACTCCCCTCAAGGGAGGACGACGTCGTCTACCGTCTCAGGCTCGCTTCATCACCCGCGCCGGCCGACACCCTCGCCCCATGCGCCTACTTCCTGCAGTGGCAGCTCGACACACCATCAGGGCCCACCGAAGGATGGACATCCTACTTCGACGGCAACATGTACGCCTACCGCGACCACCGCATACGCGAATACCACACCTCATGGGATCCCGCACCGTTCCGCTCAGCCTCAGGCTCAGCACGCAGCGACGGTGGAGTCCAGCGTACAGCCCAGTTCGTGACCCTGCTCCCGGCATTCCTCGCCGACGAGCTCTCCGCCATGACAACCGACACCCTCAGCACCATCTCAGGTCCGCACAGCGCGTCATGCGACGGCACCGACGCCCTCCGCATCGACACACGCCTGACCATCGGCGGAGAGACAGTGCGCGAGAAAAGCTACTGGTTTGACACAGCCACACTGATGCCGCTGCGCATCGACACCGAAAGCAACCCCGGATCCATAACCGAGCAATCCATATCCGTGCGCTACACACCCGCCGCGGAAAGAACCGGACCACAGACACCCCTCCCCCTAAGCGAAGAATCACTAATAGCACTCTTCCCCGAACACTTCGAGAAATACCGCGAAAGCAACTTCAGCATCGAAAACCTGCGCGGAACACCACTCCCGGCATTCGCACTCCCCACAGCCACAGGCGAACGATACACCCACCACCGCGGCGACCCATTCCGCGCACCCACAGTCATAGCCCTGCTCGACCCGTCCACATCCTTCAGCGACCGCATCGTCAACGACCTGCGCAAAGCCATTGACAGCTCCCCCCAGCCCGCCGACATCATATGGGCCGTAAAAGGCACCGACACCGACGCCGCCGAAAGCATAGTCCCCGCACTCCGGACAGGCGAACACCTCCTCATCAACTCCTCAAGTCTCGCACGCGACTGCGGAGCAGCATCACTCCCCGTAATACTGATAGCCGACACAGCAGGCAAAGTCCGGAAAGTAATCCTCGGATACAACACCGACCTCACCTCGCTTGTCATACAATCGATCGCCCTCCTCTAACCCCACCGGCCACCCCATCCCGCCCGATGCCGCCCCTCAATGACCGCCTAATCCCGCCCCTCAATGACCTCCGATTCCGCTCTCAATGACCGCCCGGGCCTAATTGTACGGTGGGGGCACGCCCCCACCTCCGCGCGACAAACCATCCTCGCCCTCGCGAAAAAATGCCCCGCCGCCATTTCCCCCGATAACCGTACGGT
>CAJURI010000034.1 GCA_910588795.1 uncultured Duncaniella sp. | reverse complement strand
TGCACCATTACTCCCGGACTAAATCAATTTTGGGTGACCCATTGTCAAAGTCAGGTGTCCTATCATTTCAAGGAACTGATTCTCATTGATGATTGGGATTCCGAGTTTTTGGGCTTTTTCAAGTTTAGAGGGACCCATATTGTCTCCGGCAAGAACAAAGTCGGTCTTTTTGGAGATAGATCCTACATTTTTACCTCCGTTTTTCTCAATGAGTGCTTTGTATTCTTCTCTGGAATGAAGTGCGAACACGCCGCTGATCACTATGCTTTTTCCCTCAAGAAGAGTAGTGTGGTCAGATGTATCCTCTTCGGGCATGCTCATCTGTATGCCGGCGTCGCGCAGCCTTTCCACAAGAATCCGATTGGGTTCATATGCGAAATGCTCTATTATCGAGTCGGCAATGCGCGGTCCAACATCTTCTATGGCTATGAGTTCATCGCGGCTCATGGCCATGATTTTATCGATATTTTTTGAAGCTCGGGCAATTTTCCTTGACAGTGTTTCGCCTACATACGGTATCGATAATGCGTACAGCACCCGATCGAACGGCACGGATTTTGATGCTTCGACACCTTCGAGGATCCTTTCGGCTGTACGAGGTCCCACCCGGTCCAATCCACGCAAGGCGGGTACGGTCAATTTATAGAAATCAGCAATGTTTTTAACAAGTCCGGCATCATACAGGAGGGTGCAGTTTTCATCTCCGACACCTTCTATATCCATCATGTGCCTACCCACGAAATGTTCCAGCCTGCCTATTATCTGAGGACGGCATCCATATTTATTAGGACACATCCATGCAGCCTCGCCCGGAATCCTTATCAGAGGGGTCCCGCAGTCGGGGCAATGTGTCACAAATTTTATTGGCTGGCTTCCGGCTTCACGTGCATCGGTGTCTACGCCTGTTATTTTGGGTATGATCTCACCACCTTTCTCAACATACAGCATGTCATGGTCATGTATGTCAAGACTTTTCACGATATCTTCGTTATGGAGTGAGGCTCGTTTTACTATGGTGCCTGACAATAATACGGGTTCAAGATTTGCCACAGGCGTAATCACACCCATACGTCCGACTTCAAACGATACTTCCCTCAGTCTGGTAAGAGCTCTTTCAGCCGCGAATTTGTAAGCTATGGCCCATCTCGGAGACTTAGCCGTGTATCCGAGATTAAGCTGCTGTTTAAGATTATTGACTTTGAATACAAGCCCGTCGGTGGCAACCGGAAGATTGCGCCTTTCGACATCCCATTTGTTAATGAAATCGTCTACTTCCTGCCGGCTGTGGAGAAGTGTCATCACGTTGCTGACTTTAAAGCCCCATTCACGAGCCTTAAGCATATTTTCGTAGTGGTTGTCAGCAGGGAGTTCATCTGACAGCAGATAGTAGAAGTAAGCGTCGAGTCCGCGTTTTGCCACTATAGATGAGTCAAGCATCTTAAGCGTTCCGGCCGCGGCGTTACGCGGATTGGCGAAGAGCGGTTCTTCATTGAAAGCCCGTTCTTCGTTGAGCCTGTCAAACTCTTTCCATGGCAGCACAATCTCACCGCGTATTTCGAATGAATCGGGCCAGTCACCCGAGGGGAGCACAAGAGGTATGCTCCTGATGGTTTTGACGTTAAGCGTGACATCGTCACCTTTCTCTCCGTCTCCACGCGTTACGGCACGCACAAGCCGGCCATGTTCATAAGTCAGCGAGATACTTGTGCCGTCAAATTTCATCTCTCCCACCAGCGGGACTGATAGGAGCCCTCCGGAATTTCCGAGAGAATCGTTGCAGCGGCTCACCCAGTCGTTCACTTCCTCGAGTGAATATGTATTGCCGAGCGAAAGCATCGGGCGGGCATGTATAACCTGTGTGAATCCTTTTGAAAGATCTGACCCTACACGGTGGCTTGGTGACAGCGGATCATCGAGATCGGGATTTTCATGCTCGAGCTTCTCAAGCTCTTTCATGAGCATATCATATTGCCGGTCATCTATTTCGGGATTGTTCTCTACATAATAGAGCCGGTTGTGCCGGTCAAGCTGTTCTCTAAGCTCCTTGATTCGTTCTGATGGGACCATTAATGTCATAATCTAAGTAGGGCCGCGCCATAAACGCGGCCCTACATGTTTAATACGTATCGGTTATCCGCAGTGGAAGTATTCTTTCACAAGTGACTTTACTTCATCGGGATTCTCCTTGAGAAATTTTGCAAGATCTTTGTCGTTAAAAGACTTGAGCTTTTTAATCGTAGCGTCTATCATAGCCGGGGCAAACACGCCGCGAGCTTCGAAATGCTCGCGCATGTCACTTAGTCTGTCGGCTGATTCCACACAGCATGTGGGAAGTGTGGTGAGTTTGCTGAGTTTCTTGGCATTCTCGGCGGCATGTATGTTGACATCGACATATGTGTTTTCAGCCACCTCGAGAGCATCCTCCATTTCGAAACCGATGCGAGCGGCGACACAAAGGGAGGCTATGAGTGTATACACATCTGCCGAGCAGTCGGGCGACCGCATCTCGAATGTCTGTTTGCCATAGGTCTCTATTTCGCAGGGATCACCGGGATTGGTCTGTACGCACATGTCTTTTCCGGATGTCCATCCAAGGGGGACACGTACAAGCACAGAACGGTTTCTGTCACCCCAGCATACGGCTGTGGGTGCTTCCTGATGAGGCACAAGACGCAGATATGAAGTGGGATTGCAGTTCCCGAAAGCGGTTATGGCTGGAGCCATTTTCATCAGTCCGGCAATAGCTCGCTTAGCATCTTTGCTCAGAGTGCGTTCTGCCGTCTGGGTAACATTCTTGCCGTCCTTCATCAGACGCATGTGGATATGGAATCCCGATCCTGCTTTTCCAACTGATATCTTGGGGGCAAATGTCACTTCGAGTTCACGTTTTGCCGCAAGGTTGCGTATCACCCATTTGGCAAGCATGAGCTGGTCGGCGGCACGAAGTGCCGGCCCGGGCAGGAATTCTATCTCGTTCTGCTCGTATATCATTCCTCCAAGTGTGAAGTTGCCTACTTCAGAATGCCCGTACTTGATCTGTCCTCCGATGGATGCTATGGTATGCATGGCCTCGACACGAAAGTCATTGAATTTGGCGAATGGTGCGGACTCATGATATCCTTTTTGGTCTGTAGCGGGAAATGATCCCGGATCGGCCGATATTACGTAATATTCCAGTTCGCCCATGCACTCGAATTCCATCCCTGTGACTGTTGTGAATTCCTTGCAGGCACGTGCAAGCACTCCGCGTGAATCGCTGTCCATGGGATTGCCGTCCTTGTCGAAGAAACTGCACAGCATGGTGAGGGTAGGTATCGGTGCGAACGGGTCAATGAACGCCGTTGAATAGCGTGGGATCACATAAAGGTCGCTCCTCGATGCCTCGATGAACGGAAACAAGCTTGAACCATCGACCCTTTCACCGGTCGAGAGTATTGTTTCAAGATATTCAAGTGAGTTAACGACGAAGTTAAGTGTCTTAAGGCGTCCGTCGGCGGCAGGATACATGAAGTTGACCATCTCGATGCCGTTGTCGCGTATATACCCGATGATATCGCTACGTTTCCAGTCGGCAGGATCTCCGAGTGTACGTACGAGCGGATTTCGGCTCATCTCGAATTGTTTGGCTGATTGTGTCATGTCAGTCGATGCTAAGATTTTACATTATTTGGCATACTCGATCTTGCCTACTACTTTCCGGCTTGTGCCGGGATTTTCTGTAGTTGCTACGGACGGTTGGTGATTCTCCCCGGGGAAATATAAGAAGAACCGATCGGGTGCGGAAGGCACATAGTCGATTTCATCTTCGGTCCTGAAGAAGGTTCTGTCCTTCACAGGGTCATATTCGGTTACAGGGATAAGCGTGCGTGCCACTCCGTATATTTCATCACCGTCAAATGTGTACTGAAGATCGATAAAGTCATTGTGGGTCTCTATACGGGTGTCCTGAGCTGCTTTGGGGGTGTACTCCATGATATTCACCCAGCATTTTCCCTCTACGAGAACATGTTTGCCGACAGGAAGGCTTTTGAGGTCTGCTTCTGCAAGGAATGAGAATAGTTTATCCCAAAGTTCTTTGTTGGCGGCATATTGATTGGCAAATTCAACTGCGTTGACAGTCTTATCGGCATTGACATCCCAGCCGTTGGCCCATTCACGGCTATCTACCCAAGCCTGTGCTTCGGCAGGTGTGTATTTTTTTGAGTTTGACATGATATATAAAAGAATTTTTTCGGGTTATTTTTTTTGAATATTATGTTATTGATGATTATATCGGTTGGCTTGTAGAGAGTGTCAAGCTTGATGCAAAGATAATCAACTCGGATGTATTTACGTAAATAAATTCCAAAAATTTCACCTATTTTAATTACCTTTGTGGCTAAAATAACCAATATGCCATGAAAATACCATATTTTATCCCGGCTTTTGCAGTGGCTGTAATGCTTGGAAGTGTGACATCCTTTGCCGGAAATTATGATTCCCTGTATGAGGGTCTGCAGTTTGAAATGCCTAAGATTGACCGTCCTGTTTTTCCGTCAAGGACTGTGTCGCTAACTGACTTCGGAGCTGTGGCCGACGGAATATCACTGAACACCAAGGCTTTTTCTGATGCCATAGATCATCTGTCCTCTCAAGGGGGCGGTACCCTCAATGTGCCGGCAGGTGTGTGGCTGACAGGCCCTATAGTGCTTAAATCTAATGTCAATCTGCATCTTGACGGTGGTGCCTTGATAACTTTTTCGGCTGATGAAAGTCTTTATGAGACCAAATATGTGACATATGAAGGCTTTGAGGCATGGCGTACACAGTCTCCCATAACAGGCGAGAATCTTGAGAACGTGGCTATCACCGGAGATGGTGTCATAGACGGAAACGGCGGAATGTGGCGTCCGGTAAAACGTGACAAAATGTCGGGTGCTGAGTGGAAGAATCTGACCTCCAAGGGTGGAATTGTTGTGGACGACAAGATATGGTATCCCTCTCAAAGCTATATAGACGGAATGGAGTATAGCGAGAAGAGCGATCGTGATCGTGCGTCACTCACAAAAGAAGAGGCTGCAAAAATAAAGCGTTATCTGCGCCCGGTGATGATACAGCTTGTAAAATGCAAAAATGTGTTTTTGCAGGGGGTGACATTCCAGAATTCTCCTGCGTGGAATGTGCATCCTTTGATGTGTGAGAATCTCATTGTTGACGGTGTGTTCATAAAGAATCCTTTCTTTGCTCAGAACGGCGATGGACTTGATGTGGAATCGTGCCGCAATGTGATCATCTGCCGATCCACCCTCGATGTCGGTGATGATGCAATCTGTCTGAAGTCCGGCAAGGATGAGGCTGGCCGCAGGAGAGGTATGCCGACTGAAAATGTGATTGTGCGTGATTGCCGCGTGTACCATGGCCACGGTGGCTTTGTGGTAGGCAGCGAAATGTCGGGCGGTGTGACCAATGTTTCGGTTTCAGACTGCCAGTTTATAGGCACCGATGTGGGGCTGCGCTTTAAAAGCACCCGCGGACGAGGAGGCGTTGTGAGAAACATATATATTGATAATGTGAATATGCTTGACATATCAGGCGATGCAATCACTTTCGATCTTTATTATTGGGTGAAGAACGCGCCTTCAACCATCCCTCCTGTCGATGAGACCACTCCGCAGTTCCGTGATATCTATATCAATGATGTCACATCGTTCCGTTCGGGAAAGGCTTTGAAGTTCAACGGTATACCTGAAATGCCTATCGAGAATATCCATGTGACCAATTCGGTATTTACAGCACGTGAGGGAGGTCTGCTATCCGAATCAAAAGGCATTGAGTTAAGGAATGTGACCATACGTCCTGACGAGGGCCCGGCTATGACTGTCAATAATGTTACCGACGCATCGTTCATTGATTGCAATTTTATCTCTGAACCTCCGGTCGTATATACCGGCACCAACAAAAATGTAAAATAGATCCGAATCAGGTATTAACATATTATCCCGCGGAGAAAAATTCTCTGTGGGATTTTTTCTTGTCGAATTCTTATGATAATCCAAAAAATTCACTAATTTTGCATCCGGTTTTGAAGCCAAGGGAATCCGGTGTGAATCCGGGACAGTACCCGCTGCTGTAAATCCTTCCGGTCATGAATGGCCGGAACTGTCACGAAAAAGCCATTGCCTTGATATAAGGTGAGAAGGTGTGACGTTTAGGACAAGTCAGAAAACCTGCTTCAAATGTCTCAGATAAATTCAACCCTGCGGGATTACAGGCGGCTTATCTTTCAAGGACTAATCCTTACATAAGCTATGTTTCATGGTCCCGTTGGTAAAAACAAATAATATTATCAACCTAAAAAACAGTTCTAAGACCAGATGAAACGTAATTTCGGTTTTATTATCTATGGCGCGGCGTTACTGACAGCTGCAATGTTTACGGCATGTTCTGATGATGATGAACAGATCCTTCCTGACTCTACTACCACAGTAGTATCATTTGACAAGGTGCCGGGATCTCTTGTTGCCGTAGATGAGTATGGCTCAAACTATTATTCTTCATATACGGAAGGCGAACAGGTGAAATCCGGCTATATGGCACAAATAGGTGAGACCGACACTTATGTGCAGTTTCCTGTCAACTATCTGTGGCAGGAATGGGTCCCGGGCAATCCATGGATGTATGAATTCTACAACGGCGGATTTGTGGTATCTCGCTTCACCAATATGACAGGAGCTGATTATACAAATCAGTGCAGTGTGTACAATCAGTCTGGAGGCCATAATGATGCGAACTTTATTGTTGCGAATGGATTCTCGGTAGAGAAAGAGTCCTCAGTCTCTTATGAGAAGTGTGCTAAGATGTACCTTACAGACAAAACCGGATATCAGGTGGTAGCATCCGATCCCAACCAGCCTGTCAGCGGTGTGGCACATTATGGTAAATTCAATAGTGTGTGGGTATGCAATACTACCTACTCATATCTGGCAATGAAAGATGGCAATGGCATGTCACATGCGCTTAAGGACAATAACGGATGGTTTAAGGTTGTGTTCGTCGCCATAGATAAGAACGGTAAGCCCACCGGAAAGACTGTCGATTACTATCTTGCCAACTTTGATGCTTCCAAAGTCAATGAATCAGGTCTTGACAAAGAGATCCGCACAGGCTGGAACAAGGTTGACTTGAGCGGTCTCGGAGATAACGTATGTACGGTTGCGATTGATTTTAAAGGCAGTGATGTTGGCGATTGGGGGCTCAATACTCCTGCGTATGTCGCCCTTGATGATCTTGAAATAACAGTTAACGAATAATTCTCAGTATGAAAAAGTTCTTGCTATTTTTGCCCTTTTTGGCAATATTCCTCTCCTGTAACAAAGATGAGGATATCCTTCAGGATGCCTCACAGCCTCCTGTGATAGAGCTTGATAGCGAGGACGGATATTACATTGTTAAGACAGGGGCAACATTATCGGTGACCCCTGTCTATAAAAATGTAGACGATGCTGCCTTCACATGGGAATGTGAGGGTAGCATTATATCTGACAAACCGCAGCTACGACATGTCTTCATAGATCCGGGTACGTATTATATAACTCTTACCGTCAGTACTCCTGCCGGTAAAGCAAAGGCTGACCTCAGGGTTGATGTCACCGAAATGGCTCCTCCGGTCATATCCATCGCAGTGCCTTATGATGGCTTGAATGTGGTCGCCGGACGCGAATATGAATTTAAGCCCGATGTGCAAAATTCTCAAGGAGCAACCTTCCAATGGTCTATCGCCGGCAAAATTGTCGGCGAGGAGATGACTTATAAGTTCAAGGAATCTTCCATAGGCAAATACGATCTTTTGTTGACTGTGACCAACAGTGATGGTAAGGCTGAAAAAACTGTAGTAATAAATGTAGTCGACAGAATGCCTGTCGACATAGTGTTGCCTTCATCAACGTTTTTCTCAGATCATAATAAAAAATATGTCCGTGAGGGTGGGTCGATATGCCTGCGCCCTTACGTGTCAGTGTCAGAAAATGTCTCATATCAGTGGAGCCTTGATGGAGTGGAGATACCTGGAGCCACATCTGTCTTGTATGAATTCAAGCCTGATGGAATAGGGGAATACACTCTTGAGTTCACGGCAAAATATTCCTCACCTCTATCAAAACAGTATGTCTCACGAAACATTTCATCCACAGGTAGCGATGAAGCTTCCATAGAGATCACAGTTGTATGCTGTAAGGGTTCGAATTTGCGACCATACACAGTGTCAGGCAGCCGATATGCTGACAAAGTATATGAGTATATTCCTGCCCCGGGTCAATTTATAAATGAGAAAGCCTCAGGATATGACGGGGTTTCAACTCATGAATCGGCATGCCGGTATGCTCTCGGCCGACTTAATAAGGAGCATAGTGTTTCGCTTGGAGCATGGGGCGGATACATAATAGTGGGGTTTGACCACAGTATAGAAAATAAAGGCGGTTATGATTTTTCTATAAAAGGTAATGCCATAGATACCTCCAATGAGCCCGGTATTGTGTGGGTGATGCAGGATGTAAACGGCAACGGCCTTCCGGATGATGAGTGGTATGAGTTGAAGGGATCGGAATATGGCAAAGAAGAGACAATCCAGCAATATGCCGTCACCTATTATCGTCCGGGAGCCAATATGGATACACAATGGACTGATAATATGGGTGAATCCGGCACCGTAAGGCGTATAAGCTCCCAGCATCCTCAGGCATTCTATTATCCGTTGTGGATTGAAAGTGACTCCTATACACTTTATGGCGTCCGGCTTAAGGCCAGAACGGAGATATCGTCGCTTACAGGACTTTGGTGCAACAATCCTTTTGCATGGGGATATGTCGATAATCTCGGTGACGATGTCCAGGACAAGAACAACCCCGACGCTTCTGCAATTTCCAATCGTTTCAGGATCTCTGATGCCGTCAATCTCAAAGGGGAGTCTGCCGGTCTTAAGTTCATTGATTTCATAAAGGTCCAGACAGGTGTAAATGCATATGCCGGTCAGCTTGGTGAGAATTCCACCGAAGTGTTCAGTTTCTGTGATGAGAACAACAAGTAAAATAATTATTATATTATGTCTGTCAGTCTGTCTGACAGGATGCATGAAGTGGGATTATTCTGATAATCCGGAGGATTTTGACGCTTCAGGAGCAGGGCTGTTCATACTGAATGAAGGGAACTTCCAGTATGGCAATGCCACACTCTCGTATTATGATCCTGAGACAGAAAAGGTGGAAAATGAAGTGTTCATACGTGCCAACGGCATGAAGCTCGGCGATGTGGCTCAGTCAATGACCGTGCACGATGATAAAGGATGGGTAGTCGTCAACAACAGCCATGTTGTATTCGCTATCGATCTTGATACGTTCAAGGAGGTTGGCCGTATAGAGAATCTTACATCTCCACGTTATATACATTTCGTGAGTGATGACAAAGCTTACGTGAGTCAGTTGTGGGACAACCGCATATTCATTGTCAATCCCCGCAAGTATGAGGTGACAGGATACATAGAAGTCCCGGATATGGCTATGGGCAACGGGTCTACGGAACAGATGGTTCAGATTGGCAAATATGTGTATTGCAACTGTTGGTCTTATCAGAACCGCATAGTCAAGATAGACACGGATAATGATCAGATAGTGGGATCTCTTACCGTCGGTGTCCAGCCTACATCTCTGGCTGTGGACAGGAATAGCAGATTATGGACCATTACCGACGGAGGTTATGAGGGTAGTCCTTATGGTTATGAAGCACCATCGCTATTCAGAATAGATCCGGAAGATTTTGTTGTTGAAAAGGAATTTAAGTTCAGGCTCGGTAATTCGCCATGTGAACTTCAGGTCAATGGCGATGGAAGTCTGCTCTATTGGGTGGATGATGACATATGGTGTATGGATGTCGATGCTGTCCGTCTGCCGGTGCGGCCGTTCCTTGAACGTCGTGACACAAAGTATTATGGCCTTACAGTGAGCCCGTCGACAGGAGATGTGTATGTAGCCGATGCCATTGACTACCAGCAGCAGGGTATAATATATCGTTACACGCCTGACGGTGAACTTGTTGATGAATTTTATGTTGGTATAAATCCCGGTGCGTTCTGTTGGAAATGAAAAGGTTTGTTTTTCTTATATTGTTGTCGGCTGTTGCGAGTGCCGCATATTCACAGAATGACGGAAAGATCAGGCTTGGACAAGTCACAGTGACGGCTCGTAGGCCCATGAAAGAGATCGGCGTTCAGAAGACACCGTTTGATTCCGCCATGCTCAAGGAGAATGTGGCTCTTTCCATGGCAGATATACTTAAATTCAATTCGTCGGTTTTTGTGAAAAGTTACGGTCGGGCAACGCTCTCCACAGTAGCTTTCCGTGGCACTTCTCCAAGCCACACTCAGGTGACCTGGAACGGGATGCGTATCAACAACCCGATGCTTGGTATGACTGATTTTTCTACGATCCCGGCCTATTTCATAGATCAGGCTTCCCTTCTCCATGGCACATCGTCAGTCAATGAGACCGGAGGCGGACTTGGAGGACTGGTACGTCTCGGGACGCTTCCGGATGTATCCGAGGGTTTTAATGCCCAGTATGTTCAAGGTATAGGTTCCTTCAGTACTTTCGATGAATTCGCCCGTATCACCTATGGCAATGAACACTGGGGTAGTTCTACACGTGTGGTGTATTCGTCGTCACCCAATGACTACAAGTACACCAATCATGACAAGAAAGTGAATATCTATGACGATAATCATAATATAATAGGGCAGTATCATCCTAAGGAGCGCAACCGCTCAGGGTCTTTCAAGGATTTTCACATATTGCAGGAAGTTTACTATAACACTCTGCGGGGCGACCGTTTCGGAGTGAATGCGTGGTTTATAAACTCCAATCGGGAGCTCCCAATGCTTACTACTGATTATGGCGATGCTGCTGACTTTGAGAACCGGCAACGTGAACACACATTCCGAGGCATAGTGTCGTGGAACCATAACCGCAGCACCTGGAAAACATCAGTCAAAGGAGGGTATATCCATACATGGATGGGATATGACTACCGACGGGAGGTAGCTCCTGAAAATTGGGCCGTGATGACACGTTCCCGAAGCAAGGTCAATACGATATATGGTCAGATCGACGGCGAATACAATCCGGCAAAGAGATGGTTCTTTACCGCCAATCTTTCAGCTCACCAGCATTTTGTCAGAAGTGTTGATAAAAATATAATCCTTCAGGAAGGAGGCAACGGCATAGTCGGGTATGATAAAGGCCGCATAGAACTTTCCGGCGCACTGTCTGCAAAGTGGCAGGCCACTGATCGCATAGGCATGTCTCTCGTGATGCGTGAGGATATGTTTGGCGACAGATGGGCTCCGGTGATTCCGGCATTCTTTATTGACGGACTTGTGACTCGGAGAGGCAATGTTATGCTTAGGGCATCTGTGTCGCGCAATCACAAATTCCCGACTCTCAATGACATGTATTTTCTTCCTGGCGGCAATCCTGATCTCAAAAATGAAGAAGGCTGGAGCTATGATGCAGGAGTGTCATTTGATGCCGGGTGTGATGATCATGATGGTAATGCCAGGGCTGTAGCGGTAGGTGGTAGTGTCACATGGTTTGATTCGCATATCGATGACTGGATAATTTGGCTTCCAACGACCAAGGGATTTTTCTCCCCGAGAAATGTCAAGAAAGTTCATGCCTATGGTATCGAAGTGAAAAGCAATGTGGTGATGCGTCCGGCCGATGGCTGGATTGTCGGTCTCAATGGATCATATTCCTGGACACCATCTATAAATGAGGGGGATAAAATGTCGCCTGCCGATATGTCTGTGGGCAAGCAGCTGCCGTATGTCCCCAAGCATTCAGCCTCTGTCACCGGACGATTGTCGTGGAACACATGGGGGTTCCTGTATAAGTGGGCATACTATTCGGAACGATTCACCATGTCAAGTAATGACTATACCCTTACCGGTCATCTTCCGGACTATTACATGAGCAATATATCCCTTGAGAAAGGATTGTCGTTCAAACCTGTCGACATTCAGCTGAAGCTTGCTGTCAACAACCTGTTCAACGAGGATTATATGTCGGTGCTGTCCCGTCCGATGCCCGGAATCAACTTTGAGTTTTTTATTGGTATCACACCTAAATTCGGCAGAAGGAAATGAGAACAAGTTTTGTAATGATATTTTTTATTATTCTCATTGCATCATGTGACCGTAAGAAGGATGTCGGGGATATATATGTTGAAGAAGTATATACACCTGTATATGCCAATGGATTTAGTATCAGTGGAGCGGACGGTCACAGCAGCACTATGCTTACGGTGACGGATCCGTGGCAGGGTGCTGACAGTGTCACCTTGAGGCTTTTTATAGCCCGTGACGGGGAGCAGGTTCCTGACGGTTTTAACGGACAGGTGATCGATGGTGACGCCTCACGTATAATAGCCATGTCGTCGACACAGATAGCCATGCTTGATGCGATAGGGGAGACCCGCAGGGTTGTGGGAGTTTCGGGCCTCGGTTTCATAAGCAGCTCTGGTATTATAGCTCGTCGTGACAGTATAGGAGATGTGGGGTATGACAGTAATTTCAATTATGAATTGATCATGTCACTTGACCCTGACCTTGTGTTGCTCTATGGCGTGAATGGTGCAAGTCCTGTGGAAAGCAAGCTGCGTGAACTTGAAATTCCGTTTATTTATATAGGGGACTACCTTGAGCTGTCTCCTCTTGGCAAGGCTGAATGGATGGTGGCTTTGGCTGAGATTGTCGGCAGACGTGAAGCCGGTGAAAAACGTTTCAGTGAGATAACCGGAAATTATTTAGCACTTAAAGACAGTGTGTCACGTTTCATAGATAACAGGCCGTTGGTTATGATCAATGCGCCATATGGAGACTCATGGTTTATGCCGGCATATGACAATTACTCGGTCCAGCTTATACGGGATGCCGGAGGAGAGTATATATATGGGAAAAATAAGAGCGGCAGTTCGGTGCCCATTGATATGGAAGAGGCTTATCTTCTTTGCTCCGCCGCTGACATATGGCTCAATCCGGGTACTGCCGGCAGTCTTGATGAACTTGCGACAGCTTGCCCTAAGTTTGTGGACACAGCTTGTTTTAGATCCGGCCATGTTTTCAACAACACGCTTCGTTCCACACGCGGAGGTGGAAATGACTATTATGAATCCGGAGTAGTGAACCCTGATGTGGTACTACGTGATCTTGTCAAGATATTCCATCCGGAACTTGTCAGAGAGGAATTTGTGTATCACAAACATTTGGATTGACACAATGCATTCACGCAACGTCATATTGTTCATGGCCCTTTCAGTTGCTGTCGTAACACTGTTCTCGGTGGATATGGCGGTAGGTGCTGTCAATATACCACTGACGGATGTATGGAGAGCTTTGACCGGAGGTGACTGCCCGGAGTCCACAGTCAAGATTGTCCGGAACATAAGATTTGTCAAAGCTTTGGTAGCTCTTCTTGCTGGTGTGGCATTATCGGTTAGCGGGTTGCAGATGCAGACATTGTTCCGCAATCCTCTTGCCGGACCGTATGTGCTCGGTATAAGTTCAGGAGCCAGTCTTGGCGTGGCATTGGTGGTGCTTGCCGGGCTTGGCTCTTCATTGGGGCTCGCAGGAGCTGCTTGGATCGGTTCGGCGGTAGTGCTGGTGCTTATAGGTGTGGCCGCGCGTCGTATCAAGGACATTATGGTGATATTGATTCTTGGAATGATGTTCTCGTCAGGAGTCAGTGCCATAGTGCAGATATTGCAATACATGAGCAAGGATGATGCACTGAAGACATTTGTCATATGGACTATGGGGTCGCTTGGAGAAGTGACAGTCATGCAGCTTTACATTATGGTCCCTTCTGTTCTTGTCGGACTGGCACTTGCTGTTCTATCCATAAAACCTCTGAATATGCTGCTCTTTGGTGAGGAGTATGCTGTTACGATGGGGCTGAATATAAAGCAATCCCGCAGTGTCATATTCCTGTCTGCCACATTGCTCGCCGGCACGGTTACAGCCTTCTGTGGCCCCATAGGATTTATAGGGGTTGCCATGCCTCATGTCACAAGGATGATTTTTGACAACAGTGACCATCGGGTATTGGTCCCGGCGACTATGCTCTCTGGAGCGTCTGTAATGATCGTCTGTGATATTATTTCCAAGATGTTCACACTGCCGGTGAATGCGATAACGGCACTTCTCGGTGTGCCGGTGGTCGTATGGATAGTGTTAAGAAATAGAGTATGATTGAACTGAAGAATTTTTCTATTGGCTATGGCTCGCGCCGTTTGCTCACGGATGTATCTGTTTCCGTGCCTGACGGATGTCTCACAGCCCTTGTGGGAAGAAACGGCACCGGCAAATCGACTCTTTTACGTTCGATAGCCGGTCTTAACCGGAATTATTCAGGCGACATACTTTTGGAGGGAAAAGCTTTGAGGCACATGAGCCCCTCTCGTCTCGCAAAAATGCTTGCTTTTGTGAATACTGACCGCACTCGCATCCCAAATCTGAAATGCGAGGATGTTGTGGCAATAGGGAGGGCCCCTTACACTGATTGGATAGGGAATATTCAGGACCATGACAGAGAGATTGTAGCAAAGGCTTTATCATTAGTAGGTATGGAGGCATATGCCGGACGTACCATGGACACGATGAGCGACGGAGAATGCCAGCGAATAATGATCGCAAGGGCTTTGGCTCAGGACACATCGGTGATACTTCTGGATGAGCCTACATCTTTTCTCGACATGCCTGGCCGGTATAAGCTGTGTTCGCTTCTAGGACATCTTGCTCATGATGAGGGAAAATGCATATTATTCTCTACCCATGAGCTTGATATCGCCTTGAAGATGTGTGACAAGGTTGCATTGCTCGATGCTTGTGGACTGGAGATTTATGATGCGTCCGTTTTGCGTGATAACGGTCTTATAGAACAGGTTTTTTCAATTAATCTCTAACTAAATTGCTTGAGGATTGTTAAAATTTTAGTACTTTTGATTAAAATTTAAGTCTAACCTCTAAAATCCTAAAGTTCTTATGCAGATCCAGAGAATTCAGACAGTCTATATTTTCCTGTCAATCATTGCAATGGCCGTATTCATGTTTGTGCCTTATGGTGAAATCGTATCTGTCATGCAGCAGGCCGACGCTATGTCTCTGTACACTATGACGGAATACGGAATCCTTGTTCCGGTGTGTGCTATCATCATACTTTTGCTCATCGATTTGTTCCTGTATCGCAATCTTCCGCTCCAGCGCACTGTGCTTGTGATAAGTCTCATGCTGACACTTGCGGTAATAGCGACAGTATGTTTCACTCTTTTCAAGGAGGCTCGTGCTGAAGGGATCGATGCCCATTTCACTGTCTGGGACATACTTTTGCCTATAGTAGCTTTGCTTGAGATTCTTGGAGTCAAGGGAATCAACAATGACATAAAGTTGCTGAATTCATACAACCGACTCAGATAAGTTCAGAAGTTGTCTGTTGTGCGGACCGATAGGATTTACCGCAATGTGTCAAAGTAATTCAGGTAAATGCTATGTCCGCATGAACAGACATTAAAAAGTGATTACAGCTAAGAATAATTATAAAAACGCATAATTTATTTAGTATATTGTAAGGTAAATCGGATTGGAATTATTATTTTTGCACCCAAATTTTTACAAAAAGTTAATGAAAGTCTTGAAATTTGGAGGCACTTCAGTTGGTAGTGTCTCAGGGATTCAGAATCTCAGTAAAATAGCTCAGGGGTGCGATAAGCCTGTAGTGGTAGTGGTGAGTGCCCTTGGAGGGGTCACAGATATGCTCATCTCCACTGCAGTCACTGCTGCCCGTGGCGACGAGGCTTTCCGTGAGGGCATGGCGAAGCTCACCATGCGTCATCACGATATAATAGACAAGGTGATAACCGATCGTCCTGAAGAGTTGAAGGTTCAGGTGGACCATTTGCTTGATGAGCTTGCCTCAATATATCATGGTCTGTTCCTGATAAGGGATCTTAGTCCGAAGACACAGGCTTTGATTGTCAGCTATGGCGAGCGATTGAGCTCCATTATAGTCAATAGGCTTGTTCCCGGTTCTGTCCTCCATGATTCACGCCTTTTTATCAAGACGGAGCGTAAGCATCATCGCAGCATGCTTGCCACGGATATCACGAATGAGCTTGTAAAGAAAGAGTTCTCGGGACAGGAATCCAAGGGATACATACACATTGTCCCAGGTTTTATATCAAGCGATGCTGAAACCGGTGAGGTCACCAACCTCGGACGAGGTGGCAGTGACTACACCGCTTCAATCATTGCAGCTGCTATGGATGCGGAGGTCCTGGAGATATGGACCGATGTGGACGGTTTCATGACTGCCGATCCGCGTGTGATACCCACCGCCTACACCATTAATTCACTTAGCTATGTAGAGGCTATGGAGCTTTGTAATTTTGGTGCAAAGGTCGTGTATCCCCCTACAATTTACCCGGTGTGTGTCAAGAATATTCCTATTCTTGTCAAGAATACCTTCAACCCTGATGCACCCGGTTCGGTGATACGCAGCATTATTGATGATGACCGAAAGCCTATCAAGGGAATTTCAAGCATAAGCGGAACCTCACTTATTACAGTCACAGGCCTGTCAATGGTCGGTGTCATAGGCGTGAACCGTCGTATCTTCACAGCTTTGGCCGATAACGGTATTTCGGTATTCATGGTCAGCCAGGCATCTTCGGAGAATTCTACATCGGTAGGTGTGCGTGATGAGGACGCTGCCGAGGCTGTGAGGGTGCTTAATCAGGAGTTTTCAAAGGAAATAGGTACGGGTGCTATGTACCCGATGCATGCTGAAAGCGGGCTTGCCACAGTGGCTATTGTGGGAGAGAACATGAAGCATACACCGGGCATTGCCGGCAAGCTGTTTGGTGCTCTTGGCCGTAGCGGCATAAGTGTCATAGCCTGTGCCCAGGGTGCGAGCGAGACTAATATTTCTTTTGTCGTAAATGGTAAGTCGCTCCGCAAATCGCTCAATGTGATTCATGACTCCTTTTTCCTGAGTGAATATAAGGAGGTGAATATATTCTTGTGCGGAGTCGGTACTGTGGGTGGCATGCTCATAGAGCAGATACGCTCTCAGCAGGAGGAACTCATGCGTACCCATCGCCTTAAGCTCAATGTGGTGGGTATTGCTTCGAGCAAACGTGTTGTGCTTGACCGCGCCGGAATCAATCTTGCCGATTATCGCCGGATACTTGACAATGGCATGGAGTGCAATCAGGCTGTCCTGCGTGACGAGATCCTGAAAATGAATATCTTCAACAGTGTATTTGTCGATTGCACCGCATCAAAGGAGATCGCTGAATTGTATCAGACATTCCTTGACCATAACATATCGGTGGTAGCTGCCAATAAGGTTGCGGCATCCAACTCCTACGAAAGTTATGAGCGTATCAAGGAGACTGCTTTAAAAAGGGGAGTGAAATTCCTCTATGAGACCAATGTCGGTGCGGGGCTTCCTATTATCGGCACTATAAACGATCTACGTACATCAGGCGACCGGATACTTAAGATAGAGGCTGTGCTGAGTGGCACACTTAATTTCATATTCAACGCTATATCAGCCGATACACCTTTCTCCGAGACAGTGCGTCTCGCAAAGGAACTTGGCTACAGCGAGCCTGATCCGCGCATTGACCTGAGCGGAATGGATGTGGTGCGCAAACTTGTGATCCTCACACGTGAGGGTGGATATCATGCCGAGCAGGAAGATGTTGAGAAACACCTGTTTGTTCCTGAAGATATAATGAATGGCTCGATAGATGATTTCTGGAGACGTTTGCCTGAGTTGGACTCGGATTTCGAGGCACGCCGCAAGGTGCTTGAGTCAGAAGGAAAGCGTTGGCGTTTCGTGGCCCGTATGGAGATGGGGAAAATGAGCGTCGGGCTTGAGGCTGTGGACAGCCACCATCCATTCTATGGTCTCGAAGGATCCAACAATATTGTGCTTCTCACTACTGAACGTTATCGCGAGTATCCGATGCTCATACAGGGATATGGAGCCGGAGCTGCTGTTACGGCAGCCGGTGTGTTTGCCAATATAATTTCTACGTCTAACAGTTAGCTGAACGAATGAAACATCTTATAATACTGGGTGACGGGATGAGTGACCACAGGGTCGCCCGTTTGGGCGGAAAGACTCTTCTCGAGTATGCCCATACCCCGGCATTTGACCGTTTGGCTTCAGAAGGACGATCGGGTGTGTTGAAAACTATACCCGACGGATTCCATCCGGGAAGCGAGGTGGCGAATGCTTCGATACTCGGTTATAATCTGAACGAAACTTACGAAGGGCGTGGCACTCTTGAGGCTGCAAGTATCGGGTACGATATGGAGCCAGAAGACATGGCCATGCGGTGCAATATCCTTACTCTATCAGCTGATGGACTTATTGAGAATCATCATGGTGGCCATCTGACAACGGAAGAAGGCCGTGAACTGATAGAATTTCTTGATAAGAAATTGGGGAATGATCGTGTGAAATTCATCTCCGGAGTACAGTATCGCCATCTGTTGTTTATAAAGGGGGGTGACAAGCACATTGTCACTGCACCTCCTCATGACAATCCCGGAAAGGAGTGGCGACCTCTTTTGGTCAGTCCTGTTGATGAAAATGCTCCGGCAGAAGCCGGCAGAATGTCGCCTGCCGAGACTGCTGAATTGATAAACTCTCTTATAATACGTTCGCAGGAGTTGCTTGCCGGACATCCGTTGAACCGTATTCATGCGGAGCAAGGCCGACCTTCAGCCAATTCGATATGGCCTTGGAGCCCTGGTTATCGCCCCTCTATGATGACACTTCAGCAGATGTATCCTGATATCAGGTCAGGGGCTGTCATTACAGCGGTAGATCTGATCAGGGGGATAGGCTGTTATGCCGGATTGCGCCCAATATCTGTTGAAGGTGCCACAGGTCTTGCCAACACCAATTATGAGGGTAAGTGTCGTGCCGCTCTCGAAGCTTTGCGTAATGATGATTTTGTATTCCTGCACATCGAGGCTGCTGACGAGGCAGGACATGATGGCGATCTGGATCTAAAACTCAAGGCTATAGAATATCTTGACAGCCGGGTAGTCGCTCCGATCTTAGATGCGGTTTCCGATTGGGATGAGCCGGTGGCTATAGCTCTTATGCCAGACCATGCTACTCCGGTGGAGGAGCGTGTTCACTGCGCCGAGCCTGTGCCATTTACTATATGGTATAAAGGTATTGAACCTGATGATGTAAAGTGCTATTCCGAAGCTGATTGTGCCAAAGGATCGTATGGCACGCTCAATCTGATGGAATTTATGCATGAATTTATGAAAATACGGTAACATGAAATATTACAGCACCAACCATAATTCACCGGATGTCACATTGGCTGAGGCCGTTGTCAAAGGGCTTGCTCCTGATCGTGGACTTTATATGCCTGAGCATATCGACCGGTTGCCAAAAGAATTTTTTGATGACATAGCTGACATGTCCTTCCATGATATATCATGTCGTGTCGCGCAGACATTCTTTGGAGAAGATATCCCGGCTGATGATCTGCGACGTATAGTGTGTGACACATTGTCATTCCCGACCCCTGTGGTGGAAGTTGAGCCTGATATATATAGCCTTGAACTGTTCCATGGACCGACTCTTGCATTCAAGGATGTCGGCGCAAGATTCATGGCCCGTATGTTGCAATACTTTATAAGCCGTGGCAATGACCGCCGTAAAGTAAATGTGCTGGTGGCGACAAGCGGTGATACCGGATCGGCCGTTGCCAACGGATTCCTCGATATAGAAGGCATAAATGTCCATGTCCTTTATCCGAAAGGAAAGGTAAGCCCGGTGCAGGAATGTCAGTTCACCACTCTCGGCAGGAACATAACTGCGATAGAGGTCGATGGTGTTTTCGATGACTGCCAGCGTCTTGTCAAGAGTGCTTTTCTCGACAAAGAGTTGAATGACCGATTGCTCCTCACATCAGCCAATTCTATAAATGTTGCCCGTTTTCTGCCTCAGGCATTTTATTATTTTAACGCATATGCACAACTGAAGAAAGCCGGTAAGGGTGAGAATGTGGTAATATGTGTGCCGAGCGGTAATTTCGGAAATATTACAGCAGGTCTGATCGCTCATAGGATGGGACTGCCTGTAAGACGTTTCATCGCAGCTAATAATGCGAATGATGTTTTCTTCAATTATTTGCAGAACGGTGTATATGAGCCGAAACCGAGTGTCGCTACTATAGCCAACGCTATGGATGTAGGTGATCCGAGCAACTTTGCGCGTATTCTTGATCTCTACGGCCATGATCATGGAATGATAAAGTCGTTGATATCAGGAGCCACATATTCCGACGGACTTATTTCTGCGACTATAGCAGATTGTTACGGCCGCACAGGATATCTTCTCGATCCCCACGGAGCGGTAGGATATCGCGCTTTAAAACAACTGTTGCTTCCAGGGGAAGTAGGCGTATTTCTGGAGACAGCACATCCTGCCAAGTTCAAGGATGTCGTGGAGCCTATAATCGGCACATCCGTAGATATCCCGGACCGCCTTTCCGCGTTCATGCACGGCACAAAGCAATCGGTGCCCATGTCAAAAGATTTCTCCGCGTTCCGGTCCTACCTTAGTGGTATCTCGTAACTCGTGCTTATAAGTATCGGTTCGTTTGAAAAAATAGTCTGTTCGTTGAAAGTATTTCAGGCCTATCCTTTTGTTTAGTATATTTGCCACTAAACAAAAAGCTGATTAATTCTATGTTAAAGAGCCGTAGCAGATCAACAGAAAATATCGTCTATACTGTACTGTGGTTCATCTCGATAGGTCTGTATATGCTTGATGTGATACGCAATAGGTCACAGATGTCAGCCCCGCTTGTGGATGTGCCGGCACTTGTGGCTTTGGCGCGTACCATGTTGCCTTTCTTTCTCCTTTTCTTGTTGAATAACAATGTATTGATACCACGTTTCCTGTTTAGGAACAAACTGTTACCTTATCTGTTTGGTGTCGTTCTTGCAGTATCGGCTATGTGGGTATATCAATATATCGATTTTATGCATGTCATGGAGTCCATGCCTCGTGGGGCACGCCCTGTGCCGCATCCGCACATGCGCCCTTTACTGCCGCTGCCTCTGTTTCTGGATTTTACATACTCGCTTCTTGTTGTTGGATGCAATCTTGCTATTGCTCTTATGTTTCAGCGTTTCGACGACAGGCTTGAGAAGGAGAGCCTTATGAAGGCCAATGCGGAGAGTCAGCTTGCATATCTTAAGAATCAGATCAATCCTCACTTCTACATGAACATGCTCAACAATATCCACGGCATGATAGAGATTGATCCGGAGAGAGCTCAGCTCATGGTCATAGATATGTCTCAGCTCATGCGATATATGCTGTATGAGAGTTCGCGACAGGAAATTCCGCTGTCAGATGAAATAAGGTTTCTGCGCAACTACATGGGGCTTATGAGACAGCGTTTTCCGGAGAACAAGGTGAGTGTGACATCTGAATTCCCGTCTGACAGCGATATTCTTGGTGTCTCATTGCCTCCGCTGTTATTTCTTGTATTTATTGAGAATGCATTCAAGCATGGCGTTAGTTATCAGGAGGCTTCATTCGTAGCTGTGAGAATCGAGGTGTCAGACGGTTCGGTTATATTCAATTGCATGAACAGCAATCATGCCGGGATATCGGAGAATAGAGATGTCAAAGGCATAGGCCTGAGAAACATACGTCAGCGACTCACGCTTATATATGGAGACAATGCTACTCTTTACCAAAATGAGACTGAATCTACATATACTGTAACTTTAACTATACCAGCCAATGCCCTTGAAAACAATCATAATCGATGATGAGCCTATAGCTCTTGAAAAGCTGAAAAGCTATGTAAGTAAGATTCCGGAACTTGAGCTTACGGCTGCTTGCGGCAGCGCATTTGAGGCAGTGGCTGTTATCTCTCGAGAGGATGTCGATCTTATTATTACCGATATAAATATGCCGGATCTTAACGGCTTGGATTTCATTAGGTCATTGTCCAGACCGCCAATGGTCATTTTTACTACTGCATATTCTCAATATGCTGTAGACAGTTATAAAGTATCTGCAGTGGATTACCTGTTGAAACCGTATGGATTTGCAGAATTCAGCCAGGCAATAAGTAAGGCTGTGGAAGCTGCATCGGTAAAATCGGCAAAATCGGGTAGTACCGTATCCGGAGAAGCGAGTGATTCAATATTCATAAAAGTTGATTACCGGTACATACGTGTTGATTTGAGTGATATACGTTTTATCAAAGGTTATGGTGAATATTTGCAAATTTTTTTGACCGGGAAGCCATCTCCACTGGTGACACTTAGTTCTTTCACCTCAATAAAAGGTCTTCTGACAGACGATTTTTTGCAAGTCCATAGATCATATATTGTGAATATGAATCAGGTGGAGATGATTGAGCGCAACCGCGTTGTCATGGATAAAGACAACTACATTCCTGTCGGAGACAGTTACAGAGTTGCGTTCCAGCAGTATCTTGCCACTCATTCTATCGGTAAAGGACGCAGGTAGCAGACCATTCCAAAACAGTTCGTTGAAGGAAAAGGGCGATTGGTTGAACTTATTTCACCAATCGCCTTTAATGCTGTAATATTGCATTATGAATCGGTTACATAGATTTTATACGTAATGAGGAAATATCTGATATCAACTCTGCTGGTAATTTTGTCTGAGACAGCGGTATCGCAAACATGGACATATTCTGACTGTGTTGAATATGCCCGTGAGCATAATATTAATCTTCAAAAATCAAGGCTTAACGAGCTGACAGCTGAATATGATATTGAGGAAGCAAAGGCCCAGTGGCAGCCCACTCTTGACTTTGCGACTTCCCATGGCTTTTCAAATTATCCGTGGGCTGATAGATCCGGAAACTCTTATAACAGCTCATACGGATTTAATGCCGGATGGACAGTATGGGATGGTGGAGTACGAGATAACACTATAAAGCAAAGTAAATTGCGTGCTGAGATTGACCGACTGAATACGGGTGATATGTTGCGGTCTCTTGAAACCGATCTGCTTCAGGTCTATATAAACATTCTGTATGCGAAAGAATCCATAAAGATATATGAAGAAGCTGTCAAAGTAAGTAAAGCGCAGGTTGACAGGGCCTCACAATTGGTGGAAGTTTCAAAAATATCGAGAGTGGACTATGCTCAACTCAAATCTCAGTATGAGCAGGACAGATATTCTCTTGTAAATGCCATGGGAACATACGATACAAGACTTATGGAACTGAAACAGCTTCTTGAACTTGGCATTGACAACGACCTTGCACTTGTGGATGTGCATTGGGACAATGACTTGATACTGGCTCAATTGCCGCCGATGTCCGAAACTTATGAGCTTGCAGTTGCGACTGACTTGAAAATAAGGGGGCTTGAGATTGAGAAATCATCTTCAGAACTTGATGTTAAAGTCGCAAAAGCCGGCCATCTTCCACGCATATCGCTTAATGCCGGTATAGGGACCGGATATAATGCTCCGGGACTATCATTCGGTCAATCCATAAAGAGAGGATTGAATGAATCGATCGGATTGACATTATCAGTCCCGATTTTGGACAACAAGAAGACAAAAGCTGCCGTGGCGCGTGCACAGGTGGCGTATATGGATGCGCAGCTTGATATAGATCAGCGTCACAACGAGCTTGCACGCGTGGTAGAAAACTGGTATATCGACACACGTTCGGCCCAGTCAAGATACTCGGCTGCGGAAGCACAGTTTGAATCGGCAAAACTTAGTGACGACCTGACTAACGAGCGGTTCAATCTCGGGTATGTCGATCCCGTGGAATTGATGATATCACACAACTCGTATGTCGAGGCGCAACACTCCCTTTTACAGGCAAAATATATAGCGATACTCGGACAGAAAATGATTGAATTTTATAGAGAGGCAACCGTATCAGTACCTTAACAAGCAATCTACATTATAAATTATGATGAGAATAACCTTAAAATTATTGTCTGTGGCATTGCTGCTGTCAATGGCATCATGTGACAAAAAGCAGACGTTAAACCTTGATACTGTCAAGGCGGAGCGTGGAGAACTTTCTGAGACAGTCACGGCAACAGGCACTATCGAATCTGTCACACAAGTTGATGTCGGCACACAGGTCATGGGAATAATCGACAAACTTTATGCCGATTACAATACCGTTGTTACAAAAGGCCAGCTTATAGCTGAAATAGAGAAGACTCTTCTGCAGAGCGACCTGACAAGCGCAGAAGCTAATGTGGAATCGGCACGCCTGACATATGAGTATAATCGCACCAACTATAACAGAGATACGGCTCTTCATGACAAGCAACTGATCAGTGACTATGAGTTTCAGACCTCAAAAAAGGAATATGAAGTGTCAAAAACTGCATATGATAAGGCAAAAGCTGACAAAGTGCGTGCAGCCAAGAACCTGAATTATGCCGAGATATACTCACCGATTGACGGGATTGTGATTTCACGTGAGGTGGAGGTAGGGCAGACGGTTGTATCAAACATGAATGTCGCAAACCTATACACCATAGCCGATCTTGACAATATGCAGGTGATAGGAAATGTGGACGAGGCTGATATAGGTAAGATCAAGGTGGGACAAGCTGTCGTTTTTTCAGTGGATGCATATTCCGATGAGCAGTTTGAAGGCCAAGTCACCCAGGTGCGCCTGAATCCTACTACTGAAAGTAATGTGGTCACTTATGAGGTGGTGGTTGCCGCTTCAAATCCGGGACATAAACTTATACCCGGACTGACAGCTAACCTTATCATATATACAATGCGTGAAAATAATGTGCTGTTGCTCCCGACTAAAGCTTTTACATTCAAGCCTCGTAATATTGATGACAAAAAAATACCTCAGCCGTCAGATATTGATTCGGGAAATTTGACACTCGGGGACCGACAGAGATGCGTATGGATCGTAAATGACGACAAACTGATACCAAAGGTTGTGACTATAGGTGCAAGCAATGGCCTGAAGACCCGTATACTCGATGGCCTGACCGAAAATGAGATTGTGGCAACCGGATATTCGATTGCATCAGATGGAGGGGGCGGTATCCCGGAAGGTGAACGCAGTCCATTTGCCCCTCAGCCACCGGGACGCAACAAGAAAAAGTGATGTCTATGGATCATGTTATTATAAAGATCGATAATCTCCGTCGGGAATTCATTGTCGGCGGAGAGAAAGTGAAAGCCTTACGCGGAGTCTCGTTCCAGATACGTAATGGAGAGTTTGTGACGATCATGGGCACATCAGGATCAGGTAAGTCAACACTGCTTAATCTGCTTGGATGCCTTGACACACCTACGTCAGGAGAATATGTGCTTGATGGGGTGTCAGTCCAGTCGATGAGCAAGAATCAGAGAGCTGTGACCCGCAACCGGAAAATCGGCTTTGTGTTTCAGAATTACAATCTGCTGCCTAAGACAACAGCCATTGAGAATGTGGAACTGCCTTTATTGTATAATACCTCTGTTTGCGCCAAAGAACGGCGTGAAAAGGCTGTCGCTGCTCTTGAGGCTGTAGGTCTTGGTGACAGGCTTAACCATAAGAGCAATCAGATGTCAGGCGGCCAACAGCAGCGTGTGGCTATAGCCAGAGCATTGGTCAATGATCCTGTGATTATACTTGCTGACGAAGCTACCGGTAATCTTGATACGCGTACGTCATTCAGCATACTTATGCTGTTTCAGGAACTCCATGCCAAAGGACGCGCCATTATCTTTGTGACTCACAATCCGGAACTCGCATATTATTCTTCGCGTAACATAGTGTTGCGTGACGGGAAAATAGTGTCAGATACAATGAACAGTAGTCCGGCATCAGCGCGCGAGGCTTTTGATAATTTACCAAAGGACAACGATTGACATGAATATATCCAATCTGTTGAAGATAGCTCTAAAAGCTTTGAATAATAATAAGCTCCGATGCTTTCTTACCATGCTTGGCATTATCATAGGCGTGGCTTCAGTCATAACTATGCTTGCCATAGGACAGGGCTCAAAGAACAGTATAAAAGCGCAGATCTCGGAAATGGGCTCTAACATGATAATGATCCATCCGGGCAACATGCAGCGCGGGGGTGTGCGACAGAGTGCCGATGACATGCAGACACTTGAAGAGTCGGATTATGAGGCTTTGAAAGATTTGCCTGGAATTGCAGCCGTATCCCCGTCTGTGAATTCCGGCGGTCAGCTCGTAAATGGCAACAATAATTATCCTTCGTCAATCTATGGAGTCACACCGGAGTATCTTGACATACGCAGATTCAAGGTCAAGGAAGGCTCGATTTTCACAGAGCACGACATTAAATCCGCGGCAAAAGTCTGCATTCTTGGCAAAACTGTGGTTGACAATCTTTTTCCTAATGGCGAAGATCCGGTGGGACATGTGATACGTTTTGGGAAAATACCTCTTACCGTCATAGGGGTTCTTGAATCTAAAGGAACGAATTCTATGGGGCAGGATCAGGATGATGTTGTGATTGCTCCATATACCACAGTGATGAAGCGCATTCTTGCCATCGATTATATCCAGGGAATATTTGCGAGTGCGGTAGACGAGGCGCGTACTGACGAGACGATCGAAGCCATAACGGATGTGCTTCGCTCACGTCACAGGATAAAGGAAGGAGCGGATGATGATTTTGAGATACGTTCCCAGCAGGAACTCAGCGAGATGATGAATTCCACAAGTGATATGATGACGGTCCTGCTGGCATGTATAGCCGGAATCTCGCTTCTTGTAGGCGGCATAGGCATTATGAATATAATGTATGTGTCGGTTACTGAGAGAACGCGTGAGATAGGTCTGAGAATGTCTATAGGTGCCCGTGGTATTGATATATTGTCTCAGTTTCTTATAGAGGCTGTCATAATAAGCGTGAGTGGAGGTATCATAGGCATATTGGTAGGAGTCATAGCGTCATGGCTTGTAAATGTGATCGCTCATTGGCCGATTTATATTCAGCCTTATTCTGTAGTGTTGTCGTTTGCGGTATGTACAGTGACCGGAGTCTTTTTTGGCTGGTACCCGGCAAAAAAAGCTGCCGGATTGGATCCGATCGAGGCTATACGATACGAATAGATAAGTCCAGAATTATTCATATATTTTTTATTTGGATATTTATAATGTGGAGAGAGACCGTGCCGGAAATCAGGCATGGTCTCTTCCTTTTCGAGGAAGCTTGTTAAAACCTAATTATGGTTAAGTAAGTCGTAAAAATTATTTTATACTAAGCCGCATGAGCAAAATTGATATAG
>CAJURI010000033.1 GCA_910588795.1 uncultured Duncaniella sp. | reverse complement strand
CTCATAAATCTACCCTTAATCGTGTATTGGATGATAGTTGCGGATTTTAGGATAGTTAAGTTTTCTATAAATCTCCAAACATTTGCAGAATTATTTTCCATCATTTTCACAGTAAAAACAATGTCTGGGCCACGCATTCACAGCGACACCCCATTTTCCCCGCAGACGCCATACTAAAATACGACACAGGCACCGGCCGGCCCCACACCGCGAAAGTCCACATGGGAAACCGGGCCTCATTCAGCCAATCAATCTTAGCTCCCCTGTAAACGAATCCATTATATAGCCGCCCACCTTGACATCGTGCGCCATTAGCGGATGGTTGCGGATAAGGTCAACCGTCTCGGCAACAGCCGCTTCAGTCTCCTCGAATCCATGAAGCCAGCCATCGAGGTCTATACCGCAATGACGCATCAGCGAGACATGCTCCTCACTCACTCCACGTTCACGCATCAGATGCAGCATCTCCTCGGCATTCATCCCCTGTACACCGCAACCGGTGTGCCCTATCACCATTATCTCATTCACCCCCAGCTCATACACCGCTACAAGCAGCGAGCGCATGGTCGAGTCGAATGGGTTGGTGATCGTACCGCCTGCATTCTTTATGATCTTCACATCACCGTTGCGCAGCCCGAGAGCAGCCGGAAGCAGCTCCACAAGACGTGTGTCCATACAGGTAACTATGGCAATCTTCTTGTCGGGATACTTCGACGTGGCAAACTTCTCATAACCTTTCTGCGCCACAAACTCACGATTGTGCCTGAGAATCTCTTCTATTATCATAACAGATCACTTTTTATAACATATTTCTCTGCAGCAGCAAATATACGCATAATCGCCAGCACCTCCAAACCACTGTACCCACAGCAATCGTCGCCACGCAATCTCGAAACCGCTCTCAATCAGCTATATCACAATCAGATAAGTTCCCACAGCAATAACATAGTCAAATATCCCACATTATTGTCCGTTTGGTCCTATTCGGCACCGAGCTTCTTGACTTTCAAATAAAAAGACACTATATTTGTCAAATCACGTTTTAACACATAGTCCCCATGAAAAAAATTCTTCTCTCTGATGTTTCTGACATGCATAGTCAGTATTCCCATACTTAAAGCAGCGGATGACCCGATTCCACCTCCTGTGGAAAAACGCAGATATGTATGCGAAGTCGGTTTAGACCCATTATATGATTCAAAAGTCGAATGGCATTATCCTGCAGAAGGGCTCTTTACATGGGTGGTAACCGCCAGCCTTGAAGACAGAAGTTTTTTCGCATATCTGACATGCCATAACCCAGTAAAAAACGGACAGAAAGAAACCCATTTAGTCGCAGCATACGCCAAGTCATACATATACGTCCATGGCAGACAATGGCAATTCGGATGGGTTGACGAATACCACAATTTTGACAGAGCCATAAAACTATGGCATTTTTCAGCTTCCCTAAAAGAGAATTATGAGCCATGGCAATTAGCCATTTTCATATGCTTTGACGACTTGGAAGAAAATCCGCCAATCATAGCAGCCTATAAGCAACAGCAAAATAATCATCATTAATACATAACTCAACTATGAAACATTGCATTTTCATCACCATTCTTGCCTTGATAGGCATGGCATCATGTTCGAGCCATGAAGAGCTTGCATCAACCACCTCTACCAAGCTTGATAAAGAAATGGCCTCTTCACTGCCAGTACCAATAGCCACCGCAAAGATGTTGGTCGACAACAACTCATTTATTGATGTCGACATGGAAGCTCACGACAGAGCCACAGTCGAGAACTACAATCCCAAAATACCCGGGTCATACAAGATCGCAGCAGAGCTCTATCCCGAAGAGGAAGCTCTGTCCAGAGCTGCTCTATACCGTTATTACAGCAAACTATCCATTATCGACGGACAATGGATATGTTCAGCAAAAAAAGCCTCAGATCTAAACATGTCGGAGCGCACCTTCAACTATATGAACGACAATATCAATAATTTAAACGAACAAGCAAAACAAGCTCGCGAAGAAGGCATGACTGTACGTATGCCAGAAATCACAGCCGAATATCTAAAATCTCTTATCGAATATTAAAACATTACACTCTGAAATAATGGGCAGGGCGTTTGCCCTGCCCATTTCATGCTTTGAAAATATTCATCCGCGCGATCTCATCACCGCTGAATTTCAGTTTGCGAAAATTGATATAAATCACTACCTTTGCGGTCTCGAAACCAAAAATCTATGTACAGGACAAATACATGCGGAGAACTCCGCCTGAGCGACGCCGGCCGTGAAGTGACCCTTGCCGGCTGGGTGCAGAGGACACGCAAGATGGGCGGAATGACTTTCGTCGATCTACGTGACCGCTACGGCATCACGCAAATAGTATTTGAGAGCGACGCCGACGCCGCCCTCTGCGATACCGCCAACCATCTTGGACGCGAATGGGTGATCCAGGTCACAGGCACCGTCACCGAGCGCACAAGCAAGAACCCGCACCTCCCCACAGGCGACATTGAGATAATAGCCCGTGAACTCAAGGTGCTCAACCGAAGCGAAGTCCCGCCGTTCACCATCGAGGACGACACCGACGGAGGCGACGACCTGCGCATGAAATACCGTTACCTCGACCTGCGACGCTCATGCGTGCGCCGCAACCTCGAGCTGCGCCACCGCATGGCATTCGAGATACGCCGTTATCTCGACTCCAAAGGCTTCCTTGAGGTGGAGACACCTGTGCTAATAAAGTCCACACCCGAGGGCGCACGTGACTTCGTGGTGCCCTCACGCATGAACCCCGGACAGTTCTACGCCCTGCCACAGTCGCCACAGACATTCAAGCAGCTGCTAATGGTCAGCGGATTTGACCGCTACTTCCAGATAGTGAAATGCTTCCGCGACGAGGACCTCCGCGCCGACCGCCAGCCCGAATTCACACAGATAGACTGCGAGATGTCGTTCGTGACTCAGGAAGACGTCCTGCAGATGTTCGAAGGACTTGTAAAGCATATATTCAAATATGTCAAGGACATAGATTTTACAGAACCGTTCCCCCGCATCACATGGGCCGATGCGATGCGCCTCTACGGATCCGACAAACCCGACACACGCTTCGGAATGGAATTCGTGGAGATAAAGGACCTCACAGGCGGCAAAGGCTTCTCAGTGCTTGACGACGCCGAATATGTCGGAGCGATCGTAGCCCCCGGATGCGCCGGCTACACCCGCAAACAGCTCGACCAGCTCACCGACTTCGTGAAGCGTCCACAGATCGGGGCCAAAGGAATGATGTGGGTCAAGATCGAAGAGGACGGCTCCATCAAATCGTCAGTATCGAAATTCTACACCGAGGAAGAGCTCCGCGCATGGGCCGACCGCGCCGGAGCCGGCAAGGGGGATCTCATGCTGATCCTTGCCGGGCCGACAATGAAGACCCGCAAGCAGCTGTGTGAACTGCGTCTCGAGATGGGCTCACGTCTCGGACTGCGCGACCCGCAGAAATTCTCATGCCTCTGGGTCATCGACTTCCCCCTCTTCGAATGGGACGACGAGACACAGCGTTACTACGCTATGCACCATCCGTTCACCTCACCCAATCCCGATGACGTGCATCTGCTTGACACCGACACCGGCGCAGTGCGTGCCACAGCCTATGACATGGTGGTCAACGGCAACGAGCTCGGAGGAGGCTCCATACGTATCCATGAGGCAGAACTTCAGGACCACATGTTCCGCCTGCTCGGCCTAAGCGAAGAGGACGCACAGTACAAGTTCGGCTTCCTCATGAACGCATTCAAGTACGGCGCACCCCCACACGGAGGCCTCGCATTCGGCTTCGACCGCTTCGTGTCGATACTCGCCGGGCTCGACTCCATACGCGACGTCATAGCGTTCCCCAAGAACAACTCGGGACGCGACATGATGATCGACGCACCCTCGTCAATCGACGACAGCCAGCTCGACGAGCTCCAGATCAAGCTCGACCTCAAAGAATGACCCACAATGATATAATCGCAGCCATAGAGGCCTATGCCGACCCTTCGCTTCAGGAATCCTGGGACAACACGGGCTGGCAGACGACCCCGATGGGAAGCTCGGACGAATGTTCGGGCGTAATGCTGTGTCTTGATGTCACCCCTGCCGTGGTTGAAGAAGCCATGGCGCAGGGGTGCAATCTTATAGTGTCACACCATCCCCTCATATTCAAAGGCCTGCGCACAATCACCGGAGCCACTCAGGCCGAACGTGCCGTGATCCTCGCCATACGCCACGGCATAGCGGTCTATTCCAGCCACACCGCGCTTGACAGCGCGCCGGCAGGGGTAAGCCGCGAACTCGGATCGCTGCTTGGGCTCACCGACATGCGTCCCCTCGTCCCCGACAGACACGACCCCTCGGCCGGGCTCGGCATAATAAGCTCGCCTGCAGGTGGCACAATATCACCCGACTCTCTGATCGAAGCAGTCAAGAGAGTGTACGGCGCGCCAAAAGTGCGAGTGACAAGCGGACCCGAAGGGCTGTGCGAGATACACCACGTGGCTCTCTCAAGCGGATCAGGAGGAGAATTCATCATGACAGCCATAGCAGCCGGAGCGGAAGCCTACATATCCTCCGACATACGCTACCACGACTTTCTGGACCACGGACGCGACATACTCATCATCGACACAGGGCATTTTGAGAGCGAAATATGCACTAAATCAATTTTCTCACGCATTATTTCCCAAAAATTTCCTAACTTTGCAGTCCATACGGCCACGTGCGAACACAACCCAGTGACCTACGTGTGACACCAATGCACTGAAAACATAATCCACAAGGAATCAAAATCTTCACAACATATGGCCAAAGATCAAGCTAAAACCGACCAGGCTAACTCGGTGGAGCACCGCCTCCGCTCACTCTACGAGCTTCAGACAATCCTCTCGGAAATCGACCGCATCCGCACAATACGCGGCGAGCTGCCCGAAGAAGTGCGCGACCTGGAGGATGTTATCGCCGGGCTTCACACCCGCATCGACAAGTACAACCACGAGATCGAGGAGCTGCGCTCCATGTCGGCGCAGGAACAGGAAAAGATCAAGAACGCCGAGGCGCAGATAGCCACCTACAAGACACAGCTCGACAACGTGAGAAACAACCGCGAGTTTGACCTTCTCTCCAAAGAGATAGAATACCAGACCCTCGAGATCCAGCTCTCCGACAAGCGCATAGGCCAGTACGCCCGCGAGATCGAGACCAAGACTGCCGAGATCGCGTCAGCCGAAGAGAACCTCACCGACCGCAACATCATCCTCTCCGACAAGCGTCAGCAGCTCGAAGAGATAATCTCCGAGACAAAGAAGGACGAAGAGGTGCTCCGCACCAAAGCCAAGGACCTCGAGGCACGCATCGATGACCCCCGCACCCTCACGGCATTCAAGCGCATACGCAAGAACGCGCGCAACGGTCTCGGCGTGGTCTACATCCAGCGCAACGCATGCGGAGGATGCTTCAACCGCATCCCGCCGCAGAAACAGATGGAGATCAAGATGCACAAGAAGATAATAGTGTGCGAATACTGCGGACGCATCATGATAGATCCCGAGCTCGCAGGCATAACCCCCGACTCAACACAACAATAAGCCCCCTTACGACTCAATGGACAAGATTCAACCCGGGAAATACGTCGAGATAGCCTACGACCTGTACGCATCCCTGCCCGGACAGCCCGAAACACAGGTGCACACCGTGGAGGCTGACGAGCCCGAACGCTTCATCTACGGAGTCACACCCGGACTGATACCCGCGCTCGCCAAGGCTCTCGAAGGGCTATGCCAGGGAGAAGCATTCGATGTAAAAGTGGCAGCCGAGGACGGCATACCATTCAACCCCGATGACGTAGCGACACTTGACCGCGACCTGTTCCTTGACGACAAAGGCAAAATCGACCCCCGTGTCAAGCCGGGAGCGAAGATACCCATGTACACCGCCGACGGCTACCAGATCACAGGGACAGTCAAAGAAGTGACAGACCGGCATGTGACGATGGATTTCAACCATCCGCTCGTAGGACAGGCACTCCACTTCGCCAACGGCAAAATAGTCACCGTGCGTGACGCCACCCCTGAAGAGCTCCATCCGTCACGGTGTGGCGGAGGTTGCGGAGGATGCGGAGGCGGATGCGGATCCTCAGGCGACAGCGACAGCGGATGCTGCGACAACGGCGGATGCTGCGGCGGATGCAACTGACCATCCAATGCACAGGCATGCACACAACATACCCAATCCACACACACTCGACACAAATAAATCAACAAAACAGCATAAACCAATCCAATGGCAACAACTGCAGATTTTAAGAACGGCATGTGCCTCGACATCGACGGCCAATACTATTTCATAGTAGAATTCCTTCATGTAAAACCTGGCAAAGGCCCGGCTTTCGTACGTACAAAACTCAAAAACGTGCAGACAGGCCGCATCCTCGACAAGACCTGGAACTCAGGAGTCAAGGTCAATGAAGTGCGTATAGAGCGTCGCCCTTACCAGTACAGCTACAAGGACGACATGGGCTATCACTTCCTCCACACCGAGACATGGGAAGAAGTGATCATCCCCGGCGAAAGCATCGAAGGCGTACAGTTCCTCAAGGACGGCGACATATGCGAGGCCATGGTACACGCCGAGAGCGACACCATACTCACATGCGAGATGCCCACATCAGTGACCCTTGAGATCACCTATACCGAACCGGGCATAAAGGGCGACACCGCCACCAACACACTGAAGCCGGCAACCGTAGAGACCGGTGCTGAAGTACGTGTGCCCCTGTTCTGCAACATAGGAGACAAAGTGGTCATCGACACACGTGACGGCTCTTACAAGGAGCGCGTAAAATAATAATACGGCCGTAGCCGACGCTCATAGAGAGCCTAAAGGGTCAGGTGCTGCCTGAACTTTTTAGGCTCTCACATTTTTATACTAAAAACTGAAACCGCCCACAGCCACACTGGACGGCACACCACGATCCGCCATGCTCGAATCACATCCGTTCCCTCCATATCTTCCTGACGGAGCCAAGGTGCTCATAATGGGCACATTCCCGCCACAGCCCCACCGCTGGGCCATGGAATTCTATTATCCCAACCGCACCAACGATTTCTGGAAGATAATGGGCCTGATATTCTACGGCGATCCCGGCCGTCTCTACGACACCGGGACACGCTCATTCAGGCTCGGTCTCATCAAGCAGCTGCTTGATGAAAAAGGGATAGCACTCCATGACACCGGCCACGAAATAAGGCGTCTCAAGGACAATGCCTCCGACAAATATCTTGAGATCGTAACGCCTGTCCCGCTCTTCGACCTTCTCGCCCGGATCCCCGAATGCCACACCATCGCATCGACGGGGGAGAAAGCAGCCGGAGTCATAGCCGGACTCACAGGCACCGAAATACCACGGATGGGGCACATGGTCACCGACACAGTCCGCCACCTCGACATATGGCGCATGCCATCCACCTCACGCGCCTACCCCCTCCCGCTCGAAAGTAAAGCCGCCTACTACGCTACCCTCTTCCAAGCCGCAGGCATAGAGCCGTAACATCTCAATGCTAAGATAATTTGTTTGTATTACTCATAATTCATACTTTTGTAATATGGATACAACCAATGTCATAAATCTAATCATACGGGAAGCGTCCAGACTTCTTCCTAAAGGAGCCAAGGTTATTCTATTCGGTTCTCGGGCACGAGGCACAGCCAAAGAAGATTCCGACTGGGATATCCTCATACTTCTCAATAAAGAACGACGCACGGTCAATGACCTCAATGACTATGGATTCCCATTTCGACAACTTGGTTGGGACATAAATCAAGAAATCAACCCCATAGTCTCCACATTCAGAGACATGGCATCAGGGAAACATTCAAATCCATTCTACTACAATATCGCAAACGAAGGAATCACGATATGGGGCTAACCGACGACGACCGCAAAGCAATTGTGTGCTACCGCATAGAGAAAGCATTCCATACCCTCAAAGAAGCCAAAGATGTATTATCTTTAGGGCATCTTAGCTTATGCGCAAACAGGCTTTATTACTCTGCATTTTATATGGCATCCGCATTGTTAATCAATTACGGTCATTCTGTCAATACCCATGCAGGTGTACTCAGATTAATAAACCTGCATTTCGTCAAAGAAGGTAAATTAGATAAGAACACGGCCCGACTTTTGAACATATTGTTTTCAATGAGACAACAGGGGGATTACGGTGACTCTTTTGATTATGAAAAAAATGAAATCGAACCGCTGATAAAACAGACCGAATTAATGCTTTCATTCTTTCATGCTCTAATCGACACACAACAATAATTTTAGTATCCAGGCCCGCACAGCAGACCTGTATAAATCGACATACAACAGAACGCATACAATGTTTCTCGACATAATACTCCTCATAGCCGGGCTTGTGCTCATACTTGCCGGAGCAAACTACATGACCGATGGATCAGTCGCGCTTGCCAAGCGATTTGGCATGAGCGACTTCATCATCGGGCTCACCATTGTCGCCATGATGACAAGCGCGCCCGAACTTGTGGTCTCAGTGACCTCAGCTATAAATGCATCATCCGAAATGGCTATAGGCAATATAGTAGGATCCAACATATTCAACATACTCGTGATCATCGGCATCACCGCACTCATACGCCCCATAGCAGTCACCCGCGGAGTACTGATCAACGAGATACCGCTTGTGATACTCTCGTCCGTAGCACTCTTCGTGATGGGCTGCGCCCCGTGGCTCGACGGTAACCCCATGGTGCTCACACGCGTCGACGGCATAATACTCCTGCTCTTCTTCATAATATTCATGCGCCACACATTCGCCTCTGCAAAATCAGCCCCGACCGACGATCCCGTAGCCGAAAGCGCGTCCGAATACAAGCCCGCTCCTCTGTGGAAAGCACTGCTCATAACCCTCGGGGGCCTGGCCGGACTAATACTCGGCGGGCAGTGGTTCGTACAGGGTGCATCGGGCCTTGCACGCGCCATAGGATGGAGCGAAGGGCTGATAGGGCTCACCATACTTGCCGCCGGGACATCACTGCCCGAGCTTGCGACATCGGTGGTCTCAGCCTCAAAAGGTTTCTCCGGCATCGCACTCGGCAACGTGATAGGCTCCAATATATTCAACATCTTCTTCGTTCTCGGATGCACAGCCACCATCACACCGCTATCATTCGGAGGGATCGGGATAGCCGACCTATCGACACTTCTTCTCGCAAGCATCCTGTTCTGGGTGTTCGGATGGTTCTACCGCCGCCGCACCATCACCCGTCCCGAAGGAGCCATACTCGTGCTCTTATACATCGCCTACATGGTCTACCTTTACGTCAACCTTCCGGCGTGACATGCACTTCCGGCATATTGACCCGTAAATATACCGATGTCTCGGACCGAATTCCGGACCGCACATAAGAGCACTGCGCATTAAATTTCATTCAGCAGAATTTTTTAATAGCAATATGTGCCATTATTCCGGCAAAAAATGTGTAATTTTGCAAGAAATATTCCTAAAGTCTATACCATTATCATTCATCACGGTTTTTACTTACAGTAATGGATAATCTAATCACCATTTCGCCATCCCCCCATGCACAGACCCCGACCACTGTGACAAGGCTGATGCTCCACGTGATCATCGCCCTTGTGCCCGCAGTGCTCGTCGCGCTCTACTACTTCGGGATAGGAGCGGCAATAGTAATCGCCACATCGATTGTGGGATGCGTAGCCGCCGAGTATCTAATCACCCGCTACATGCTTGGCAAGAAGCCCTCCATAGGCAACCTTTCGGCAGTCCTCACCGGTCTACTTCTCGCACTCAACCTCCCGTCCAACATCCCCGTATGGATGGTGCTCATTGGTTGTGTCGTCGCAATAGGCATAGGCAAAATGACATTCGGAGGCCTGGGGTGCAACATATTCAACCCCGCGCTCGTGGGCCGCGTGTTCCTCCTGCTCTCCTTCCCCGTGGCAATGACCACATGGCCTGAACCTATCGTAAACCGCATGGCTTACACCGACGCCACCACCGGAGCCACCATACTCGGCGAGCTCAAGCAGCATCTCATCACCCCCGATCAGGTCAATATCCTTGACGCCGCACTCGGCAACATCGGAGGATCCATGGGTGAGGTCGGAGCGATAGCCCTTCTGCTCGGATTCATATATCTGCTGTGCTTCCGCGTAATCACATGGCACATACCAGTGGCCATAATCGGCACAGTGGCACTGTTCTCTCTATGCATAGGCGCGCCGGTGGCGGTAGAGCTGCTGTCGGGCGGACTCCTCCTCGGAGCCATATTCATGGCCACCGACTATGTGACCTCCCCCATGAGCCGTTCGGGAATGCTCCTCTACGGCATAATGATAGGCATCATAACGATTGTCATACGCCAGTGGGGTGCCTACCCTGAAGGCATGTCGTTCGCAATCCTGATCATGAACGGCGTGACACCGCTCATCAACAGATATATGAAACCACGTAAATTTGGCGAAGGGAGGGCCACAGCATGAAATCTACACTCGTGAACATGGTGCTCTCGCTCGGCATCATCACCATCATAGCGGCCGCGCTTCTCGCCGGCGTCTACACAACCACCAAAGAGCCCATAAGCGCGGCTCAGCTCAACAAGCAGGTGGAAGCCATCAAGGCCGTCACACCCGCCTTTGACAACGATCCTGTGAGCGAGGCTATCGAAATCACTCCCGAGGGTGAATCGACACCCCTGAAAGTATTCCCCGCAAAGATGGGCGGACAGCTTGTCGGAGCCGCCGTGGAGAGCTATTCATCCCAGGGATTCTCGGGCGACATAAAGCTCATATACGGATTTGACGCCGATGGCAACATCACGGGCTATGCCGTGATGCAGCACGCCGAGACTCCGGGGCTCGGCGCGAAAATGGACGAATGGTTCCGCTCGCCCGAAGGACACCGCAGCGTGATAGGGCTCAATCCGGCGACCTCCAACCTCACCGTAAGCAAGGACGGGGGTGACGTGGACGCCATAACCGCCGCCACAATAACATCGCGCGCATTCCTCGACGCACTCACCCGCGCCGCCAGCGCATTCGCTCAACTTTCCGCTCAGAAATAATCCGCGCCACACCATGAACTCAAAACTCAGAATCCTATACAACGGCATAATCGCCGAAAATCCCACTTTCGTGCTGATGCTTGGCATGTGTCCCACGCTCGGCACCACAGGAAGCGCAATGACCGGAATGAGCATGGGGCTCGCCACAATGGGAGTACTCATATGCTCCAACGTCGTGATATCGCTTATCAAGAACCTCGTGCCCGCCAAAGTGCGCATACCGGCCTATATCGTGGTCATAGCCACATTCGTATCAGTGCTCCAGCTGCTCATGGAGGCCTATCTTCCCGCACTCAACGCCATGCTCGGCATCTTCATTCCGCTTATAGTGGTCAACTGTATCCTGCTCGGGCGCGCCGAGGCATTCGCCTCACGCAACGGTGTGGTCGACAGCTGCCTCGACGGCATAGGCATCGGCCTTGGCTTCACCGTGGCACTCACCATCCTCGGATCAGTGCGCGAGCTCCTCGGCACAGGCCGCATATTCGGGCTGGAGATATATCCCGAATCGTTCGGCTCTCTGATATTCGTGCTTGCCCCGGGCGCATTCATCGCCCTCGGTCTGCTCATAGCCCTCTTCACCAAGTTACGCACTAAAGAAGCCTAATAGCCATGCTTGAATACATCTCAATCATCATAACGGCAATCTTTGTCAACAACATCGTATTTGCCCAGTTCCTCGGCATATGCCCATTCATCGGCGTATCGCGCAAACTCTCGTCGGCCGCCGGCATGGGAGCCGCAGTGACATTCGTAATGGTACTTGCCACAGCAGTGACCTGGCTTCTCCAGGACCTTGTGCTCAATCCATTCGGTCTCGGCTTCATGCAGACCATAGTGTTCATCCTCGTCATCGCCGCACTCGTGCAGATGCTCGAGATCATACTCAAGAAGATTGCACCCGCGCTTTACAGCGCGCTCGGTGTGTTCCTCCCTCTTATCACCACCAACTGCGCCGTGCTCGGCGTGGCAATCCTCGTGGTGCGCAACGGCCTTAACCTCGGCGAGTCGCTCGTCTACGCATTCGCCACTGCCATAGGCTTCACCATGGCTATCTCCATCTTTGCCGGCATACGCGAGCAGCTCGCCCGCACCGATGTCCCCGCAGCAATGCGCGGAGTGCCCATCGCACTGATCTGCGCCGGGCTTCTTGCCATGGCATTCATGGGATTCTCCGGCATAAAGATAGGATGACACCCTGTCCCTGACAAATAGGAAACAACATCGCACCCCACGATAATGCCCCCGCCTACGGAACGCAGACCGCAAGCGGGGGCTGTTTATGTCAATTTACGCCTGTTACTTTTTCAACTTTATCTCAACTACAGGCTTCTTATATTTCACACAGAGCGGACTGTCCTCACTCTTCCATACACTCACGCTCTCTATGGTATTGGGATCGATATCCCTGATGCTTTCCACCCGGACTCCGTCAACAACATACACGACACTCTTCTCATCCCCGTCAAGCTTCACCGATGTTATTCCGCCTTTATCATTATCCCCGGCTGAGAGCGTCATGGACTTCACTGAACTGTTCGCTGTCAATCTGAATACAACGGGAAGAACGCACCACACAGCCACCGGCTTGCCATCCAACTTTGCAGGAGTGAAGGGCTGGAGTGTCGAAACCACACGAAGAGCCTCAGCGTCAATCGAAGGACACACTCCGCGCAATATCTCGGGCGATGTAACCTTTCCGTCCTTGCCCACAACGAACCTCAACACCACACGACCCTGTATGGAATCCTCCATCGCATCCTTCGGATAGCGTATGTTTTTGGCTATATACTTCATAATCTCAACCTCACCTCCAGGATACGACGGACGCTCATCAACGACATCGAATGGCTTCTCTCCGGCGGAATCTGTCACCTTGCCTCCGGCACCGTCAGACCCTGACGCATCCTGCTTCTTTGATGATCCGTAGCCTACCACCACGATATCATCCATTTTAATGTCATTGCGCCTCTTGCCAGCGGCATCCACGGCAAGTTTATCACGGCTTTCAGGGGTTACTGTCACCGTTAAACCAGCCTCTGACTTCGGCAAAGGTTGTCCGGCAGAAGTATTTTTTGTAACTTTGTCATTGTCAACGGTGACAGCTGTCACCACAGCGGCTTGCATTCCGGCGTCAGTAGGAATCAACGCAGACAGCGAGGCTTCCGATGCCGATTCCATGGCTCCGGCCACGGCAGGGAGGTAAGTCACGAAAATTGCTGCCCCGAGAGCGGGGACCAGTGCGAGCGCACGCATGCGGCGTCCCGCAGATGTCTTTGAATTGTACATCATAGTTATACGTTTTTTAAGTTTACTGTGATTCAGGCTGTTGGCAAGTGACGGGAATCTCGCGCCGACAGCCTTCTTTATTAATAGCATCTGATATTCACGGGCATTGACCCCCGAGGCTATCACCCCGGCATCAGCCTGATATTCATGCACCGCCTTAAACTCCTCGCGCATAAGCCATGCAGCAGGATTGTACCACTGCAACACAGCAACGATCTGCGCCATGACAAGATCCACCCAATGGTGCCGCACCACGTGGCAGCACTCATGAGACATTATCATCTCACCAGCCTCGGCATAGTCCTTATGTGACATAACTATGATCCCGGCCACACTGAACGGGGCGATCCCTTCGTCATGTATGAACACAACATGCCTCCCGCTCACGTCACACTCTCTGCCGCCACGGACTATCATGGCAAGACGGACGGCAACCATGACCGTGTGCAATGTCACAACCAACATACCGGCCAGGTAAATCCACAGAATGGCAGAGCATACGACATCGGCAACAGAGACAGCATCCTCAGCCACAGGGGCCGTCATAATGTCGCCGACCTCTATAATCCCTGCAGGCAGTGTCTCCGGAGAATCCGCTGTCCAACGTTCCAGGACACCGGCAAACGGAATGACCGAAAGAGCCACCAGATAAATGCTCCAGAGCACAACGCGGTTGAAGCCGTGCTGGCTTTCCGATGCAAGCACCCACTTGTACACCATATACATTATGGCAAGCAGTATTGAACTGCCTAAGGAATATGCAAACAGAGGACCCATCTTATTTCAGATATACATGGATTATTTATTGTCACCTTGCTCCACCATGGCAATGATGTCGCGCAGCTCCTCAAGCGAAATTTTCTCCTCCTCCACGAGCGCGGAGACTGCACTCTTGTAGGAATTGTTGAAATAATTTGCCACAACCTCCTTGAGCGAACGGTCGCGCAGCTCTTCCTTGCTGGCTATGGCATAGTATCGGTGGGATCCGCCCACAACTTCATGACCCACCTTCCCCTTCTCCTGGAGTATGCGCACAAGTGTCGAGACAGTGTTGAAATGAGGTTTAGGCTCATCGTAGTACTTGAGCATATCTCTCACATGCTGCGGACCATGCTCCCATAGAATCCGCATGATTATCATCTCCTTTTCGGTAAGAATCGACTGTGGCTTGCGTCCGGCTTTCATATATCAATAGATTTTTGATCAATGAATTATTTAGTTGATGCAGCAAAGATATAACTAATTATTCAATTACGCAAACTAAAATTATAGTTTGCAACAAAAAAAATCATACGGACTAAGCCTCATGAATTACAGGCAGGAGAAAAGAATCACAGGAGAACCCACAAGGATATAGTGCTGTCACTACCTCCTTTATAGGTTCTCCTGTTATCCAGTCTTTAATGTCCTGCCGGCCTTCTAAACTGCTATTATATAGACCAATGGGCTAAATCACAGTGGAATATGGACTAAAGCACGCTGCGGTATAGCTCTACAATCTGATCAAGAGTCACATCGCGCGGATTGCCCGGAGTGCACACGTCTGCAAGGGCCTGCTCTGCAAGACGAGGGATATCATTTTCAGTGATTCCAAGTTCGGCCATATGCTGGGGAATTCCGACCTTGAGTGCAAGAGCCTGCACGGCTTCGCATGCGGCATCGGAAGCCTGTTCCGCCGTCATGCCGTCAGTGTCCACACCCATGGCACGGGCTATGGCAGGATACTTGTCAAGACATTCCTCCTTATTGAAACGCATGATGGTAGGGAGCAACAGCGCATTTGCCACACCGTGGGGCACATCGAAAAGCGAACCCAACGGATGAGCCATGCCATGGACAAGACCAAGACCTACATTGCTGAACGCCATGCCGGCTATATACTGGGCCACAGCCATGCCGTTGCGGGCATCAGCATTGTCAGGCTCCTCGACAGCCACCGGCAGATAGCGGGCGATCATCCTCACTGCCTCTATCTCGAACATATCCGACATCTCCCATGCCCCCTTCGTTATATAGCCTTCTATGGCATGGGTAAGAGCGTCCATACCGGTGGCCGCTGTCAGGCTTTTGGGCAGACTGTACATAAGCTCGGCATCGATTATCGCTACAGCCGGGATATCATTGGGGTCGACACACACCATCTTCTTCTGCTTCTCCTCGTCGATGATCACATAGTTGATAGTGGTCTCGGCAGCGGTGCCTGCTGTGGTGGGGAGCGCGATGATGGGCACACTCTTGTTCTTGGTGGGAGCACATCCCTCAAGCGATACTATGTCGGCAAAATCGGGATTGCTGATCACGATCCCTATCCCCTTGGCAGTGTCAATGGATGACCCTCCGCCTATGGCCACGATCATGTCCGCGCCAGCCTTGCGGAATGCCTCTATGCCGTTGGTCACATTGGTGACAGTAGGATTAGGCTTCACATCGCTGAACACCTCATAGCTTATTCCTGCCTTGTCAAGCACATCGGTCACCATACCGGCCACACCGAATTTTACAAGCCCCGGATCAGTTACCACCAAAGCTTTCTTCTTGCCTAAACGCTCTATGGCTTCAGGGAGCATCTTCCTTGCTCCGGGTCCGAAATATGAAACCTCATTGAGTATGAAACGATTGATCATGGTATATAATTAATTTAAGTTATAGTAACATTCTGAATCACAGTGCAAATATATGACATTTGAGGATAACGGCAAAATGTTTCGGCTCATGATTTGGGCACAGTGAACAAATTTCATTGAGTAACTCGCATAAATTAGCTGATACATAATTATGAAGTATTTTCGAGAGATTTTCGGGATGGAGCGAAGGAGTGTAGCGAGCTACACGACTGAGCTACAGCGCGAAAATCGCCGAAAAGACGAATAAGGATGTGTCAGCCCGAAGGGTTACTTGAAATTATTTTAATTATAACTAATTTATAAGAGTTACTTAACACCATAAAGCCTATAAATCAGTAAATATGTCACGGCAAAAAGCACAATATGACTTTTTGACCAAAAACAGGGCATTATCACGCTAATTTATCTGCTCAAAATTTAAACTTTTTATCAAGTAAAGGGGTTAATTTTGCAGGAGGGAATATATAGGCCGTCGGCACATACAATACCGGAGGCAAATGCACAACTCCACATCACGAATTATCAACTATTTACAGTTTCCCATATGAGATTGCGACTTACAGTAGTTTCCGCTATATTTGCCGCTGTGCTTCCGGCAATGGCACAAAGCCCCGACGGCGCGTCAGTAGCCGACGGATCGGTCCTCACTCTCGCACAGTGCCGTGACTTCGCCCTCGCAAACAACAAAAACCTGCGGCGCGGTGCCGAACAGGTTAAGGCGGCCGGCTACCAGAAGGACGAGGCGTTTGCCGCCTATCTCCCGTCCATAGACTTCGCCGGAGGATACATGTACAATCAGAAGGAGATCTCTATGTTCGGCTCCGACCAGTTCCTGCCTGTCAAGACTTTCAACCTCGAGAAACAGGGCTACGAATTCAATGTGGTGAAAAATCCCATGACCGGTGAGCCCATACAGGTCAACGGACAGTTCGTGCCCGAGCAGGTGGCCTATCTCCCGAAGGAAGCACTCGAATATGACCTTCATAACGTATTCTTCGGAGCCGTCACCCTCACCCAGCCGATATTCATGGGAGGGAAAATAGTGGCCATGAACAAAATCACCCACTATGCCGAAGATCTCGCCAAGAGCCAGCTCAACGGAGCATCAAAGGATGTGATATATGCTGTCGACGCCGCCTACTGGCAGGTAGTGTCGCTAAAAGCCAAGCAAAAGCTTGCCGAAAGCTACGTAAACCTGCTCGACACCCTGAGCCACAATGTATCACTCATGGTAAAGGAAGGGGTGGCCACCCACAGCGACCAGCTCACCGTGGATGTGAAATTAAACTCCGCACAGGTTGACCTGACCAAGGTCAAAAACGGCCTCACCCTCTCGCGCATGGCTCTCGCTCAGGTATGCGGCCTGCCCATACACTCTGACTTCACATTAGCCGACGAGGATGCGGAGAGCATCGTCACACCTGCGGCAATTGCTGACGACACCCCCATTGACATGCAGCAGGTCTATGACCGCCGCGATGATCTGCGCTCTCTTGAACTCGGTGTAAAGATATATGAACAGAAGGCCAATGTGGCACGCTCCTCGATGATGCCCAATCTCGCACTCGTAGGCGCATATTCGTTCTCCAACCCCAATATTTTCGACGGATTCAAAAAGAAGTTCAACGGACAGTTCTCCATCGGGGCCATGCTCACCATACCCATATGGCACTGGGGAGGCAACTACAACAAGTATCGTGCAGCCAAGGCCCAGACCGCAGCAATGCGCATGGAGCTTGAGAACGCCCGTGAGCTCATTGACCTGCAGGTGCGACAGGCATCCTATAAGGCCGCCGAGGCTGTCAAGACACGCGACATGACCGAAACCAACCTCGCCAAGGCCGACGAGAACCTGCGTTGCGCCGACCTCGGATTCCGCGACGGAGTGATGACAGTCGACAACGTGATGGAAGCACAGACAGCGTGGCTCAAGGCCCACAGCGAGAATATCGACGCACGGATCGACGTTTACCTCTGTGACGTTTACCTGTCAAAAGTCCTCGGGACCCTTCATCAATAACAATAACAGACACATCATAACAATACCACCATGTCAACCCCAACTCCATCCACTCAGGAACAGAAAGAGAACAAAGCCCTTCTTGTGGCACTTTCTGTAGTCGTGATCGCATGCATAATTCTCGCGATCGTAGGATTCCTATTTCTCAACAAACCCGCCGACATAATCGAAGGCCAGGCCGACGCAACCTCAGTGCGCATCTCAGGCAAGCTGCCCGGACGCGTAATGGACATCTATGTCAGCGAAGGCGACATGGTGCACGCCGGTGATACTCTGGTGCACATACATTCGTCGCTTGCCGAGGCCAAACTCATGCAGGCCGAAGGCATGGAGACCGTGGCCCGCACCCAGGACCGCAAGGTCGATGCCGGCACACGCATACAGATCATCAATTCCGCTCGCGGACTCGTAGAACAGGCCGAGGCGGCGGTGACAATCACCAAAAAGACCTACGACCGTCTGCAGAACCTCTACAGCGAAGGAGTTATCTCGGAGCAGAAGCGCGATGAAGCCAAAGCCGCCTATGACGCAGCAGTGGCAGGGCGCGATGCCGCCAAGAGCCAGCTTGAGCTCGCCATAGCAGGCGCGCAGAAAGAGGACAAGGAATCGGCCGCAGCGATGGTCAATGTCGCAAAAGGCGGAGTGGCCGAAGTGCAAAGCATGCTCGAGGACCAGTATCTCGTTGCACCGTGCGACGGACAGATCGACCAGATATACCCTGAGGTCAGCGAGCTCGTCATGCTCGGAGCTCCCATCATGAGCCTGCTGAAGACTTCCGACAAATGGATGACATTCAACGTGCGCGAGGATCTTCTCAAAGACATGCCCCTGGGAGGAGAGATCGAAGTGATGATACCCGCACTCGACAAGAAGAAAGTCAAAGCCAAGATATATTACTCCCGCGACCTCGGCAGCTACGCCACATGGCAGGCCACAAAAGCCACAGGGCAATGGGACAGCAAGACCTTCGAGATAAAGGCACGTCCGCTCGAAGACCTCCCCGAGCTGCGTCCCGGCATGACTGTTGTCTACTTCAAATAGACGGACCCCGTCAGAAAACAAGATTATTCACGTAAATTCCAAAAACATGTTCCCCTCAATACGTCGCGGCATACGGACCCTATGCTCCCGCAGGATCTACATCTTCATGATGGTGGTCGTGCCGTTAGGGTGCACATTCTTCTTTCTCAACCTCATGCACGAGGGATTGCCGCTGAAAGTCCCCGTAGGGATAGTTGACATGGACCATTCATCCCTATCGCGACGCATCACGCGCTCCCTCAACGCCACCGAGCTTATCGACATCGCCGAAGACCTTGAAAGCTACAACGCCGCCATGGAAAAGATCCGGGGCGGGGAACTGTTCGGATTCTTCTACATACCGGCCAAATTTCAGGAGAAGGCACTCAGCGGACGCACACCCACCCTCTCCTTCTACTCCAACATGAGCATATTCGTCCCCGGCACACTCTCCTTCAAGGGGTTCAAGACCATAGCCGTGACCACCTCAGGGGGTATTGTCGAGACCTCGCTTACAAGCGCAGGCATAGATGAGGAGATAGCAGGGAGCCTGATAATGCCGCTCACCACCGACAATCATCCCATAGGCAACCCCTGGACCAACTACAACATATATCTTTCACAGTCGTTTCTGGCAGGGCTCATAGCCCTCCTTGTGCTGACAGTGACATCCTTCAGCATATGCCAGGAGATGAAGGACCGCACATCGGTGGAATGGCTCGCCACAGCCCACGGCAGCATGAGGCTGGCACTGGCAGGGAAGCTCCTTCCGCAGAGCGTAGTATTCATAGCCATAGGCGTAGCCATACAGACGGTGATGTTCCGCTTCATGCACTTCCCGCTCAACTGCAGCCCATGGCACATGATATTCGCCATGGTGCTTCTGGTGATGTCATGCCAGGCATTCGCCACAGTGGTATGCGAGATGATACCCAACCTGCGTCTTGCCATGAGTATATGCAGCCTTGTAGGCATACTCTGTTTCTCCATAGCGGGATTCTCATTCCCTGTCGACAAGATGTATGGAGCCGTGGGCATATTCGCCTACATAATGCCTATACGATACTATTTCCTAATATACATCGACCAGGCACTCAACGGATTGCCCATATACTATTCGCGGTTCTACTATATCGCGATGCTGGCCATGATGCTGACACCCGTCCTCGGACTGCGCCGCCTGCGCCGTCATTGTCTCAACCCCGTTTACGTTCCCTGATATGAAATGGTTTAGAAGTCTGTTCCGCGTGTGGAGAAGGGAGACATGGTTAGTGTTCACCGACATCGGCGTCATGCTGTTCTTTTTCGGACTCCCGCTTGCCTACCCCATAGTCTACACCCTTATATACAATCCCGAATTGGTGACCGACATCTCCACGGTAGTGGTCGACAATTCCCGCACTGCCGAGAGCCGCGAACTGGTACGCACACTTGACGCAACACAGAGCATACACATCTCGGGCTATGCAGCCAACCTTCAGGAAGCACGCCGCGCCTGGGCCGAAAAAGAATGCTACGGCATAATCGAGATCCCGGCCGACTATGCCAAAAAAGTCGGCACCGGGCAGCAGGCAACGATATCGTTCTACAACGACATGTCGCTGCTCATACGGTTCCGTCAGTATCTGTTTGCCCTGACGGGGGTACAGATGCATGAAGTTACCGAGCTTACGGCCCGGCGCGTTGCAACACTCGGCGGCGCACTGGCCACACAGGTTACAGGGCTTCCGGTCGACACCCATTTCGAGAGCCTCGGAGACCCCACTCAAGGCTTCGCGTCATTCATTATGCCCGGCATAGTGGTGCTCATACTCCAGCAGAGCATGCTCCTCGGCATAACCATGATAGGCGGCACCGCCGCCGAGCGTCGCCGCCGCAACCGTGGCTATGACCCTTACGGATACGATGCCGGGCCTACAGCCGTGCTTCTCGGCAAAAGCCTCTGCTACATGATGATATACATCCCCATGAGCTACTATATCCTCCACATAGTTCCCGAGATGTTCTCGCTGCCCCACACAGGCAACGTGAGAGACTATATGCCGTTCATATTCGTGATGCTCCTCGCCACAACTTTCCTCGGCCAGACCATACAGGTATTCGTCAGAGAGAGGGAGACATCCCTGCTGGTAGTGGTATTCTCTTCACTGGTGTTCCTGTTCCTGTCAGGGCTTACATGGCCCAGATATGCGTTCAACAGGTTCTGGCTGATGATCTCCGATCTCGTTCCGGCAACATGGGGGGTGGAAGGTTTCATACGCATCAACGGCAATGCCGCCACCCTGCCGGAAATATCGCGATACTACTGGAGCCTGTGGGCACTCACAGGTCTATATTTCGTCACGGCACTCATCCTAAGGATATACATGTCACACACCCGCAGGAGCGAGGTGCCCGCACCTCCGGTCAGGTAACACATCAAAGACAAGACTCCGGGATTATCATAGGCAGATCACACGCACTTTAGAGGCTGTTTAAAACAGCCTCTTAGTAATTATGTGTCAACGATTTGTTAATACTTGTAGCCGAAGCAGGGAACGGAAAGATCCAAAGCTCTGACTCCGGAGTGATTGAGAATGTTCCGAGTTCGCCATAATTATGTATGATATCACGCCGGTACTTATCTTCACTGTTCCACCGTTTCATATCAAAAAAAGTTTCAAAAGTGCCAATAAACTCCACTCGCTTTGCGTCCATAAGGAGTGTCATTGCACCTTCCTCATCAAGAGATGATGCACGGTCAGCAAACATAGAGGCGTTCTCTATACGGAGTTTCCGCACATTATCAATCATTTCAAGCCCATCCCTGATTCTCCCCAGACGGATAAGGGATTCTGCAGCCACATATATCATGCTTTCAGCCCTAAGCCCCCAACTGTTTATCATATATCCCATAGGCCTGAAAGTGTATGCGCCATCAAAAGCCTGTGATTTGCCCCTTACAGGATCCCATGCAGGCGTACTTGCATTCTGTCGGGCATATTTCAGCATATAATCATTATCATCCATAAGAGCTGCGATGTCAGGAGTTATGATCTTATTGACAAGGTCCCCCATGGCTATGATAGGGGCAACCGAACTCAAAAACATATAATTGTTCGGTGAATCATACCCGAGATTCAGTTTCCCGGTCTCAGCAAGATATCTGCGGTCCTCGATATTATTGTTAATTGCAAGAGCTTTATTAGCGTATGACAAGGCTTCGTCGTAACGTTTCATCTGAAAGAGCACTCGGGCACGGACCGCATATCCGAAATCTGCCGCAAAACGATAAACAAGACCTGTAGGCTGTTGTTTCAGATCAGCTATCACCTCATCCGTACAGTCACCAAGAACTTTCTCATACACCTTGTCAAGGTTAAGTTTTGTCTTCTCCTCTAAGGTGTTGATATTATCGTTATAAGAAATCCCTCCGGTCTTATACGCAGTAGCCTCATCATACTGGCCGGCAAAAATATTTACCAGTAATAAATGGAAATAGGCCCTCAGGATACGGGCTTCAGCAACAAGCTGACGCTTTAAATTATCATCGCCATTCGATCCATAGACTTTTGCCTCTACAATATTGAATTTATATATGTAGTCATACATAATCTTATAGCGACTACTGTTTTCGGTCAAGGCCTTACGATCCACCGATTCATCACCTGTGAGCTGTGCATAAGTCAATGTATTTGTTTTTGTCAATTGATTGGCAATGTTCTTGACAGCCTGGTCACCTGTGATATAGCCTAAATCATCAAGACTTCCTAACGTGTACAGTTGATTGACAAGACCTTCAAGATCAGTCGTTTTATCAAGGGTGGACTGACCGGCGGGAATAATATCAAGACGATCATCGCACGATGTGACGGCAAGAGCAATGACTATGGCCGCAACGGAATTTTTTATGGCACTAAACATATGGTTCATATTCTTAAAGATTAAACGAGAGACTGAATGTGTAACTACGAGGAGCCTTATAGCCTTTCTCGCCTGTAGAAAGATAAGCTGACTCAGGATCAATACCATGGCTGTTACGGACCCATGTGGCAAGATTATTGGCCTGTAATCTGAGACGGAGATCATTGATTCGTATTTTACGGCATATCGACTGCGGGAAACTGTATGACAACACTATATTACGGAATTTCATATAATCGGCATGTTCGATTGTTGAATTAGAGTATTTGGCATAATCAAGATTCTGATATAGAGAACTACGATATCCGTTGGCCGGACGTGAAGTATCTCCGTTCCAGTATTCGAGCTGTGACGCATACACATCACCACCGTAACCACCAATGGCGTTATATCCATGATTGGAACCACTTTGACGCCAAAACTCTGCATTAGTCTGCATATAGTGCCCGGCATAAAAAGTGAATAATGCCGAGAGTGTGAATCCGTTCCAGGTTATTTCGGGGCTTAAGCTTCCGGTTATGCTGGGTGTCATGGTTCCGCCATAGACAGCATCCTCCAATTGAAATTCACCTGATGCGACTGAACCTGTATGAATTTCTCCCGACTTGTTACGCCATGACATATAATACATGCCTTCCTTTTCTACAATGCCTTGATAGTCAAAAGCAAAAATAGAATTCATCGGATATCCTTCATGAAGGGCGAAATAAAGGTTTTCAAATCCACTGGATGGATAATGATGGACCTTTGTGACCTTGTTATTGTTATATGCAAAGACAATGCCCATATTTGCGCCAAAGCTTTTTCTATCGTGCGGGCGCACTATATCAGCATTCAAAGCAAGCTCTATACCGTTATTTGCCATCTCCCCCACATTTGCGATCATCGAAGTCACACCGGCGGTCTCATCCAGATCTATTCTGGTGAGCAGATCCGAACCATTCTTCCTGTAATAGTCAAGCGATCCGGTAATTCTGTGATTTAAGAACGCAAAATCCATTCCAACATTCCAAGTGGATGTCTTTTCCCAACGCAATTGATCATTGGGCGGGGTATTCAGAGTGGCAAGAGGCAGACCATTGAGCCTGTGATTGTCTATTTTGCCTGTCAAATAACTTGAAGTGTTTGAGTCGATATTACCTGTAAGACCATAGCTGAATCTGACTTTCAGATTGTCAATCCATGTAAGATCGCGCATAAACATTTCATTTGAAGCATTCCATGACGCTCCTACCGACCATAGCGGGCGTCCACGATATTTGGGGTCAGTACCAAAAAGATCCGTTTTATCTACACGATAGCTTCCTGAAAACGCATATCTGCTGTCATATACATAATTCCCCGTAAAATATATGGAGTAATATCGGTGCAACACATCTTCTGACTTCACATCCTTTGGGGCACCATATACCGTATGGTTCTCTCCCAATATCGATCCTTGCGGACGGTTGATGTAATCCCAATCGGTAAGAAACTGCTGATTGTTCAGAGTCTGTGGGTCAAAACCGTAAAGGACAGATCTCTCTCCTTTATATCGTGTTTCACGATATTCCATTCCGGCAAGCAGATCGATGTCATGTTTTTGCCACAGCCTGTTTTTGTATCGGGTCTGTGCACGGAAAGTATAATAATCGCCGTTACGCGTATCCATAGTTTTTATAGCCCCGTCAGGAATGTGACATACCCCATCCTCCGAGGTATACAGATTCTGAAGATTACGCACAAAATATGAATCGGCTTCATAAATAGCCTCAGACTTTGATGACACATCTTCATACTGAAATTGCATTTGTACTGTCCATCCAGGAAGCAGACGGAAAAGAGAGTGTACATATCCGCGCAGATTCGTTGAACGCGAATTATTGAAATTCATGTTCATTTCATCGACAAGGTTATATGAATGGTCCTTCAGATGTATGTTGTCCGTAAAGACCGGATTGTCGAGATCCATATCTGCTTCCATTCTGCATAGAGAGCCGTCAGGCTCATACATAGAGGCATACGGAAGGAAAGAATTGATGCCTGAGTAGGAATCTCCGAGGTGAGTCTTATCTCGGGTACTTTTCAAATTAAATCCGCCTGTAAGGTCCATCCAGGTAGCAAGCTTTATGTCTCCACGGTATTTGAATGTAAAATTGTGTGACCTCTCATTGACAACACCGTTATTGCTTCTGCTGTAATTCGCCAAAAGACTCGAATTAATTTTTTTGCCTTGTGAACGTATAGCCAAATTATATGACTGATCTATCCGAGTACGGTCATGGACATCGGCATACTCCTTACGGTAATCATTTCTGTTCCAACGGTCAAATATCGTTTTAAGTTCGTTATCGGATATCACACCCATTTTATTTTCAAGCAACATACGTGTTGCAGGTGATATGTCACGTCTGTAACCGTTGTTATACGAACTGACCAAGTCATCGAAATATGATTGATCCTCATCGTTTACCATTGCATTAAAATTCAACTGTTCAAGTTCCAGAAGCTGTGAAGCCGAAGCCCACCCCATATAGTCATAATCATATTTCTCACTGACGGTAATGTCCATGTTGAAGTCTATGCTTAAATGTTCACTTTTCCCCGTCTTGGTGGTCACCACAATCACACCGTTTGCCGCCCTTGCTCCATAGATTGACGATGCAGCAGCATCTTTTAGCACGGATATACTTTCTATATCGTATGGATTTACCGTGTTAAGTCCACCTTCTATGGGAAGACCGTCGACTACTATCAGAGGACTTGTCCGGGCCTGAAACGAACCCATACCACGTATGAGCATTGCATTTTCATCTCCTCCGGCATTGCCGGTAAGGCCCGGAACTTTACCTTCGAGATTAGAGACGATATCACCTGTGAAAATTTTTTCCAAATCTTTTGACATGATTGTCTGATAAGATCCTGTAGCAGCCTCACGTTTTATTGTCTGATAGCCTGTAACCACAACCTCATCCATAAATTCAATATTTGGATGCATTTTTATCAAAGCCTTTATGCCGGCTTTAATCTTGGTAGTCACGGATTCCATACCCACATATGTTATGGTAATGGCCACGGTACTACTGTCACTACAAACGACAAATTCACCGTTAAGATCTGTAACCACCGGCATGTCGACATCCTTTGTCCGGATTACAGCTCCAGCCAATGGTTCCTCGTTTTCATCGACTACAGTTCCAGCGAAATTATATGTCCCGTCAGCCCCCGACACGGCGAGGCCCGAAAACGATAATATCGCAATGACGATAATTGTGATAAATTGTTTCATGATTATTTATTATCAAATTAGATTCCGCAGAATTGGATTTCCATTCTTTATTTCAGTAGGTCGTGGAGCGTCTATGTCGACAATTTTTTTGTCAGGTCCCACCAATATAAATCGTGGCACACCAAACACCCTCATATGTGACAGCAACCTCGCTCCATCCCGAGGCTCTATGAAATACTGCTCACAAGAAGATTCTACGCCAGACACAAACTTTTGCCATTTTACAAATTCGTCATCTATGGATATGCTTACGAATCTTATTTTTTTATCCGGTTCGCCTGAGTATGTCGCACTAAGTTCATGTAACACCGGTAATTCCTTTCGGCACGGTCCGCATGTCGTAGCCCATATTTCAATATAAGTATATCTGTCTGACAAAATATCCTGCAAAGACAACTTACTGCCATCAGACCTATATAACGTAGGATAGAATGGGAAACAGTCTCCGTTTTTAGTCTGATTCTCAATAAATTTCACCTTCGACCTGATCTTTTTATCCATTTCCGGGTGACATAATAACTTAGGTCTGACCACATTATAAAACCTACGCGCCTTTATACTATCGGCCTCCCGGTCAAGATACATATCTATAAAAATTGAAAATAGCATGTTTTTCTTGTTATCATTCAATTCCGGAATGCTGTCAATGGTCCTTAGATTCCGGATTGTCGCATCACACATGTCAAGATGGCCATATCTTTTACGCTTCATATGATTATCGATATACCACCTCAACAATTCTTTCTCATCTGATGACAATTCTGACCGCAAGCCATCATTCTTGGAAACATCAGCATTTATTTCCACCGATACCATCACCGCAATAATGACGGTTAATACAAATGATAAGATTTTGACTGTACTTTTCATATTGACAGGAACTGTATTTTCACCTGCCAAATTTAAGGATTACAACATTATATACGACCACCACTGACGTTCTAATTTCACAAAATTGTAAAATCAATACAACAATATAAATTCTTATAATTCACCGAGGCTTGAACACCGGTACAGTAATCACAATTTGTAATTTCTGTCATTTTTATGAAGCATATTCCTATAGACTGACGGAGACATTCCCGTCTCATGCTTGAATGCGGAATAAAATGAAGATTTAGATGTAAAACCTGATTTCTCATATATCTCTATCAAGGAAACATCCTCATTTTGCTCCATCATCCTGATGGCTCTTTTAACCCTAAGGGATCTTACAAGAGAAGGAAAAGAATCTCCAGTCGTATCCTTTATAGCCTTGGACAGATAAGTACGATTGGTATCAAGCATCTCCGCAATTGAATTCAATGTCAAGTTACTGTCTGTTATCACTGAATCCTCAGTCAACAATCCCGTCAATCTTGTCATTATATCCTCCACTTTAAAAGCCGGCATTGCAGCTCCATTTGACCGATGACAATGAGTCTGTGACTGCAGATTGGCTATTGTACGATTCAGAGACTCCTCATGTTTAGCATATTCCTTATTTTGCCTCACTATGACCGAACATAACAACTGCTTTTTATAAAACATTATCAACGTGAAGCCCAACGCAACAGCCAAAAGTACCCCACACGATAAAACGATGAAAATATCCCGTTCTTTTTCCCTTATGTGTCCGCGTTGACGTTCTATAGTGAATTTGTTGAGCATAATCTCATTGTTAACCCGCATCCGTTGCATAGCTGTTTCCTGCATAAGTGTCTGCATCGAATCAGCCTATAACATAACGTGGGGAAAAAGAATATAACTAAATATAGTTGGTTGCAATGATT
>CAJURI010000032.1 GCA_910588795.1 uncultured Duncaniella sp. | reverse complement strand
TGATTATCAATATCCGTCCGGGAAACTTGTTCGAAAAATGTCAAAGTCAGGAAAAAATTGGCCTCCGCACAATCACTTGTACGGAGGTCAGGGGACAGTGTCTATTTAGGAATGTAGTTGGATATATGTCTTATGATAGAGTGTATTTCTTATTATAATACGCCTTGGGCCATCATTGCTCGGGCCACTTTCATGAATCCTGCCACATTTGCACCCTTGACGTAATTGATGTATCCGTCCTTTTCAGTGCCGTATTTCACACATTGGCTGTGGATCTCTGACATGATCTCCTGAAGTTTGGAGTCAACTTCCTTTTCACTCCATGAGAGTTTCTGTGAGTTCTGTGCCATCTCCAGCCCGGATACTGACACTCCACCGGCATTCGCTGCTTTGCCGGGGGCATAGAGGATGCGAGCCTTCTGGAATTCTCTGATTGCTTCAGGTGTAGATGGCATATTGGCACCTTCGCTGACGGCAATGCATCCGTTGGCTATAAGTGCGCGGGCGTCATCACCGTCTATTTCATTCTGTGTTGCCGACGGCATGGCTATGTCGCAAGCCACACGTTGCCATGGACGTTCGCCGGGGAAATACTCACATCCGTATTCTTCGGCAAATTCGCTTATGCGGCCGCGGTAGATGTTCTTTAGTTTGAATATGTAGTCGAGCTGTTCGCGGCTGAGCCCTTCAGGCACATGTATTGTGCCGTCCGAATCGCTCATGGACACCACCTTTGCGCCGAGGCTTAGAAGCTTTTCGGCGGTGTAGGTGGCTACATTACCGGAGCCTGAAATGGCTACACGTTTGCCTGCTATATCTATGCCGCGGGTGCGGAGCATCTCAAGCAGAAAGTAGACATTGCCGTATCCTGTGGCCTCAGGACGGATTTTGGATCCGCCGAACTCAAGTCCCTTGCCGGTGAATGTGCCGGTAAACTCGCGTGCCATTTTTTTGTATTGGCCGAACATGTATCCGACCTCTCTGCCTCCCACACCTATATCGCCGGCCGGAACATCGGTGTCCGGACCTATCTGACGCCACAGTTCGGATATGAATGCCTGACAGAAACGCATCACTTCCATGTCGCTCTTGCCGCGTGGCGAAAAGTCGCTGCCGCCTTTTGCACCGCCCATTGCAAGTGTGGTGAGTGAATTCTTGAATGTCTGCTCAAATGCCAGGAACTTGAGGATCGACAGGTTGACTGAAGAGTGGAAACGTATACCTCCTTTGTATGGGCCTATGGCGTTATTGTGCTGGATGCGGTATCCCATATTGTTATGCACCTTACCCTTATCATCGACCCACGATACGCGGAATGAGAATATACGATCGGGAATGCACAGGCGTTCTACGAGATTGTATCTTTCAAATTCGGGATTCTCGTTATAGACATCCTCTATGGTGGTGAGCACTTCTTCGACCGCCTGTATGTACTCAGGCTCGTTGGGGAAACGACGTTTCAGATCGTCAATGACTGTGGCTGCTTTCATACCTTGGAAATTGTAATCGTAGATTTCGTGTTGCTTTGTTATTGGAATTTGTACGGCTATATATTATACTATAATATGTGTCAAAATATAACTGTATATTTGATTTTCGCGACAAAGTTAAATATTTAGCCGGTAATAGCAAAATGTTTGCAATAAAAATTTAAGAATATATTTGAATTTGTTCTTCGTCCGAAATCGTTTTTCGCATGTTGGCATGCATATGGATCAGCGCACTGCCTGCGCGGCAGCGAAATGAAGATATAATAAATAAGAGGGGATTGAAAGGAGAGATATCAGTTGCTTATAAAAGCAAAAAAATTACTCGTCATCACGACGAATAACTTTCTTACCTTAAATCTAATACCATGAAAAACTTGTGACAAAGATATGACCGACAGTCATCATCTCCAAATTTTTTTACTGAAATATTGTTTGCGTTAATCAAATTTAACACCTGTTTGCTCGTATGTATGACTATGATTATGTTTTGACGGTTGTAATATTATGTGAGATTTCCATGGAGGTAAAATGGGATATTTATGACATTTAACCGTCGTTTTAACTTTTTTTAATTAAAAAGAAGCCCTTTATTTCTTTCCACTCCCATTATATGTCCGTATCTTTGCAATACAGAGCGAAATAGTACACAAAACCAATTATTGCTTAACGTAAAATACCACACATTGACACATTTTTATCTCTCATGAAAATCGCTCTCTCCATTATTGCAGTGACGGTGCTTAATGTCATATCGTCATCTCACATATTTGCCTCATCCCGCAGTGTGCCTGACAACAGGTCATTGCTGGAACAGCTTGACAAGCTTGTTGCGGAACGCTCGTCGTATATGGATAAACGGCGGGCCAAGGCTGATTCTGTGGAAATTCTGATCAATGAGACAGTCGATGTCGGCAGACAATTGCAGCTCTATCTTGAACAGGCACGACTGTGGTCAGGCATATCTTCCGATTCAGCAGTTTCTGTGTGCAACCGCGGGCTCCATCTAAGCATGAGTGCCGGTGATTCCACTTATGTGCAGCACTTCTTCATTGAGAGGGCTTCGGCCTTTTTCAACAGGGGACAGGTACATGACTGCATAGATGATCTTAACCATGTGGAGAATGTGGGGCTTAGGCCCGGCATTGAGAGGCATTTTCACTATGTGGGATTTGCCATATATCTTACCCTGGGTGCTTTCTATGAACATGATGAGCAGTGGACTAATTATCTTGCTCAAGGCCGCAGACATCTTATAGCGCATAAAAGATTTCTCGGTAATGACTCGTGTGCTGTCAGATATTGTGACGCGCTGATCAATATGGTGGACGGTAAGAAGAAAGTCATGGCATCAAATCTGCTGAAAGTTGTCAGCATGACTGATGAGTCGGATGAGATATATCCGTATGCCAATACAGTGCTTGGCGAATATTTCATGGGGGCAGGAAACTATGACGAGGCTGTGTATTATTATGCCAAAGGTTCCATAACCAATATACGCAATGCCAATCTCAGCGGAGTGGCTCTTATGAGGCTTGGCGAGATGCTTTCGCGCACCGACGATAAATCGAGGGCTTACAATTATCTTGCGGTGTCGCTTGACCAGGCGTTGCAAGGCGACATGAAATTCAATCTCATGCGACTGAACGACGCCTTCATGGACGTGTCATCGGCTATCGACAAGGGTAAGCATCACAGGCTTGCTCTGCTTTCAGGTCTTGTGGTAATATTGGTGGTGGTGCTTGCATTGGTTGCAAAGATGATAATTAATAAGCGCGGGGAGGTCAAGAAGCTTCGCGACGTCGAGAACCGTCTTGCAAGAGCCAATCTTGCCAAGGAGACTTATATCACTGAGTTTATGGGTTTGTGTTCTTCCTACATCGAAAGTCTTGAGGGTTACAATAAGTTAAGCAAACGTAAGATTACCGCAGGTCAGACTGATGATCTTCTTGCGTATATTAAGTCCGGACGTATAATTGTCGAACAGCGACGCAAGTTTTATGAGGTTTTTGATGAGGCTCTGCTTCACATATTCCCTTCATATCTTGAGGACGTGAACAAGCTTTTACAGCTCGACAAGCAGATTGTGCTCCCTTCGCCCAGAGTCCTGACCACTGAGTTGCGCGTGCTTGCTTTCAGCCGTCTTGGCATAGATGATGCCGCTGTGATAGCAAGATTTCTCGGCATATCCACCAATACTATCTACACGTATAGGAACAAGCTCCGCACAAGGGCTATAGACAGGACTACTTTTGAGGAAGATACTAAAAAAATCGGTTTAATATAAGTTGTTGATCTATCTTTTTTATTTGATTGCCGTTTAGATTAATATTAGTAAAATTATTGTTAATTTATTGAATGTCAATAGTTATATATTTAGATAAAGTTATACATAACTTTGATGCGGGTATCAGGGGGTTGTTTCACTCGAAATAACCCCCTAATTTTGTGACACAATAGAAATATATATGACACCATTTTTATAGAATCAAGAGATTGTATCATGGCAATAGGCTGAATTAAGGTAAAAGGATTAGGTACAGGATTATTTTATAAATGAAGTTTTCACTACGTTAGATTCTGTGTGGAGCAGCCCTCGTGACGATGGCGGCTCTTTTTTATTGTTTTTTGTCTTATTTTAATGCCGTATTTTTCGTAATTTTGCATTTGTACGTCATATAGCACCTTAAATTCATATCTTGAAAATGCGTTCTGTTTTTATATTGATTCATATAATACTGGGGTTTGTGTCATTTCTAATGAGTGCGGATCCTATTGACAGGGAGTCGCTTGTTGCCCGTAACAATCCTCGTGTGACAGAGATTGACACGTTGTCATCCCTTACCGTGGGCAATGGGGAGTTTGCTTTCACTGTCGATGTCACTGGACTCCAGTCCTTCCCTGAATATTATAGAAATGGAATCCCTCTCGGCACTCAGAGCCAGTGGGGCTGGCACTCATTCCCTAATACCGGAAACTATTCTCATGACGAGACTCTCGGAGAGTATGATTTCGGGCATGGACACACCGAACTGTATTCTACCCAGCTTAAAGAGCCGGAGAGAGGTAAGGAGGCATGTGAGTGGTTTCGCGTCAATCCTCATCGGTTGCATCTCGGCGCGATAGGGTTTGTAGGGATTGCTCCTCACATGGTTTCGGAAGTGAACCAGATGCTCGACATGTGGTCAGGTACACTGTACTCCAACTGCAGGATAGGAGCCGAGATGGTGAGTGTCAAGACTTGTTGTCACCCTGACCGTGACATGATGTCCGCAGAGATTATTAGCGGTATGCGGCTTCCGGTATCGTTCCGATTTCCGTATCCAACCGGTGCGCATGCTGACGATGCATGTGACTGGACTGCGGATTCCCTGCATGTCACGGAGATTGTGTCGCTGCGTAGCCATGGCGCATTGTTACGCCACTCTCTTGATGATACATACTATTATATAAATGTGTCATGGTCAGGTGAGGTGTCGGCATCTATGTCGGGACGCAATGAGTTTGTCCTCACGCCGGAGTGTGATTCATGGAGCTTTACCGCCGAATTCTCCAGGGATATGATTGTCGGATCCGATATGGCTGCTGCCGATGTCCGCGCTGCGTCGTCACGGTATTGGGACTATTTCTGGCGTTCAGGAGGTGTTGTCGATTTCAGCAGATGCACTGATCCGCGCGCCAGGGAACTTGAACGTCGTGTGGTCCTCTCGCAGTATCTTCTCGCGGTGCAGTGTGCCGGATCCACTCCACCTCAGGAGACGGGATTGACCTACAACTCCTGGTTCGGCAAGTTTCATCTTGAAATGATATGGTGGCATCAGGCGCATTTTGCGCTCTATGGTCATGCCAATCTGTTGGCCCGCACTCTCCCATGGTACGGATCGGCATTGCCGGTGGCACGTGATATAGCACGCCGTCAGGGATTTGAAGGTGTGAGATGGATGAAGATGACCGATCCTTCAGGCATAGAGGCACCCTCCAAGGTTGGCTCATTCCTGATATGGCAGCAGCCTCACATCATATATCTTGCCGAGCTGCTTCACAGGGCTGATCCGCATGGCGGAGTGACAGACAGATATGCTGAGCTTGTCGAGGAGACTGCCCGGTTTATGGCATCGTTTGCTTCATATGATCCGGACAACAGGCGTTATGCGCTTAAGGGGATCATTCCGGCTCAGGAAACACTCAAGGCTGCCGAAACCGTGAATCCGCCGTTTGAGCTCTCATACTGGCATTTCGGCTTGTCTACCGCTAATAAATGGCGTGAGCGTCGTGGCCTTCCGCGCAATGAAAAATGGGATGATATAACCTCATCGCTTTCTCACCTGGCTCATGCTGACTCATTGTATCTTGCGGCCGAGACTGCTCCGCAGACGTATCATGATATACGTTTCACTTCCGACCATATGGCTGTGCTGGGAGCTCTTGGCATACTCCCGATGTCTCCATTGTTGGAGCCGGGCATAATGAATTCCACATTTGATTGGATTTACAGCAACTGGAACTGGAATAAGACCTGGGGATGGGACTACCCGACTACGGCGATGTGTGCCACTCGGCTTGGCGAACCTGAAAAGGCTGTCAACGCGCTTCTCATGGATAAACGCACCAATACCTATCTGCCCAACGGTCATAATTATCAGGACGCCCGTCTGCGCTGTTATCTGCCGGGCAACGGCGGCCTGCTTACAGCGGTGGCACTCATGACTGCCGGATGGGACGGATGTACGGTTGAAAATCCTGGATTCCCAAAGGACGGAAAGTGGGATGTACGTTGGGAAGGTATCAAACCGTTGCCATAGCCATGGATAGCAGACATTTGTGGCCGGTCCGGTTCTTGTCGGGAATGTTGTTTTTTATGGCGTTTCATCCGGCTTTTGCAGCCCGTGGACTGCATTATATTCCTGATGGCGGTTCTGTTGTGTGTGTTGACGGTGTTCACAGATATAACCGTGCCCTTTACGGTGCTCATTCCGGATTCAGAGTGGAGTGCAGTGACACCCCTGTGTTCGGGATCTATCTTCCGGGTATGGGCGGAAATGTCAGCATATCTCTCCCGCCCGGCCGATGTCTGGCCCGTTACACTCCAGGTCGCATGGATTATGAGCAGGGTGGAGTGTCGGTGGAGGTGCAAGTGATGCGCTCCTTCGATTGTGCCTTGTGGAGGATTACCAATAATAGCACTCTCGAGGTGTCTGTTCCGGTAAAGTTCGGTGGAGTAAGCGGCCGGAAATTCTCCCGCAACGGAGATCTTGGCGTTGACCCTCCTGACTGCTTCGATCTAAAGTCTGAGTATTGTGAAGGCAACGTCCTCTCGCTGAGCGGAGATGATGTCATTGTCAGCTATGGGGATAAAGAGCGGAAAGAGGTCTGTCTGTCCGTCCCGGCCTGTGAGCGGTCGGTGTCTGCTCTCAATATTTACGAGGGTGTGGTCAGGCTTGATCCTGGAGAGAGTAGGATAATGGCATATTTCCCGGACGGTAAGAATCCTCGGGAGTCACTTGAGTCACTTGTCGCCCGGGCTGAGGAGGAGAGGCGTGCACTGGTCTCCTCGTTAGTGATATCCACGCCCGACGAATGGCTCAATCCTGTGGGCGGAGCCATTGCGGTGGCTGCCGACGGTATATGGGGTGGCAATGCATGGCTGCATGGAGCCATAGGCTGGCGCACCCCTCATCTTGGCTGGCGTGGCGCATATTGTGGCGATGCTCTCGGCTGGCATGACCGTGCCCTGATGCATTTCGAGACATATGCGGCCAACCAGATCACAGATATCCCTCCTGTGTATGACCATCCCCGGCAGGACTTTAAGCAGAATATGGCACGTGCGGAGAAAAGATGGGGTACACCTATGTACAGCAACGGATATATATGCAGGCGTCCGGGCAAAAAGACCGAGATGTCGCATTACGACATGAATCTCGTCTATGCCGATGCCCTGTTGCGGCATTTTCTCCACACAGGTGACACTGCATCAATGCGTCGTCTCTTTCCGGTTCTGAAACGTCATCTCGAATGGGAGAAAAGAAATTTCGATCCTGACGGTGACCATCTCTATGACGCATACTGCTGCATATGGGCGAGCGATGCCCTGTATTACAACGGCGGAGCCGTAACACATTCTTCTGCTTACAACTTTTTTGCCAATACACTGGCTGCCAAAGTTGCCAAAGCAATAGGGGAGGCCCCCGCTCCGTTTCTTGAAGAAGCTGACGGGATAAGGAAGGCTGTGGAATCGGAATTATGGATGCCGGATAAAGGATGCTGGGCTGAGTTCAGGGAGCTTGGAGGCCATGGACGCGTGCATAGCCATCCGGCTCTGTGGACCATATATCACGCTATAGATTCACGTATCGGCGATGAATTCAAGTGGTATACGGCGACGCGCTACATTGACAGGGAGATTCCTCACATCCCTTTGGAGTGCGATTCGTCGCTGTTCACTCTTTCCACTACCAATTGGAAACCCTATTCATGGAGCATCAATAATGTGGCTGTTGCCGAAGTGATGCATACGGCATTGGCTTATTGGCTTGCCGATCGCCCTGCTGATGCTTATGCGATAATGAAGGGGGTTGTCATGGATAATATGTATTCCGGTGCATCACCGCTTAATTTCGGACAGATAAGCCGGTATGACGCTGCACGAGGTGAATGCTACCGCGATTTCGCCGATCCTATAGGCGTATGGAGCCGCGCCCTTGCCGAAGGGCTGTATGGCATACGTCCTTGCCTTGTGGGAGATGACAGCCGGGTGGTGATACGCCCCGGTTTCCCTGCTGACTGGGACCATGCCTCCATATCTACAAGTGACATTTCATACAGTTTCATGAGAGAAGGTATGGTTGACACTTATGTGATAGATAGCCATTATCCGTCAGGTACTGAGCTGGAGCTTTGTGTGCCGGCTCTCGGGCTTGACCGTGTGATTGTCAACGGCAAGCCGTCGGAATGGGATGCGTCGGACATGGCTTTTTCCCGTCCGCTGGTCAATGTGAAATTGCGTGGAGAGGAGAGATATGAGGTGAAGGTCATACGCGACTCCGGTCGTGATGCCCATGCTTCAGGTGAGAGCGTAACTGTTGGTCCCGTACGTTTCACCCGCATGGTCTCGGGCCGGCTTGGATGGTGGCAGCCTTCGGATATTGTTGACCATGTGCCTGATATGTCCATGGCAAAAGCGGCAGAAACCAATGCTTTTGATGAAATACGGCCGGATAAATGTGTCCCGATTGACATGTCAGCATTTTACAATGACTCTGTGTCCGACATATTCCGCAACCGTTATGAATCGCCTCGACCGGGAGTGACCACGTTACAGATACCGGTCCAGGGGATAGGGGAGTGGTGTCATCCGTCTCTGACTGCCGACATTGACGATGCCGGTCTGCGCCGCCTGGCCGAGGACGGTGGAGGCATAGTGAGACTGCTCGACATACCGTTCGCGCTCCCGTCACAAGGACGTAATGTAGTGTATACAAGTCTATGGGACAATTATCCTACACATGTGTCCGTCCCGCTTGACGGACATGCTTCGCGGATATATATGCTCATGGCTGGCAGCACCAATCATATGCAGTGGGGCATGGAGAATGCGCGTGTGACCGTGAGATATTCTGACGGCTACACAGTGTCCATGCCGTTGATCAATCCTGTCAACTGGGCCCCCGTCGAGCAGGATCTCTATATTGACAGTCATGCCTTCAGTCAGCCATACGGACATGTCCCGCCTATGCGTGTGCATTTCCTCACCGGAGAGGTCTCTCGCTCTCTCGGTGAATCCCTCGGACTCAAAGGTCCGGCTGACCGTTACATCCCCTCGGGAGCCGGTGTGTTGCTTAATATTCCGGTGGACAGCACCAGATGTCTTGAATCGCTGCGTCTTGAAACTTTTTCTCAGGATGTCGTTGCCGGTATTCTGGGGCTTACTGTCCAGCGTCCATAAATAGGTTGTTATGATGTGTTTGAGAATATTGTCATTACTTGCAGCCGTGTTTGCAGTACAGTCTGCCGTAGCTGATTCATATGTCACGGATTGGTATCCGGAAACGGTTGAGAACAGGCCGTTTGTCAGGTGGTGGTGGCACGGAAGTGCCGTCGATTCTGTCGGATTGACTTATAATCTTGAAGAATTTGCACGTAAGGGTATCGGCGGTGTGGAGATCACTCCCATATATGGAGTCAAGGGTAACGAAGCCAATGATATCCCATATCTTTCCGACAAATGGATGGCTATGCTCGGGCATACGGTCTCTGAGGCAGGCCGGCTCGGTGTGCAGGTTGACATGAACAACGGCACGGGATGGCCCTTCGGAGGTCCGCATGTCACCCCTGCCATGAGTGCCCGAAAGCTCGTAACCCGACGCTGGGATGTCGCGGGCGGAGAGATGGTATGTGACTCTATATTCCCTGGCGATTTTATCAGGAAACAGCCGGATGCCACGCTTCAGCGCATTGTGGCTATTTCCTCTTCAAGGTCGTTGGATATCAGTGAACAAGCTCTGAGCGGAGGTGTGCTCAGATGGAAATCTCCTGCCGATGGTCCGTGGCGTGTCTATGCCATATATTCCGGCCGCACATATCAGAAGGTCAAACGTGCCGCGCCCGGCGGGGAAGGCCTTGTGCTGAACCATTATGACAGTATCGCGGTGAAGCATTACCTGTCACGTTTTGACAGGGCTTTTGAAGGGCGCGAGAGGATGATGCCCGACACTTTTTTCAACGACTCTTACGAGGTGTATGGCTCGGACTGGAGTGACGGTCTGCTTGATGAGTTCCGCAGGGACCATGGCTATGATCTGGCCCTCCGGATAGATGATCTTCTCGGAGACAACGGCGAAAGTCCTTCGAGAGGTCGCTTGCTGCACGATTACCGTATGACACTCGGCCGGCTTCTCGAAGAAAATTTCACTCGTGTGTGGACTGCCTGGGCCCATTCTCATAATGCAAGGATCCGTAACCAGTCTCACGGCTCGCCTGCCAATATCCTTGACCTATATGCGGCTGTTGACATTCCTGAGTGCGAGTCGTTCGGGCAGACGGATTTCAATATCCCCGGACTTCATCCGACAGGACCTTCACGTCCGAGCGATTCCGCGCCGGCAGTACTTAAATTTGCATCATCGGCCGCGCATCTTGCCGGAAAACGTCAGACTTCGGCTGAAACATTGACTTGGCTTACAGAACATTTCCGGACGCCCCTTTCTCGCTGCAAGCCGGAGATAGACCAGATGTTCTGTGCCGGTGTCAATCATGTGTATTTTCACGGTGCTCCATATTCCCCTAAAGATGTTTCTTTTCCGGGGTGGCTTTTCTATGCGTCTGTCAACATGTCGCCGACAGCCTCGTTGTGGAATGATGCCGACGGACTGTTCAGATACATATCCCGTGTGCAGTCATTCCTGACAGCCGGCAGCCCTGACAATGACGTGCTTTTATATTTTCCTTACGAGGATGTGATCACGCGTCAGGGGGGCGGACATTATCTGATGTTCGATATTCATAAGATGGGGCGTGTCATGCCCGATGTCGGCAGTTGGATCGATGACATAATGAATGCCGGGTATGATCCGGATTATCTGTCTGACCGTCTGATTGACTCGTTGACGGTCACCTCCGGCGGTATGCTGCTGTCTCGCGGAGGAAACTGTTACCGGGCGGTCATAGTCCCCCGTGTCGCTGTCATTCCTGATGCCACTCTTGAAAAATTGAAGAAACTCAGTGATGCAGGTGCGAGGATAGTCTTTTCCGATGATGTCCGCTCGGCTGTAGAGTCACTCGGAATAGAGCCTGAGACACTGCGACGTTCGGGTGTATCGATGATACGCCGCCGTAATGAGGCCGGTGGACATAATTATTTCATATCCATGTTGCGCGACAGTGTTATAGACGGTTGGGTACATCTTGCTGTTCCGGCCCGCAGTGCCATGATATTCGATCCTCTCTCTGGGAAAAAGGGTGTCGCAGCGACGCGCGACGGCGATGACGGCAACGTGGAGGTAAAGCTCCGGCTTGCTCCGGGGGAATCCATACTTCTCAAGACATTCCCGTATGATGTCGATGCTGAGCCGTGGAGATATATTGCCTCACAGGGCACGCCATTGGAGATCGGCCGTGGATGGAGCGTGGAGTTTCCCAAAAGTGATCCGCCTATAGACGGGACTTTCTTCACGGACACACTGTGCGAATGGACCCGTCTGCCTGATCCGCGTGTACTTGTCAACAGCGGGACTGCACGTTATAGGGTAAAAGTCGATATCCCTGATGCATCTGTGGCTGACACATGGCTCCTTGATCTCGGCGATGTCCGCGAAAGTGCCCGTGTGATGGTCAACGGTGAGGATGCCGGATGTGCGTGGGCTGTCCCGATGGTACTTGATATAGGAAGCCTGCTCGTAACAGGCGAGAATGAACTGGTCATAGATGTGACTAACCTTCCGGCCAACCGCATAGCGGACTATGAGCGCAGAGGTGTGAAGTGGCGTATATTCAAGGACGCCAACATAGCGAGCGTTACCAATGCAAAGAAATTCAGTTTCGGCGACTGGGATGTCCAACCCGGTGGCCTCAATTCAAGTGTGAAATTAATACCTGTCAGATATGAATAAGACTATTTTCTATCGTGGCTTTGCCATGCTTATGGCGTTGTCTTATATGTTTCCTGCCGTTTTGGCGGAGAATCTCCCGAAGCGGGAAGAGATTCTCAAAACTATAGTCAAGGTCAACGACCATTATATGAAAAAGCATCCCGATCCGCTCCTCGGCATACCGTATTACTCACGGAAGAAGGTCTATGAGGCAAACATATGGACCCGGTCAGTATATTTCGAGGGGCTGATGGCTCTCCACTCCATATACCCCGCCAACAGGTATTACGATTACGCCTATAAGTGGGCCGACGGTTTCAAGTGGGGTATGCGTCGCGATGACACTACCACCCGCAATGCCGACAACTATTGTGCCACACAGGTCTATATCGATCTCTATCGCCTCACTCCGCGTCCGGAAATGCTTACAAAGACCAAAGGCACGATGAACATGCTTGTCAATACCCCTCAGGTTGATGACTGGACATGGATCGACGCCATACAGATGGGGATGCCCGCGCTTGTAAAGCTGTCGGCTACTACGGGTGATCAAAGATATGCCGAGAAGGCCCATGACATGTATATGTGGACCCGGAACACTCTTGCCGGGGGGCTTTATAACAGCAAAGACGGCCTGTGGTGGCGTGATGCCGGCTTTGTCCCTCCCTATAAGGAACCGAATGGCAGGAATTGTTACTGGTCACGCGGCAACGGCTGGGTAGTCGCGGCTCTCGTGAGAGTGCTTGACGAACTTCCGGCCGACGCTCCTCACCGTCAGGAATATGAACAGGATCTCAAAGATATGTGCGCCGCACTTGTGAAGTGTCAGCGTGAGGACGGATTCTGGAATGTAAGCCTCCATGATCCATCCAACTTCGGCGGTAAGGAACTGACCGGGACCGCTCTGTTTGTCTATGGAATGGCCTGGGGTGTGTGTAATGGTTTGCTCGACCGTAAGACGTATATGCCTGTGATAGCCAAGGCATGGAACGCCATGGTTCGTGATGCCGTACATGACGACGGTTATCTCGGCTACGTACAGGGAACAGGTAAAGAACCTAAGGACGGTCAGCCGGTGGCATATGATTCAAAACCTGATTTCGATGACTACGGCACAGGCTGTTTCCTTCTTGCCGGTTCGGAAGTGTATAAACTTTAGCATCAGGTTATAAGCTTATAAAAATATCCGGGCCACAATACCATGGATGTACAATTTGACCGTGGTATCGTGGCCCGGATGTTATTTTATCGGTATGGCCGTCTATTTTACTATTTTGCCGTTAAGCTTGAGGTTAATGAATTGAACACCCTCGGTTTTTCCGATGATAGAGTTTGAATCGGTTGTCACACCGTTAAAAGTGCAGTCCTTCACGATGATATTGTGGATGTTGCATCTGTCCTCAAACCCTTCGATCTTCACACCGAATTTACTTTTGTTGCATGTCACGTTCTCAAGGAATACGTTTCTCACGACGGGATAGAAATCGCGCTGGCATATCTCTTTCTGGTCATACACGAGATTGATCTTAAGCACAGCCTCGTTGCATTGTCCCACTTGCACATTCCTGACGAATATATCCTCTATGACACCGCCGCGGCATGAATTGGTCTTTATGCGTATCACGCGGTCGAGTTCCGGTGAGTCCATTATACAGTCCTCCACAAAAAGATTCTTGAAGCCACCTGAAATTTCGCTTCCCACCACTACACCGCCGTGTCCGTTCTCCATGCGGCAGTGACGCACGATCACATTCTCAGTAGGTCTGTTCCAGCGTCGTCCGTCGCGGTTACGTCCGCTCTTGATGGCTATGCAGTCATCGCCGGTATCGAAGAAGCAGCCTTCTATGAGCACGTTCTTGCATGATTCGGGATCGCATCCGTCACCGTTCGGACCGTCGTTCTGCACGTGTACACCTCTTACTGTCAGGTTCTCGCAGAGTAACGGGTGCATAACCCAGAAGGGTGCGCGCAGCATTGTTACCCCCTCTATGAGCACATTCTTGCACTTTACAGGGTTGACGAGCTGCACGCGCATGCCGTAGCCGTCGCCGAGGATGCGCTTTTCCACCGGCACTTCCTTTTCATTCCATTCAAGGAGTAGGGGGCGGCCGATGCGCTGTGACACCATCCCTTCTTTAAATCCGAAGTGATGTGCTCCGCACATTGCCCACCAGTTGGTCCTGTCGGCTCCGCCATCGATCACTCCAAGCCCGGTTATAGCGATGTTGGTCTGCTCATAGGCATAAATCATAGGCTGATAGTTGTAACAGTCCACACCTTCCCAACGTGTGAGTACTATGGGATATTCTTTCAGATCGGATGTGAACAGGAGTGTGGCTCCGGCCTCAAGATGAAGGTTGACATTGCTTTTGAGAGTTATGGGACCTGTGAACCATGTTCCGGCTGGAATGACTACCCTGCCGCCACCCTCGTTGGAGCAACGCTCTATGAGCGAATTGATCATCTCGGTGTATAGAAATCCCGGGGTATCGGATTTTTTGCCGTAGTCAAGCAGATTGTAATCGCGGTCGCGGAATGTCGGGGCTTTGATCTGGGCCTCAACTTCCGGATATAGCTTTCCCCAGGCCTCTTCAGGAGTGAGCTGTGCAGCATTTACGCCCGCCGACATGATAATTGCTGCCAGTGGCAGTAAAAATTTTTTCATGTTTAGTATATTTAAGGTGTTAAGTGTTGTATTCGATTCAATATCTGTTACAAAATTACAATTTTTAATTGCATAACTAAATTTTAACACACAATTTTTGAATAATTTTTGCAAACATTAGGATAAAATATATTAACTTTGCATCCGACTTAGAGAAATTTACAACTTAGAGTAAATATATATTAACCTTAAATTTCAACGATGAGAAACGAGAAATCTCTAAAAATCAGGGGTTCTCAGCACAGGTCGTATTCCTGTCTGGGACGTATCTGCTTCTCGGTACTTTTTGCTGTGCTTGCCCTTATGACTCAGGCACAGAACATACCGGTCAGTGGAACAGTGATTGATGAGACAGGCGAGCCGGTGATAGGCGCGACTGTCATGGAAAAGGGGACCAAGAACGGTGCCGCTACGGATTTTGATGGCAAATTCACGCTAACTATCCCCCCCTCAGCTACTTTAGTGTTCAGTTATGTGGGCTATACCACACAGGAAGTCCCTGTTGACGGGCGCAGTGTCATAAATGTGACTCTCAAGGAGAGCCGCGAGATGCTTGATGAAGTTGTGGTGGTGGGCTATGGCACAGTGCGTCGCCGTGATCTCACCGGAGCCGTGTCCTCGATGAAAAATTCTGATGTAGTTATCGCTCCTACCAACAATGTCATGGAGGCTCTTCAGGGCAAGATCGCGGGTATGGATATCACGAAGTCGAGCGGTGAGACCGGAAGCGATGTCAATATCCTCCTCCGTGGATCGCGTTCCATTTACGGTAGCAACGAGCCCCTGTTCATCATTGACGGAATCCCCGGAAGCTACAGCCAGGTCAATCCCAGCGATATCGAGTCAATCGATGTACTCAAGGATGCGTCCTCGACTGCCATATACGGTTCTGCCGGTGCCAATGGCGTGGTGATTATCACCACCAAGCGCGGCGAGGAGGGCAAGGCCATCGTGAACTTCGATGCATATTACGGATTCAGTGGCGATGTCAACTATAAGCATGGCATGGTGGGCGACGAGTGGCTCACATATCAGCGTGAGGCGTACAGATATATCAATGGAAACTATCCTACCGATGATGCCACACTCATGGGCAATCCAGCCTACACTGCAGCTCTTGAGGATGGCAAGTGGATCGATTGGGTGGATCTTGCGTCAGGACGCCGTGCCACAACTCAGAAGTATGCTCTTTCAGTAAGCGGCGGCACACAGAAGGCCCGTATATTTGCATCTGCATCCTATTCAAAGGAGGAAGGATTGCTCCCGAATGACGAACTTGACAAGTACACATTGCGTCTGAATGCCGATATGGAGATCAACAAGTATGCCACCATCGGTTTCACAAGCAACCTCACATACTCCGACCATGACCGCGGAGTGAAGAATACTTTCACAAAGTCTCTTACCGCATTCCCTCTCGGCGATGCATACGATGAGGACGGCAAACTCAACCATCGTTATATCGACAATCAGGACTCTCCTCTCGGCGACTTTATCGAGAATCAGTTTGCCAACAATACCAAGTCGACATATATCAATTCAATAGGCTATCTTGAGATCACTCCGTTCAAGGGGCTGAAGTTCCGTTCGCAGATCAGTGCTGTCCTGTCCAACGGTCGCGTCGGTCAGTACTGGGGAGCGCAGGCTACCGCCAATCAGCCTACTTATGCCAAGTCGCCCTTCGCACAGAAGACACACAATGACAACTGGGCATACACCTGGGAGAACATCCTGTCATACAATGCCGACATAAAGGATCATTCATTCGGGGCGCAGTTCATCACATCCTACAACAAGAACACCACCGAACAGACTATTGCCGGAAGCGGTGGCTTCGATGTTGACACATGGCAGTATCATCGTCTGCTTTCCGGATCAGGCAGCCAGTACACTTATTCCGACTATTCACGTACACAGAAGATGTCATATGCCTTCCGTGTAAATTACAACTACAAGGGACGTTATCTCCTCACATTCTCCAACCGCTGGGACGGTGTCAGCTGGTTCTCGGAAGGTCACAAATGGGACGCGTTCCCCGCCGGTGCACTGGCATGGCGTATCTCCGACGAGGAGTTCATGGAGAGCACCCGTGACTGGCTGAGCAACGCCAAGCTGCGTGTCAGCTACGGTATAACCGGCAATGCCGGCGGTACAGGTGCATATGTGACACAGACCCAGGCATATCTTTATCCCAACGGTGGTGTGACTGTAGGCGGCAAGCCTGTGCAGTTCGCCCAGTACACCGGCACATATGCCGGAAGCACTCTCGGATGGGAGAAATCCTACAACTGGAACGTCGGTCTTGATTTCGGGGTGCTCAACAACCGTATCGACGGTTCTGTGGAGTGGTTCCGTACCGAGACCAAAGGTCTGCTTTACAAGCGCACAGTGCCTATCACCGATGGTGTGACAGGGTGGGGCAGCCCGCTTTCACGATGGGAGAATCTCGCCAAGACCGAGAATCATGGTTTTGAGTTCACTATCAACAGCCGCAATATCGTAAGCAAAGACTTCAACTGGTCCACCACTCTTACAGCTACCTGGAGCAAGGAGCGTATCAAGGAGCTTCCCGGAGGGAATCTTATCAATGAAAGCCTCTTTGAAGGAGCCCCTATCAAATCGATCTATGGATGGAAATACGCCGGAATCTGGGGAACAGGCGACGATGCCGATCTTATGGCGAAATATAAGGTTGAGCCTGGTTTCATACGTATAGAGACTGTTGAGCAGTTTAAAAACGGAAAGGGCGACGGAGGCGTGCACGCTTATGGCGACAGCGACCGCATGATTCTCGGCCATCAGAATCCTAACTGGATACTCGGTCTTAACAATACGTTCAATTATAAGGATTTCGATCTTTCGGTGTTCATGATGGGTCGTTTCGGCCAGACCATACAGAGCAACCTCCTCGGATACTATGACGCCAAGAATTCACGTACCACTAACCAGATTTCAGGTGTGGATTACTGGACTGAAAACAACCAGGGTGCCTATTATCCGCGTCCCGGTACAGGTGACAAGCAGAGCAAGGTGATGCCTTCTCTGAGAGTCGTGGACGGATCGTTCGCCAAGATCAAGAACATCACGTTCGGTTACACGCTCCCCGGCAAGCTCACACAGAAAGCTCTTGTTGAGCGTCTGCGCCTTTACTTCACTGCTTACAACCCTTGGATAATTGTTAATGACAGCAAACTCAAGGGCACTGATCCCGAGACCGGTGGATCGGATGCATTCCCCACCTACAAGCAGTTCGTATTCGGTGTCAACCTTACTCTCTAATCCTTAAGAATATCAATAATGAAACGTAAAATATCCAACATACTGTGGGCTTGCGGAGTGGGTGCGACTCTCATGATGCAGTCCTGTTCACTCGATGAAGTGAATCCGGGCGAATTCTCGCTCGAAGTGCTTGGCTCGACTCCTCAGGGCTATGAGAAGCTCCTTAACCAGTGTTACTTCGGCCTGGAGCGTCAGTTCTATAACGGTATAGATTTTATGGGACTGATGGAGGGAAACACTGATCTCTGGACCGCCAGGACCAATCAGCTCGGCACCAGTGACCATATATTCAAGTTCTTTGCCAACGCCTCTCCCAATCTCACATTCACCGGCGGTGTCTGGAATGCCGCTTACGACGGCATAGGCGCATGCAATATGGCCATTCAGGCCGGTGCTACATGCTCGTTCTCCACCGAGGAGCAGCGAAATGCCAAGGTTGCCGAGGCACGTTTCCTCCGTGCTGTGTACTATTATAATCTTGTCGAGATGTTCGGAGGGGTGGTAAAGCTCACTGAAGTGCAGAAGGAGAACAACTATTCTCCCACCCGCACAGAGCCTATAGAGATTTACCGTGATGTTATCATTCCTGACCTTGAATTTGCCTCAAAATGGCTTCCCAAGGGGGATGATAATTTTGACGGCAATCCGACTATGAAATCCGCTCTCGGATATCTTTCCAAGGCATGCCTCGCTACACGTCAGTACGGTACCGACGAGTTCCTTCAGAAAGGTTTCAACGCCGCTAAGGATCTTATCACTGATTGTGAGTCGGGTGGATCAACATATAATGCTTATATGTATCCCGATTTCGAGGATGTGTTTGCCGAAAGCAACAATAAGGCCAACAAGGAGGCTCTCTGGAAATATTCGGTATATGCAGGTTCTGACGCTCATGGATCAAGCAACGGCAACTACCGTACCAACCGCAATGACGAGCACTTCCTGTGTCAGCTCAACCATTTTGGCGCACGCAAGGATAACCAGGAGGCGCGCAAGGCTTGGGATGGTGGCGTGCAGGGCGATTTCATGCCCACACAGTATCTGTTGAGCCTCTATGTGCAGGCCGACGGATCGCTTGATCCTCGTTTCCACAAACTCTTTATCACGGAGTGGAAAGCCAATCAGGTATACACCTGGACTGAGGGAGATGCCACAAACTATGACAAGGACAACTCTATGGTAGGCTCAAAGATCAATGTCGGTGATGTGGCAATCCGTTTTGTCATGCCGCAGGATGCGAATTATGCTGCCGAGATCACAGGCAAGCCCAATTCCAATTATCTTCTTATCGACTATAAGGATGTGTATGATGATGCCTCCAAGGCCATTGTAATGAAGGATGGTGCGGGTGAGAACCATTTCCGCTATTTCTATCCTTCTCTCAACAAGCATGCCAGCTCCAACTATTTTGATGCTAACTACGGCAAGAGCCGCTTTGGCAATCTCAACGCTGTTTTCCCGATGCGTATGGCGGAGATATATCTGATTGCTGCCGAATATGACATTGTGATGAACGGAGGCGGACAGGCCATGGGCTATATAAACAAGGTGCGTCAGCGTGCAGGTGCCAACCCTCTTTCCGGAGCAGCCGACATTCGAACTGTCCTTGACGAGCGTGCCCGTGAGCTTTGCGGTGAGTTCACCCGTTTCTATGACCTGAAGCGTACAGGCATGTACAAGGATGCAAGCTATCTCCAGTCCACATTTCCCGAGCTTGCCGAATACTTCAAGCCTGAATATGCACTGCGCCCCGTGCCGTCGACCTATACTGACGTTATAACTACCGGATCGCTCTTCAAAAACTATAATGATTGACAGGCGGTTTGCCTATATTTCTGAGATAAGAGCTAATACATAATAAACAGAAGACACCTGTTGTCATATGCAACAACAGGTGTCTTCTGTTTATTATGTAGTCAGAGTGTGTACAGCGGGGTAGAGGCGTAGCGCGGTAGGGCCACAAGGCGAAGGCTCTGGAGCAGTGTGAGTGCATCATCACGCCTGGATATGGCATCTTCGATGGTCTGCAGTGCTATCTGCGGCAGATTGTTGTCATGTGACAGATGGCACAGGTAAAGGTTGTGCAGACGTGGGGATATTATTTCCGATATGAATGCAGCAGTCACCTTGTTGTCGAGATGTCCGTTGTCGGCCGCTATGCGGGCTTTAAGATATTCCGGATAGGTGCCGGTGACAAGCATGTGGTGGTCATAGTTGGCCTCGATCACTATTGAATCGGCCTGACGCATGTAGAAATCCACGCGCGGTGATATGCATCCAAGATCGGTGGCGACAGCCATGGTGTGGCCCGACGAGTGTGTTATGAAGAATCCAGCGTTGTCGGCTCCGTCGTGCATCACTTCAAATGGAGTGATCTCGAATTCGCCGAGCTTGAAGGGGAACTCCTTGTATATTGGCTGGTGATAGTCCTTTATGCGGCGCGACACATTGTGGCGGCGGAGTATGCCGTTGAATGTGCGGGGTGTGCAGTAGAGGCGCATGTGGCGGTTGGAACGGAGTAAGGCGTATGCCTGCGAGATATGGTCGTGATGGTCGTGGGTGAGTATGATCCCCTTCACCCTGTCCATGGTTATGCCGTTTGCAAGCAGCGAGGTCGTGACTTTTTTTGCGTCTACTCCGGCATCAACGAGAAAGCCGCTGTTCCTGTCGCCTACATATGCGCAGTTGCCGCTGCTCCCGCTGCCGAAACTCATGAAGAACACTCTGTCGGAGGCTTGTAACGGCGGTAGATCGTCGATTTCCGGTTGTTGCGCGATGTGTGTGCGTGCTATATCGGCCATCCTCTCGGACGGTATTATCTCGAAGCCTCGGTCAAGACGCTCGTTGAAGTCATCGAGTCCGTCGAACAGGCCGGGTTGCTGGTGGTGTGGTGGGCTGTATTTGCGGCGCATGGTAGTAGAGGGCGGTTAAAAGGTGTGTGTTAGTTGTAGAGGAGAAAGATTGTAGGGACTTTATCGTAATTGTAAGCGCGCTTTGCCCATTTGGCGAGTGGAAGGGTGATTATTTCTTGCTTAGGTCCTGTAATGTCCGAGGCTACGCACAGCCGCATGCCTGATGGCAGCGTTGATGCGAGTTCGGCGATCAGTCGGTTATTTCTGTAGGGTGTCTCAATGAATATCTGGGTCTGTCGTCGTGTGCGTATGAGCCGTTCCATCTCGCGGAGCTTCTCGGCACGAGCTTTTGATTCGTAAGGCAGATAACCGTTGAATGCGAAAGTCTGTCCGTTGAAGCCTGATGCCATGAGCGACATTATGATGCTTGACGGTCCGACCATCGGCACGACTGTCATACCCCTCTGTTGTGCCGCCGCCACAAGGTCGGCCCCCGGATCGGCTACTGCCGGACATCCTGCCTCGGAGATTACACCTACGGGCAGTCCTTGCTCTATGGGGGCAAGCATGGCCGGGACATTCTCTGGGCGCGTATGCTCGTCAAGTGTGGTGAATGTGAGCGTGTCTATGTCTATCTCACGGTCACACCGTTTGAGAAACCGTCTTGCCGTGCGCACATTCTCCACCACATAGTGCTTTATCTCCCGTACCATCTGTAGGTTGGCACGGGGGAGCACTGAATCCACAGGGGCATCGCTCATTGTGGACGGAAGCAGGTAGAGGGCGGCTTGCAGCATATGGGTGTGTTATGGTTGTGACATGGCGGTTGCTGTGGATTCTCAGCCCACGGATCCCTCGAGGGATATCTGAAGGAGTTTCTGAGCTTCGACGGCAAATTCCATGGGGAGTTTGTTCATGACTTCGCGGGCATAGCCGTTTACGATGAGTGCGACAGCCTCTTCGGTGGGTATGCCTCGCTGGTTGCAATAGAAGAGCTGGTCCTCCGAGATCTTGGATGTCGTGGCCTCGTGCTCCACTATGGCTGTGTCGTTCAGAATGTCGATGTAGGGGAATGTGTGCGCCCCGCAGTGGCTTCCCATCAGTAGCGAGTCACACTGCGTGTAGTTGCGACATCCCGTGGCTTCCGGCGCGACTTTCACAAGCCCTCTGTAGGAGTTCTCGGAGTGTCCTGCCGATATACCTTTTGACACTATGTAGGAGGTGGAGTTCTTGCCGAGATGAATCATCTTGGTGCCTGTGTCGGCCTGTTGGTGGTTGCGCGTCACAGCCACCGAATAGAACTCTCCTCGCGAATAGTCCCCTTTGAGTATGCATGACGGATATTTCCATGTAATGGCCGAGCCGGTCTCCACCTGTGTCCATGACAGTTTGGAGTGGTCGCCGCGACACAGGCCGCGCTTGGTCACGAAGTTGTAGACGCCTCCGCGTCCTTCCGCATCGCCGGCATACCAGTTCTGTACTGTAGAGTATTTCACTTCCGCGCGGTCCTCGACTATGATTTCCACTATGGCGGCATGCAGCTGGTTCTCGTCGCGCATCGGGGCGGTGCACCCTTCAAGATAGCTCACATAGGCATCGTCGTCGGCAACTATGAGGGTACGCTCGAACTGTCCGGTGCCGGAGGCATTGATGCGGAAATAGGTCGAGAGCTCCATGGGGCAACGTACACCCTTGGGGATGTAGACAAATGATCCGTCGGAGAATACTGCCGAATTGAGTGCGGCATAGAAGTTGTCGCGGTAGCTGACCACCGTGCCGAGATATTTTTTTACGAGGTCAGGATAGTCCTTGACAGCCTCGGATATGGAACAGAAGATTATCCCTTTCTCGGCAAGTTTCTCACGGTGTGTGGTCTTGACGCTCACCGAGTCCATCACGGCATCGACTGCCATTCCTGACAGTGCTTTCTGTTCCTCCAGCGGTATGCCGAGCCGGTTGAAGGTGTCAAGCAGCTGCGGATCGACCTCATCGAGGCTCTTGGGTCCTTCTTTTTTCACAGGCTCGGCATAATAGCTAATGTCCTGGAAGTCGATTTCGGGTATTTTGAGGTATGCCCAGTCGGGCACCTTGAGTGTCTGCCAGTGACGGAACGCTTTCAATCGGAATTCCAGAAGCCATTCAGGTTCACCTTTTTTTGCCGATATGAGCCTGACCACATCCTCGTTGAGCCCTTTGGGTATTATGTGGGTGTCTATGTCGGATGTGAAGCCGTACTTGTACTCCCCCGATGTAGCTCTGTTGAGCAGTTCATCGTTGGATTCGGCTGTCTTGCCGGGCTTTCCGGCGGATTCCGGTATGTTATTGTTCATTTCCATTGTCATTGTTTATGGCACCCCATACAGCGGGCGCGAGATCTATGATCCATGTCACCGGCCGACCTTCCCCAAGGCGCGATGCCTTGTGGATGTCGGTCCCCGGATACATGACTATATACAGGTTGAGAGCCACACTCATAACCATGAACCATTTAAGAATGTTCACCACTGCTCCGGCTATATGGTCAAGCGGTCCGAGGAGCAATGTGTGGGTGACATGCTTAAGCAGCTTGGCTATGATTATCACCGCATAATACGCCACTATGTAGATGGCGCAGTAGGCGAGTATCGAGGCCGCGTATCTTGACATTGAGTTGGCTTCCTCGATGCCGCCTGACGGCATTATCATTTCGGTGACCTGCGCTCCGAACATCCGGCAGGCTATTATGCCGATTATTATGGCTGCGACAGAGCCTACCTGGGCTATGAGACCCCTGCGGAATCCCATTACAGCCGATACGGCGAACACTATGAGGATAGCTATGTCGAGTGCTGGCATATTGTGGCTTTATAAACTTTGTTGTGCTGGAGGCTATGAGAGTGCGGCGAGTGTCTCGCGAAGTGCGGCGAGCTTGGTGTCGGCATCGGCGAGTTTCTTCCTCTCACCATCTACTACGGCAGCAGGCGCGTTGGACACGAAACGCTCGTTGGAGAGTTTCTTCTCCACTGATTTTCTGAAGCCTTCATAGTAGTCGATCTCCTTGGCTATTTTGGCTTTTTCGGCCTCCACGTCTATGTTGTTGAGCAGCGGTATGTTGAATTCGGTTGTCCCGACAAGGAAGGATGCTGCGGCCGGATCTTTTTCAGCTGTTGTGCCTGTCTTGTCAAGATTGGCAAGCCTGATTATCACATCTGCGAGCTCTATATTCTCGTTGATGGCAAGCAGAGTCAGACGCTCGCGGTTGGGGATATTGCGCTGTGCACGCACTCCTCGTACTCCGTTGACTATCTCCTTGACCTTTTCTACGGCGGCGAGCAGATCGTTGTCGATCTCGGCGGTCTCGGGCATTGAGGCATACATGATCGACTCTCCTTCGCGGCGGTCGCCGATGTGCTGCCAGAGTTCCTCGGTGATGAACGGCATGAACGGATGCAGCATGCGGAGAAGTGAGTCAAAGAATCCTATGGTGGCATCGTAGGTGGGGCGGTCGATCGGCTTCTGGTACTCCGGCTTAACCATTTCGAGATACCATGAGGAGAATTCGTCGCGGAACAGGCGGTAGACACTCATAAGAGCTTCGGAGATGCGGAATTTCTCGAACGAGTCGTTGATTTCGGCTATCGACTTGCTGAGCTGGCTTTCAAACCACTTGATGGCTGTGGCCGAACTTGACGGCTGTGCTATGCCGCCGTCCACTTCCCAACCTTTTACAAGGCGGAATGCGTTCCAGATCTTGTTGCAGAAGTTTCGACCGTTTTCGCAGAGTTTTTTGTCGAAGAATATGTCATTGCCTGCAGGTGCTGACAGCATTATGCCCATGCGCACGCCGTCGGCTCCGTAGTCGGCTATGAGTTCCAGCGGGTCAGGGGAGTTGCCGAGCTGTTTGGACATCTTGCGCCCTATCTCATCGCGGACTATACCGGTGAAGTAGACATTGTTGAATGGCTGTTTGCCCATGTATTCGTAGCCAGCCATAATCATTCGAGCCACCCAGAAGAATATTATGTCGGGGCCGGTGACAAGATCGGAGGTGGGGTAGTAGTATTTGATCTCCTCGTTGTCGGGGTCAAGTATGCCGTTGAAGAGGGAGATGGGCCATAGCCATGAGGAGAACCATGTGTCGAGGCAGTCCTCGTCCTGATGCAGGTCGGCGGCGGTAAGGCCGGGCTGCTTCTCTCTTGCGAGCTCAAGAGCCTCCTCCGGTGTCTCGGCAACTACGAACGAACCGTCAGGCAGATAATAGGCGGGCACACGGTGACCCCACCACAGTTGGCGCGATATGCACCAGTCGCGTATGTCGGTGAGCCAGCGGCGGTATGTGGTCTTGAACTTTTCGGGGACAAATTTTATCACACCGTCCTCGACTGCTGAGAGTGCCGGCTCTGCAAGATGCTGCATCTTGAGGAACCACTGGTCGCTCAGTCGGGGCTCGGTGACGGTGTCCTGATTGCGTTCGGAGTATCCCACCTTGTTCTCATATTCCTCTATTTTTTCGATGAGTCCGGCAGCCTGAAGGTCCTTGACTATCTGTTCGCGGCATGCGAAACGGTCCATGCCTACATACATCCCGGCAGCCTCGCTTATGGTGGCGTCATCATTGAATATGTCGATGGTCTCGAGACCGTGTTTCTCGCCGAGCATATTGTCGTTCATATCGTGGGCGGGAGTCACTTTCAGACAGCCTGTGCCGAAGTTTATGTCCACGTATGTATCCTCGATGACGGGTATCTCGCGGTTCACGAGAGGCACTATCACACGTTTGCCTCTGAGATGCTGGTTCTTGGGATCCTCGGGATTGATACACATGGCGGTGTCGCCCATGATGGTCTCGGGGCGGGTTGTGGCAACTATCGCGTAGCCTTCTTCCCCTGCTATCTTGTAGCGAAGATAGTATAGCCTGGAGTGTTCCTCCTTATAGACTACCTCTATGTCCGACAGCGCGGTCTTGGCTTTGGGATCCCAGTTCACCATACGTTTGCCGCGGTATATCAGCCCTTTGCGGTAGAGGTCGACGAATACGTGGATCACACTCTTTGAGCGGATCTCGTCCATGGTGAACGAAGTGCGTTCCCAGTCGCATGATGCGCCGAGTTTCTTGAGCTGTTCGAGGATTATGCCTCCGTGTTTCTCTTTCCACTCCCATGCGTGCTTGAGAAATTCCTCGCGTGTGAGGTCGCTTTTCTTGATCCCTTCCTGTGCGAGTTTGTTGACCACCTTGGCCTCTGTGGCTATGGCTGCGTGGTCGGTGCCCGGAACCCAAAGGGCGTTTTTACCCATGAGGCGTGCCCGGCGCACGAGTATGTCCTGGATTGTGTTGTTGAGCATGTGCCCCATGTGCAGTATGCCGGTGACGTTGGGAGGCGGTATCACGATGGTGAACGGTTCACGGGCATCGGGCTCGGAGTGAAACAGTCGATGCTCCAGCCAGTAGGCATACCAACGGTCCTCAACGGCACGAGGATCATATTTTGAGGCAATTTCTTCCATGAGAGTGATGATGTTTTTTGATCAGTTCTTTGGTTTTAATGTGCAAAGGTACAAAAAACATATGACACTCTTGCGTGCCAAGCGTGAAAATTAGATAAATGCGCCAAACTTCAATCAACCCTTCACGCAAAACAGGTCTTGCTGACAGGTTTTGTCCTATCTCAGATATTTAAGCAGTTGATCCCTGTGGGGAGTGTCGGATTCCTGAATGCGGCTTCGCAGACGCAGGCGTCGGTTTTAGATTACCTCGCGACGCTCTTTTAGCAGCATGCATATGGCCGGTATGGTCAGCCCGATGGCGTTGAGCGTGTACATGCGTGAGTCGATCTCCTTTATGTTTGGGAACGCCTCATGCAGATGTCTCATCACACCGTCGGCCGAGGCATCGAGCCGTGCTTCAAGCCGGGTATAGAGGTCAGGGTCTCCGGCTATCTCTTCGATGGCGCGTTGAGCTTCGCGGGCCGCCTTCGACTTGGCTGATTCGTGGGAATAGTTTTCGTAATATGTGTTGCACAGGTGGTTGAGCGTGTTCAGGTGTTTCCCTTCCATTTCTGCCAGTGCGGTATGCAGCTCCGAGGCTGTGCGCATATACTCCTCCTCCCTATGCTGCCGGCGTATGGCGGTGACGCGTAGATAGAGTATTATTGCCGACAATATCAGCAATATTGTAACTGTCATGAGTATCAATACCGTTTGTTGCCGGTGTATGGTCTGCTCGTAGTTCAGCTGTTCCCGGTAATGGAATTGCATTGTTGCCGTTCTCACATCGTTCTGAAACATGCTGTACAGACGCGTTTTCAGCGGAGGCAGATCCGGGGTCCCGATGGAGCATAATTCCAGACACCCTGTGGTTGGATTGGGACTGTGTATCGGCTCTTTTTCACGGTATTTGTCGGTGTAAAGCCTGATAAACTCATGCGCTTTCCTATCCTGGTTCTTTCTCCATAAAACCTCGGCTATGAGTATGGCATCATGTGGCTCTATTATGGTTGAGTCATTAGTGATTGTTTTCTCCCATTCACGATCCTCCAGGATGTTTTCGATGAATATTGAAGGACTGAAAGGATGCAGTCGTCGGTTGTCGAGGAAATAGGTGATATATCCAAGCTGGTATGCCTCTCCGGTGTGTCTCAGTATCAGCTCGCCTCGTGATATGGAGTCTTTGGTGTATGAGGGTACTGTATCGTTGTCCTTCAGCAGATTGGCAAGGCGGTTTATTTCATCGATGTATTCAGGATGCCGTGTCATTGAAAATATTGTCATTTCGGACAATGTGGTGTATAGATTGTCATAATCTTTTGTGTGTGCATACACCTCGCATGCCCTGATCAAGTAGTATGTCTTGGACTTGTCATCATGAATCGAGTCGGACAGATCAGCCATTCTGAGCCGTGACAGCAGTAGTAACGAATCATTGCCGGTTATTTCTGCTGATTTTTCTGCACGAAGGAATGACTGCGTTGCATCCGGGAAATTGTTCAGTCTCAGTTTTGCGCATCCTTTCGCATAATGGACATCAGTCCTGTCGGTTTCTTGCAGCGATTCAATGTCTATACGGTCTATAATAGAGAGTGCGGAATCGGGCTTAAGTTCTGCAAGACTGTCCAAGGCATGAATATGCCGGATAACCTCACGTCCTGACTGTGGTCTTGAACATGAGGTTATGGTCAGCGATATCAATGCGAAGCAAATATATTTGACTGCGTCTGTCACATTGCAAAGGTACTGAAAAAACGCTATTATTCGGGAGCAGCGGCGTAGTTCCGTGGCAGGGCTAACCGAATATCCGACAGACTCGGTA